>NZ_JBBPHP010000012.1:0-159329 GCF_038039535.1 Catalinimonas locisalis | reverse complement strand
AGCTATTAAAACTGCCTTTGCCTATTTGAATGATATAAAGCAAGGATTAGGTATCAGCTTAGTTGCGTAACTTCAGTGATTAAATAAAAATTCATCTGCTTATAGCCCGCTACATATTTCAACTCATGTAGTATTTTGTTAGATTTAGTAAGACTTAGTTAACAACATACTCCTAATTTAGCCCTGAAAGTTAATAAGTGTTTACAACGTTTTCAGGAAAAAGGGAGTCTTCTTACTAAGTGAATAAAAATAGGGCTATGAGCTTTTTGATTAGATTGAGCATAGGGGTATGTGGTCTGCTGTTGATGCATAGCATGAGCTTTGCACAGCATATCCGTGAGTTCTCCTGGCCTGATGGCATTACATCCCAGGATTATGCTCCTCATACCCTTATCGTAAAGTTCAGAGAAGCCAGCTTATCATCTACTCCTCAAAATGCACGTCAGACTTCATCAGATAATCCTCTTAATGAAATCCGGTCCCTGCTACCTCTGAAAAACATTGAACAGGCAGTTCCAGCCCATTTTTCTGCAAGCAAATCAAACAGTAGAGCGAGGTACAGTAGTAGTAAGGTTAATATTGAAAATATTTACAAGATCAGGCTTGAGGAAAGCCAGAATTTGAATGAAGCAATTCAACGTTTACTCCTGTTGGAAAGTGTTGAATATGCAGAACCTTATTATTTGCTCAAACCCCTTGGAAACCAAGCTGGCGAATATGTTCCCAATGATCCCGAAGCGGCCAAGTCGGGTGGCTCTCAGGCATACCTTTCGCTTATCAATGCCTACGAAGCCTGGGCGATAGAGAAAGGAGATTCTTCTGTACTGATTGGCATACTGGACACCGGCATTGAGTTTGGCCATCAGGATCTGGCTGATAATCTCTGGAAAAATAAACTTGACCCTATCAATGGTATTGACGATGACGGGGATGGCTTAATTGATAATTTTCTGGGCTGGGACTTTGCGGATAATGACAATGATCCAACTGCTGATCAGAATATTCACGGCATACAGGTAGCAGGCGTAGCCTCAGGTACCACTGATAACAAAATTGGCATTAGCGGTACAGGTTTTCGCTCATCTTATGTGCCTGTCAAGATTTTTAAATCCGTTGATGGAAGCTTTTATCAGGGTTATGAAGCTATTGCTTATGCTGCTGATATGGGATGTGATGTTATAAATTTATCTTGGGGAGGAGCCAATGCTTTTTCAAATTTTGGCCAGGATATGATAGATTATGCAGTACTGGAGAAAGATGCAGTAGTAGTAGCTGCTGCCGGCAACAGTGGTAAACTGGAAGATTTTTATCCTGCATCCTTTAACCACGTGCTTTCCGTAGCCCAGACTGATGCTAACGATCAAAGACGGTCAGTGACTACCACCAGCTACTTCGTAGATCTAACTGCTCCGGGAACTAACATTTACACCACCCGTGACGGTGATACCTATGCTTTTTCAGGAGGATCATCCATGGCTACGCCCCAGGTGGCAGGTACTGCTGCTTTACTTAAGGCACATTATCCGGAGTTGAATGCTTTGCAAATCATGGAAAAATTACGGCTAAGCTCAGATAATATTTATAGCGTAGGAAACAACAATCAGCATTTGGAAAAGATGGGTAGAGGGCGTCTGAATATGGGAAAAGCATTGACTGACTTTGAAAGTCCTGCCTTACGGATGTCAGCTTTTAGTTACGAAAACCATGTTGGAGCATTTGCCTTTTATGGAGATACGTTAAACTTAGAAGCTGTTTTTACAAACTATCTTAGCCCGACCTCCACTGCTGCTAAGGTAACCCTTACTTCTCCTTCCAGCTACGTAAGCATGCTGGATTCTGTGTTTACAATTGGAGCGCTGGATACTCTGGAAAGCATTCAGAGCCCAGCAGGTGCCTTCAGTCTTTATCTTCATGAAGACTTACCTAACAATGAGCAAATCTATTTTCGCCTGGCCTTTGAAGATGAAGGGTATACAGATTATCAGTATTTCTATATCGTATCTTCATCAGGTGAGCCTTTATTAGATAATGGAAAAATCCGCTTGTCTATTGGTAGCAATGGTGATATTGGTAAAAATATAGCGGACAGAGGATTTGTGTTTCAGGGAGATACGCTGGCACAGCACATTGGATTAATTCTAGGAGCTTCTTCTGACAGTGTATCTGACAATACTGTCCAGGACTTTTCGGGTTCAGCATACAGTCAGGACTTTGAAACAGTGGAAAATGTGCGTTTCGGACAGTCTTCTCAGTCCGATATTTTGCTTCAATCGGTATTTAATGATGCAGGCGCAGAGCATCCAATGAATCTTAGAGTAGAGCAGCAATGGCTGACGAATACTTCCGGCATCGGGCAAAATTATCTGATCTCAGAGTACCGAATTATTAATCTAGGTACAGATTCCCTGTTCAATGTTAAGAGCGCGATGTTTGCTGATTGGGATATAGGAAATGCCCTGGAGAACAAAGCTAACTGGGATGTATCTCACCTTCTGGGGTATGTGCATAATAACAATACCTACAGTGGAATAGCACTGCTAACGGCACAAGCACCGCTTTATCGTGCAATAGATAAGCAAAATGCGAATGGGAATACCGCAGACCTTGAAACTGTATTTTCTGACTCGGTACGGTACTCCTGGCTGTCACAGGGGGTAAGTAAAACAGAAGCAGGAACCAGTGGAAGTGGTAATGATGTAGCGCATCTGCTCGGCGCAACCTTGGACACCCTGGTGCCAAGTCAACATCAGTTCGTAGCTTTTGCTTTGCTGTCTGCATCAAGTCTTGAAAGTTTACAGGAGCTTACGGAAGCTGCGCAAGAGCAGTATATTAAGTATAAAAATAATCCTTTGGTAAGGGAGACCATGTATGCATGTGTTGATAGTACTGTGGTAATTGAACCAACTGAAAGGGGGCTTTATCGGTTTTATCAGGATGCCTTAGGTACAATATTGTTAGCTGAAGACAGTAGCTTTACGACTTCTACTCTGGCTGGGGATACCTCCTTTTTTGTGGCTAAAGTGGAAGATGGTTATGAAAACTCAATTGAGCAGATACAAGTCAAAATATTGCAGCCTCAGGCTTCATTTCATGTAAAGTCAGTGAACTTAGGCACTTATGCGCAGGACACCCTTTTCTTAAATAGTGAAAGCATAGCCACCATAAGGTGGGAAGATACCAGTACAGAGGCAGTAGCTTGGCAATGGAATTTTGGGAATGGTTTTGAAAGCACCAAACAAAACCCCTCAGTGCAATACCAGGAAGAAGGGGTATACAATGTCAGTTTAAGTGTGTTGAGCAGTGCTGGCTGTGAAAGTGTAGCATTGAAAACACTTACCGTAGTGAAGCGCGTACCAAAGCCTATAATTGAGGATCAGTTAATTTGCTATGGCTCATCAGCTAATATTTATGCCAGCAATACCGATCAGCTAAAAGTATATAGTGATAAATCTCTCAGTAATTTGCTTTATAGCGGGAATAATTTTACAACTTCAGCTTTGTACAAGGATACCGTTTATTATATCATCAATGATGCTCCAAATTATCCCAGTTCTGTTGTGCCGGTTAACATTAAGGTGCTTCAGCCTAAAGTAGATATTAAACACAGCATCTCCCTATCCAATACCAGTAAATATTTACTCAAGTTCTGGCACACTACACCCCCTTCCACTGTAATAAGTAAGCTTACATGGATAATAAATGGCGAAGCTGTGGGAACTTCAGATACACTGATCTATGACTATTCCTATGAACATGCGAACCAGCAGGATTTCAATGTAGAACTCACCTATACTTTTGAAAATGAGGTTGTCTGTGAGTATACCACTAGCAAGTCTGTAATACTTAAGAAAAGTCCAAAACCCCAGTTCTCTACACAACGTGTTTGTAGCGGAGAAACAGTGACAATAAGTCCTTCAAATGGAGATGTATTCTATTTTTATGAAGATGCCACATTAGGTGAACCTATTCACAAAGGTAAAAGCCTGAGGGTTGGCGGGTTAAATACTGATAAAGTTTACTACATTACCAATTTAGATAGTCTGAAAGAAAGTGAAGCCAGCCCTATAGAAGTGAGTATCAATCAGTTTGCAGACTTCGATATTTCGCCGGATACCATATACCTTTCAGAAAATAGGGAAGTAGTATTTGAAGGGGTAGCACTAAATGAAGAATCTTCCAATATTAGCTGGAGTTGGGATCTCGGTGATGGTCAGTTAGTAACCAGGGGAGCAAAAGTAAGTCAGGTCTATGATTCTATGGGGGTTTACCAGATTACGCTTGTTGCCCATAGTAACGATGGCTGCACCAATACAATCAGCAAATTACTGACAGTGATCAATGTGACTTCTGCAAAAAATGATCCGGAAGATACTCACCTCCGTTTGTATCCAAACCCGGCAAATGGTGTTTTTTGGTTATCCAATGCCCTTTGGTATAACAAAGAAATAATGCTTCACCTGTACGATAGACAAGGCAAAGCATTATGCAAGGATAAACTGATGTATACGCGAACACCATTGGAAGTAAATTTGCATCAACTAAGCCAGCAACATCTTCCTGATGGACTATATTTTATAGAAATAAGAAGTGCCAATAAACGCTTTATGCGAAAGATTATGCTTAGTAGTGGTTATCAGTAGGCTATACTACACCTGCTGGTCTCCTTCTTCAGTAGTAATGGGTTCAAAATTGTCAGGAGCCTCTTGCCATTTCTCTTCTACATTGCTTTCGTAAGGAAATACTTCCAGTATAGGGCTTTCTCCAATTTCAGGTACTTTAAAGTCTACCAGCATACCCTTCAGACTTTCGTATACCCTATCATAAGCGGTCTTAACATCAGGAGCAGTAAGCAGTATATAATTGGTTACCTTTTTCTCTTTTCCACTGCCTTCAACTTCCAGCGTATAAGTCATCTTACATTTATGCCAGGTTTCAGCATCTTCATAGTGGAAAACATCGGTATAGTTACTTTTGCTGATGTTTGAGACATAAAAATCGCCTTCTATTAATTCGCCCATCTTCTCATAAATACGTGTTTCCGCTTCAGTAAACGAGACTGCGTCCACCAGATATTGCTCAGCTACATTTTTTACTTTCCCTTTTTCGTCTTGCTTTTGATACTTTACTTTACAAACAAACCAAGTTTTCATGCCATACTCCGATTTAAGTTTTACAATGGTCGGCAAAGGTAAAGCGATTCATCAAAACAGGCTAATGAATTCTAATACTTATTTGAAGGTATTCACCTGCAAAATCATGATTGACTTGTTCTCTTATATGATAAGCATTAAAGATAAGGCGAAATCACTTATTTGATAAATGGTATAAAAAAAGCACCTGCAAATTACTGAAAGTGCTTGATTTTAAACGATAAAAGCTTTGTTTCTTCAAAAAGAGGGTATAAGAGTCGCGCTTGCTTCTCCATAATGACGTAACTACCTTTTAACGTTGGTGAATTGATGGTTGTCATGTAGCAGACGGATGGAAACCTGTATGAGAATATTTAGGGGTTGAAGTCTCTGCTATTCCTTCCCCTCATTTACATGATAGAAAGACTACGATGCAAAAACTTGAATTAGCCAGACAAGAGGCTAAAAATGGTGCGTAGAAGACGACATACTTAATGGTCCTGCAATCTTAAGATAACCTTATCTCCCTTAAAATTACTCTGGCAAATTTTTTGGGTGTTGACTTTTGCTAAAGGTCAGTCAGAGTAATTACAATACGGCTTTCCAAAAAGATAAGAAAGCGGCTCCTCTGAGGTAAAGGTATTTACTAAGAGAATGGAATTGATTACTAAATTCTTATTTGCTATATTAAGTAAAGTTATTATCACAAGTCTTTTCTTCCGCAACAATCTATTTGTACTGAATACAGCAAAGTTTCCTATGCCTGATATTGGAGGGGTAGATCATATCGTATTTACTGTCATTGTTTAGTTTTTTAAATTTAAAACTCAAACAATTTTTTATAAAAATTACACTTTATCCTTGAATGATATAATTAATGGCTTATGTACACTAAAAGTAAGTACATAGATATTTTTACTCATCAGTGTGAATTTCGTATTAACTTATGTTTATTTTTTTGTTAAAAATAAGCATAAAGGGCTCGGTAAAGACTTTTGTAAGTACTAATGCTCAATATTAATTTGTGAATTTACAGTTTTTTATTGGATGTTTAGTGTATAGAGTTGTTTCTTAAACATTTTCCTGCTTATTTAATTTAAGATTTTCATGTTTAATACTTTGATGCACTACGCATGGATATAATCTTTACTGCAGGTCTCATAGGTACCACAATTGGTTTCTTAGCCGCTTATCTTTTACTGCTCAAGGTAATAAGAAGAGCAAACGCACTTAATGTAATGCTCTTTTTACTTGTATTTTCATTGACATGGACATTGTTAATCACTTTTTTGAACGAGAGTGGGCTCATCATTCACTTTCCCCATATTTTCAGGACGGGGATACCTTCGGGCTTTCTCTTTGGGCCGGCAACCTATCTATATATTCGTGCTTACCCGAATAATGAAAAGAGAAACAGCTTTTACGATTATTTGCACTTTTTACCATCTGTATTGGTTTTAGCTGACCTTATTCCTTTTCATATCAAACCTACTGCTGAGAAAAAAGAAATAATTCAGAACTATATTAATAATAGTAATGCTTATTTAAACTGGAATGAAGGAACATTAATTTTTGAGGGTTTAACCTGGTTTGTCTGCCTGTATATTTTGGTTTACGTAGGTTTTTCTGTAAAAAAAATATATGCTCGCTATAAAATAAACCAAACAGCTCAACGCAAAAACTTTAGTGGTGCAGAATTTAAATGGCTGCTTTCCCTTGTTACAAGTGTCAGTGTAATCGCATTGATGTTTTTATGGTCTGTTATAACTAAATCCGAGTATCATTTTGCCTACACTACCTTCGCCATAGTTTCGGGCTTTATATGTATGGCATTCACTTTCATGCTTTTTCATAGTCCGCATATTTTGTATGGAGAGGTTAAAATAATGAGCGCTACCAAAAAATATACGCCTTTTGATGAAACTCAACTTGAAAGCTATGTAGAAAAAGTAAAACAGTTTGTTCATGAGTCAAAATGTTTTCTTAAGATTAGTTATAGTTTAGAGGATCTGGCAAAAGATACGGAGATTGATAGAAGGCAACTCTCAATGATCATCAATCAGGGCATAGGAATGAAGTATAATGAGATGATCAATCGTTTTAGGCTGGAATATTTGATGCAGCATTACCGTGAGGTAAATCACAAAAATCTGACTATAGAAGGAATTGCTTCTGAAGTGGGTTTCAACTCCCGCACTACTTTTTTTCATTCTGTAAAGAAATTTACTGGCCTGACACCAACTGAATTTGTTAAAAGGTTGGAAAACAATGGTAAACTAGAAATGCAATCCAATAATGATATTGGCTTGTTCAAAGCTTAGTACCTATACCAGAGTGAGATTAGTGTTTTCAAACCTTATTTATTCTTCCAAAACTACGTGCTTTTCAGCTTAACTTTACTACCACAATTTTTGCGATGTTCGTCGCTTTTCCTATATGGAACTCACCTCATGATGACGGTCTCACAATCTGATTGATATACAAATAGCCTATCAGTCTTTAGTGGGTATTCTTTTCCTGTTTCAACAATATGGCATAAAGTTATTGTACGCAGTATAGTTATAACTCAAAAGAACTGAATACACGCATCTAAGAATGTTTCATTGCATATAATGCATCAATCCAGAATAATTAATTTGTTTCATTTAGAAAAATGAAACTGATTTCAAATGGAAAACATGCTATTCCTGGAAACCAATTCATAAATTCATTTCACAAACATTTATAGTTTTTGCTACCCGATACAATCTGATATGGAAGCAGCGGTACATCTTATTTCTAAGATTCCAGGAGATACGCTAAAAGTCTATTGCTTGGTAGCTTTGACAGCAGTTTTTTTTGTTCCCTTACTATTCATTAAAAAGAGTAAAAAGCCTTCTCTTCATCAAATGCTTAAGGAAACTAAAATGGTACTTGAAATCAAGAAACTGGTATTAGAACTTGATGAAAAGCTAAACACTTATGCTGACAGTAGTCATATTAGTATAAGAAAGCAGGATACAGATTATTACGAGAATAAGGTACTTAATAATACAGAAGAAAATACAGATGCTGCTGTATACTATAACAAAATAAAATGCAGTATATCCGGAAGTATATTTTTCTTTTTGATTACTACTACCGCCATTATCAGCGCTGAATATAGCATGATGGTTTTTGAGGATTATGTTGCGGGTTTTGCAAGGGATTTGGCGGTATGCATTGCCTCCGGTTTCGCTGCTACATTTATACCGTGGGGAAGTGATTGGTATTATTTTATATATGGATTTACGCTTCCGATCCAGATTGCTACCATCATTGCGATACTTGCTTGAATTCAAAATGAAAAGAAGGTTCAATAATTTGATATTGGATGTAATTGTCCACTTTTGGAAAGGGTCACTATCTACAGGAGATAGGAGACAAGATTTAGTCTGAAAAACAGTCAGAATCATAAGTTTGAATGTGTGGACACAAGGGAAGCGACTTGTACAGTAACTTTAATTTTGATAAAACATACTACTTTAGCTAACCACAAAGATCATGATATCACAAAAAAGCATAAGCCTGATACTATTCACAGTAGTGAGCTTTCTATGTTCATTTCAGGAGACCAAAGGTCAAAGTGTAGAATTGACACCTTTCTATGGTTATACTTTACGCTCCACTTTTGATGTATATGGAGGGAGCATGCGCGTATACGGAGGGTCTACCTATGGTGGCATACTTACTTACAATATCAATAACAACTATGGCATTGAATTTATGTATAGCCGACAAAGTACCGAAGCCGATGCCCGTTCAATCTACCTGGAAGATTATGGCGTACCAGTAGCAGTGGTATATACCATGGTAGGAGGGTTGAAGCAGTTTCCCGTATCGGAGCAGGTGATTCCTTTTGCAGGTCTCAATGTAGGTGCTGCAGGCCTGATTCCTCAGGGAAGGCGATACGAAGAAGGCTGGCGCTTTGCTTTTGGGGTAAAGGCAGGCTCCAAATTTATGTTCTCTGAAAAAGTGGGACTACGCCTTCAGGCTGCTATGAATGTACCTATTCAGGGTTTTGGTTCCTCATTGTTCATAGGAACAGGAGGCAGTGGCGTAAGCCTGGATTCATACAGCAGCATCTTCCAGTTTAGTTTTACTGGGGGATTAGTATTCCATTTCGGGCTATAATATAGATGAACCGTTAGGTCTTCAAAATACAGCGGATCAATAAAAAAACTTAAGACTTAGTATAACCTGGAATCTAGGTAAGCTGCTGATATTGTCAGCAGCCTACTTTTTACTTTATATCGCAAATAGAGTGCATCTCCATAGTCAATAGAGCAGAGAAAGTTATAGCGTACGTTTGATCAGAAGTAAGTTTATTTATTTAAGCAAATCTTACATGATAGAATAAGAGTAATATAATATTAAGCTTGTTTCATTATGTCTAATAGAACAAAAATGAATACTATAACCCTTTTTTTAGCGGGTAATAACAGATAAATTTAGTTGCCAGATAGATGTTTTTATTACATACCAAATAGTAAAATGTTTGCTTTAATGGAACCACCGAAACAAGAAGTTGAAGCGGAATTGAATCAAATTCTTTCTTCACCCCAAATTGGTAACTCAACTGTGCTTTCCGATTTTTTAAAATTTGTGGTGCAAGAAACGCTGGATGGAAGAAGTGAAGAACTGAAAGAATATACTATTGGCATTAATGTGCTTAAGAGAGATTCGGACTTTAACCCTCAGATTGATTCTATTGTACGGATACATGCCGGGAGGTTAAGACGGGCGCTGAAGGAATATTATTATGAAGATGGAAGAAAGGATAAGCTTCTTATTTCTATCCCTAAGGGGGGCTACATTCCATCTTTTCAAATGAAACCGGAAGATTTGGGAGAAAATAATACTGAGCATGATGATTTGACTCATATTACATCAAAAAAGTCGGTTCGTCTTCATGATGAAAAACTTACTTTTGTCACTTATGAAAAATTCGTCAACCCCAAAATTTCTCTAGCAGTATTGCCATTCAAATATATCGGTCAGGAGGATGAGGGCGAAAGCTTTACCCGTAGTATGGGAGAATATCTATGTACTGAGCTCACCTTATTCAACTACCTGAACGTTATTTCTTACTACTCTGGAAATGCCACTGTTAGTAAAACTAAGGATATACGGGAAGTAAGTAATTTGTTAGGAGCAGAGTATATATTGACGGGTAGTGTACATACCCATGAAAATAAAGTAAGAGTTTGGATACAGTTAAATAATAATAAAGGTGAGCAATTGTGGGGACATACTTTTGAGAAGAATGATGCTGACCAAAGCCTTTGGGAATACGAGAATTCAATACTTAAATATCTGATTGCCTATTTAATGGGCATAAGAGGAGTAATTCTTCGCGATCAGCTTAAAAGAATAACCAACAAGAATGACCTGTCAAATCTGATTTTGCCATTCTATTGGTATTCAGAATTTGATGCAAACTATAATGAATGTTTTACCACGAAAGCCAAAGAGTTTTATCACCAACTGATTGACGAAGAGCCAGAGAATGCCCTGGGGCATGCTTTTCTATGCAAAATACTTATTGGAGAGCTTCTGCTGTTTCCTAAGGATAAAGATAGAGATGAAATTATCCAGCAGGGGTATACACATTGCAAGTCAGCCTTAAAGCTAGACCCACTTTGTCAGCAGGCATATATAGGTATGGCTGCTGTTTATTTTCTTGAACATGAAAAAAGTAGATGCATTGACATACTTGATCAGGGGCTTAGGGTTAATCCCAGAAATTTTGATTATCAAAACTCAATGGGAGCCATATTATTCAGTTTAGGTGAATTTGAGAAGGGGGCTGCCTTACTGCATGAAAATTATCAACTAAACCCCAATAATATCCTTAGATGGCAGAAAATGTACTATGCATATTATTTGTATCACCAGAACAAATACGATGAAGCTATAGTCTTACTGGAGCAAATTAATCTTGAAGGTATTTCTACAGCTATCCTAAAAGCTGCTGCTTATGCACAAAAAAACTGTATGAAAGAGGGCCAAGATGTGGTCAATCAATTAAAAAAAGATTTTCCAAATGTTCATTTGTCTGATAGGGTAGGACTTAAGAAATATTTCTATTCTGAAAGTTTAATTGAAGGATTACTTGAAGGACTAAGTAAACTAAAAGTATGATATGATAGAGAGTCAGTTATTTTTCTTTTCACTCACTGATTCTGGCTTTGTTGATGTAATGCATAATGCGAAACCGGATGATATGGTCATTGGAGGAGAACTCTTCGCTAATTTGGTTTCTGGAAGATTGTGCATTATACTCAGCTTCAAAGCGAAGGTTATAGTTGAGCCGGTAGCCGGCTCCCAGGCTCAATCGTAAACGGTTAGCAAAACGTTCATCAACATCATCTTCCACAAAAAAAGCTTCAATCTTCATTAAGGAATACCACTGCTTATCCTCATAGTATGAATTCTGATTAATGGGTATGATCAAATCACCACGCACTCTTAAACGGTTGCCAGTACTCCAATCACCTTCCCCGATATGCTTCTGATGGCGTCTTTCAAATCTTACCATGACCTGCGTGTGCACCCTTTTGACAGAGTTCAAAAACAAACGTGTACCCACCATTACTCTGATTTCAGAAGTATTGACCGTATCGGTCTGGGCAGTATAAATTACAGGAACAGACAGCAGTAAATCCGCGAATGTTAAAATGTTGGCTGAGAGTTGCGGATGAAACTGTAAGCTCCTCCATTTTTGCTCATCAGACAGCAGCGTACGATAACTTGTCTCTGTCTGAAAGGAATAAGTGTTGGCAAAGGGAAAATGAAATTCATGGTCGCCCCACATTTGCAAATTAGCTTTTTGCGCATACAAACAGTGGCTTTGCCCTGCCAGGCATACCCACAACACTATTGCAAGTCTCTTAATATACATTTAGTCCATCTTCATCAATTTAAGTAAGTGCTGGTATAAAGTTAAAACTTAAAAGGAATGTAGGTATTGATGTTTGATTGAGTTGATAACATTTGGTTATAAACGACCCAACTACTTATTTATCATGGATGATAAGCATATCAAGTAATAAAAATAACTTAAAGGGTGTGAGAAGGTATATCAAGGTTCTCCTGCTTCTTTTTTATGATCCAGGAATTCAAGCATTTCTTGTTCTAAATCCAGAAACAACGCACGGTATTCAAGCTCACCTTTATAATCTTTCATGATTTTTCGTTGAAAGCTTTCAAAAGTTTTTGCTGCTGAAAAGTAATCTTCACACAAAGACTTGAACTCATCGTCATTCATATAGGCTTTCATGATCTCGCTACGGTAGGTAGGAAATTTATTAACGATAAATATAACCGCGTCTTCCATATAGCTAAGAATTTTTAAAGCAGGTATAGTTATTAAAGACACATTTCATGTAGCGTAAAGCATGATTAGATGTTAATCTAAAATTCGCAAAAATTATACGCTTTACGCTAAGGCATTATGTAGTTAAATGTAATGGTATGAAAGGTCACTTTTGTCTGATAGCCTAAAGAAAAGAAAAAAAGCGCTTTTTAATGAGTAATTAACGGTATTTCACGGTAAAACCTCCTTACTTGGTGAAGCTAATTGAATAAATCAGATCTGGTATAAATACCCCCTGATCACCATTTCAGGCCACAATACATCAGGTTTTAAAAATCAAATTTTAGTTAAAATCACGAGTGCTCTTCGTATAATAAAATAGCGTAAGAAAAAATTTTAACTGGTACATTTAAGTTTACCATACTTTTAAGTAATTCTGATAAGATCAATGATTCTATGCTGGTATCATTGTTTTGATGAATCAATCATAGTGTAAAGCGCACATTTTACCCCCATGATTAACTGTGAATCACGGTGTTTAACTTACTTCATCAAATACTTATTCATAACTATGTAGTGATACGACATTATCAATGTTCTTAAGCTTTCATTTATAGTCTGAGCTTAAGCAATTGAAATAACACATTTTTAACACTATCCGCTAACCTTAATCACTATGAACCTTAGATATGCAGCATCATTTTGCATAGGTGTGCTCTTATTTTTTGCAGGCTGTTATCCCGATGGACCAGAGTATATAGAAGACCTGGACACGGTAGCCACGCTCCATGATCCTGAGTTTGACTTTACCTCAGTAGGAACTTTTGCCATTCCGGATTCGGTAGTCAAGATCACCGGAAACCTGGAAGAAGGTGAACCTGTAGAATTTGTCAGACAGGTATATGCCTCTACTATTGCTCAGAGCATACGCGAAAACATGGAACGCTACGGCTGGACAGAGGTAGACAGAGAGGACGATCCTGATATGATCATATTACCTTCCGCCATGCAGGTCACTAATATCTATTATGACTATTGGTATTGGGGAGGTGGATATTGGAACTGGTGGTATCCTTATCCCTGGTGGGGCTGGTATTATCCTTACCCGGTGGTTGATATTGATGCATATTCTACGGGTTCAGTTTTTATCCTCATGACCTATCCCGACGGCATTACCGCAGCCGACAATATCCCTGTGGTCTGGACAGGAATATTCAATGGATTACTGGAAGGAAGCACTACCTCAATCAGCTCACGCATCACCAACAATATTGAGCAGGCTTTTGACCAGTCTCCCTACCTTACTGTAAACTAGATCAAAATTATTAAGCATATATATCATGACACGGATTCTCGTACTTACCACATTCATTATAGTATCATGGGCCAGCAGTGTTTATGCACAGGGCTCAGTAGCCGTACAATATTCTGTTAGTTTTCCTACCGGAAATACCGGTGACTATATAAGCAGTACCAGCTTCATGGGAACTACTTTTGATTATAACTACCGTGTTAACCCCAATCTTAGTCTAGGCTTTAGCGCGGGCTGGTATACCTTTTATGAAAGCGAGGATTACGGTACGTATACCTCAGAGGGAGAAGTGCTGGCAATTTCCGGCAAGCTGTATAAATATGTCAATAGTTCTCCGCTGCTCTTTACAGTAGATTACCATATGGCAAGCAGTGGGCCGGTATCACCCTTTATTGGGTTGGGCATTGGGACCACCTACAATCGTCGTGAAACGCAAATAGGCATATTTGATTTGGAGAGTGAAAGCTGGCAGTTTACGCTGGCTCCGGAAGTAGGCGTGGAGATCCCATTTTCAGAAACGGTAGGTGGCTACGTATCGCTGCGGTACAATAACAACTTTGAGTCTGCTGATTTGGATACGCAGTCTTATTTAACTTTAAATCTAGGGTTAGTATTAGGTGCCATTGAGTATTAGCGTAATCTTAATAATCACTAAATATGTACAGCCAGACTTGGGATATGTTGCGAGAAACATAGTTGTCGCCTACAGCTTACATAAATCGTATTGCCAGTGAGACAATTTCATTGAAATTATGAAAGGAATAGTATTTACAAATAACAATCTGAAAGCAAATGAAGACGAAAGCTACATCTTATCTCCTACTGATGGGCATGCTCATTCTGGCGGCATGCTCATCAGGAGTAAATATATCTTCTCAGTATGAGGATGATATTAACTTTAGTGAGTACTCCACTTTTAGGATGCTGCCCGTACAGCATGAGGGAAGCGACCGTTTTGAGTACAGTGATGCCAATCAGCAGCTTGTCAAAAACGCCATTATCAGTGAGTTGGAGTCAATGAACTTTAGCCAGGACGAGAGTAATCCTGATGTGCTGATCCACACTACGGTAGGTATTGAGCAAAAAGCACAAATGCGGGAAAGAACACTTCAGGACGGGGCCTATTACATGGGACAAAGAAACTACTCCTGGTCAGCTTCCGACAGTATTTTAGTAGGCTACTATGATGAAGGTTCACTGATCGTCAATATGATAGACGCGGACAAGAACCAGGTAGTATGGCATAGCACCGCTCAGAAAGCTTTGAAAAACAAACCAGCGGATGATTGGGAGGACAGAGTGAGGCAAGCCGTTGCCGATATATTTGCCAAATATCCCGGAAACCCTAATGCTTCTACCAGTATGAAATAAAACGAAAACCTTAATGACTATGAGACTTACCAATAAAACTTTCATATTCTTTCTCCTGGCCGTCCTAAGCATTCAGGTAGCCTTTGGGCAGATAAAAAGTGACTATGACAAGGATACTGATTTTTCCCAATACAACACCTACGTTTTTGCTGGTTGGGAGCAAAACAGTGATCAGATATTAAATGATTTTGACAAAAAGCGTATTCTGGACGCTATGAAATCAGAGCTTGATGCCAGAGGGATGGAACGGGTAGAAAGTAACGGCGATGCCACAATAACACTGTTTGTGGTTATTAATAATAAGGCCAACACTACTGCCTATACTACTTACAATAATGGATTAGGCTATGCTGGTCCTTATGGATGGGGTTGGGGTATGGGGCCTGGCATGTCAACCTCAACCACCTCTTATAGCGAGAATGATTATCAGGAAGGTACTTTTGTAGTGGATATGTACGATACAGAAGAAAAGAAATTGATTTGGCAGGGGATCATCACCTCAGTAGTAAAAGAGAACCCTGAAAAGAGAGAGAAGTCAATTCCTAAGAAGATCAAAAAACTGATGAAGAAATTCCCGATTGCTCCGGTCAATTAAAAAGCTAAGCTATGAAAATATCCATCTTTAATTACTCCCAAACGCTTGTGTACTTCCTCAGCATGTCCATTTTGGCATGCTGTGTAGCAGCCTGCAGTCAGGCAGAAAAAAGCGAATTGGCTGAAGAGAGCATCACTGCTGTTGAAGAAGAAGGGCCAAATCTGGAGGATGAGCCATGGGTCATTCATGAGCACCAGATCAATCATGTGCCTTTAACTTCCAAAGCAGAAACCGCTCCCTCAACCGAACAAAATGAAGCGGAAGAAACTGAGGGTATGGATGAGGCTTACCAAATATATACAGTTGATATGGTAGAAGAAGAGTTTCTGGAAATTGAATACGAGCCTTTAGAAACTGTAAGTGTGACGGAGATGGTCATTCCTCTTAGCGAAACCCAAACCGTAACAAGCTATTCTAAAAAAGGAAAAGCCAAGGGCGATACCTTACAGGTCATAAGCTCAGGTGATGGTGAGATTGAGCAGATCATCTTTACCCACAAAAAGCACAAAGATACCTATGACGTTAGGGCAGGTATGAGCGGTAAAGAAGTGAAAAAATTGCGCAAAGAGCTCAAGCACATGGTAAAGCACGGACAGGTTTTTCTCTATGACGAGGCTTCCAATATCATGTACCTGATGGATGTGCAGGATGCTATGGGCAATGAGGTGACCTATGCTGAAATTGATACCATGGAAGTGCAAGCTATCATTTGGAAAGACAAAAAGCACCACAATAATTAAACGAATTTAGCCTAATAACTTTCAAAAGGCCAAAGGCATCTGGCAGTAATCATATGTAGACTTGATATGAGAAAACAATTTACTTTAATCCTACTCATCCTGGCCATTTTCAGCAGTGCAGGTTTTGCCCAGCTAAGAAGCCAGCCACGTGCAGGGGCTGCCGGTAGCTGGCGGATGATTGGAAGTGTGCAGGCAAACTTCCGTGCAGATCACGATGTCATCATCGTTAAAGGGCCATTTGATAATTTCAGAAGGATTAAGTTCAAAGTAACAGATGCTCCTCTTAACCTTCATCGTCTGGAAGTGACTTATGATAATGGTGCTCCCGACAAAATAGATGTGAGGCAGAATATCCCTCAGGGAGGCGAAAGCCGGGTGATTGACCTGAGAGGCATAGGCAAAAGAAGTATCCGTAAAATTGAGTTCTGGTATGATACTAAAGGGATATTAAATGGAAAAGCTGATGTCACTGTCTTTGGTATGAAGTAATGCCCCATATGCGAAACAGATTAAGAAATATTAATGAGCGTTTTATTTCCCTCCTGTCCCCCCCGAGAGAGGACATAACCTTTTCCTCTCCAGGCGGAAGGAGGAGGGAGATGTACTTACTTTGCCTTTTGCTATTCATAGGTAGTCTTCATTGTGCAAATGCACAGGAATTTGAAGAAGAAAAAGAGACAGCAAACTATCACCGGCTCACGCTGGTTTTGGGACATGCCAATGTACTGGAAGGCATAAAGGACGGTAAAAAAGAATGGCTGGTGCTGGGCTCCTGGGGCCTTGATTACGACTATTGGTTTCATCCTCAATGGGCAGTGGGTTTACATTCTGATTTGATTGTAGAAAATTTTGAGGTAGAACAGATGGGTGAAGGAGAAACAGTGGGAACATTGGAACGGTCTTCCCCGCTGGCCTCTACATTGGTAGGTATCTTTAAGCCGGGAGAGCATTTTACGATATTGCTGGGAGCCGGGGGTGAGTTTGCCAGAGAAGAGACACTTTTCCTTATTCGTGCCGGACTGGAATACGGATGGGAACTTCCCGGGGAATGGGAACTGGGCGTCAGCCTTATGCAGGATATCAAAGTAGATGCCTACAATTCATGGACCCTGGGCGTAGGTGTCAGCAAAATCTTTGGGAAAGCATTGGAAGAATAGTGATTTGGATAAGTGAAAATGTGCATATGACCAAAGAAGCGAAAACACAAAAACACTAAGATGAAGTCTTACTTATTTATTCTGATTCTAATAATGACTTCTCTGAATGTTTTCGCACAAAACAAGTCTCCTGACCGAAATAAAAAAATGGATATGAGCATATTGAAAGACTCTGTAGATGGTAAGCTTGATGTGAGTAACTTTTTAGTAGATGCTCATGGCTTTATTCCCGTTCCTCAGCTCATTACCGAGCCGGCACTGGGTAATATTGGTTTGCTCTTTGCGCCGGTTTTTATTCAGCCCAACAAAGTGCAGGTAGAGGGACAATACATTCCGCCTACCATCACAGCAGGATTTGTAGGCTATACGGCCAATAAGACCTGGGGCTTTGGCGGCATGCGCATAGCCTCCTTACCCAGATACCACTTGAAATACCGCCTGGGAGCGGTTTATGGGGATGCAAACCTCAGTTTTTACAGAAACATTAGAGTAGTAGGAGAACGGGAGTTTGGCTTCAATTTCAAAACGACTGCGATCTTTGGCTCAGTACTCAGAGAAATTAGCAACAGTGATGTGTTCATCGGATTGGAATATTTGTACCTGTTCAATGATGTAACGCCTGACTTTGGCTTTGAAAACCTGCCGGATTTTGTAGAAGAAAAAGATCTGGAAAGCAACCTGAGCAGCATAGGTATAGACTTAGAGTTTGACAAACGGGATAATGTTTTCACGCCAAATACCGGTTGGTATATCACTACCGATTTTCGGGTGAATGCTTCCTGGACCGGTAGTGATTATGATTATCAGAACCTGAGTATCGCGGCCTTTAAGTTTTTTCAGTTTTCGCCAAACTGGATAAGCGGCTTTCGGCTGGAGACTAAGATTCAAACCGGTGACGCACCTTTTTACATTGAGCCTGCCATTTCGCTACGGGGAGTGCCGCTGGCACGCTACCAGGGGGACCAGACGTATGTACTGGAAACCGAGCAGCGCTACGACTTTACCCTCCGATGGAGCATGGTCGCCTTTGGAGGTCTGGCCAAAGCTCCAACCGATGATATTTCTTTTGATGATGCCCTGTTGGTGCATAATTACGGAACAGGTTTTCGCTACCTGATCGCCCGTAAGTTTGGCTTAAGAACGGGAATAGATGTGGCCTGGTCAAATGACAATTTCGGCTGGTACATCGTATTTGGATCCGCCTGGAATAATAGGAATTGATAGAATAAAAATTATTCAAATAATAGAAATGAACACAATGTATTATACAGTCAAAACTATAGGCCTTTGTTTAGTATCTGTTTTCTTTGTCTGCTCATGTTCGCCCAATACAGAATGGGACACTGAAACCACTACTCAGGAAAGCCAGGCTGATGCGCAAACAGATCCACTGCCCTCCTGGAACGATGGAGAAACCAAAGGTGCCATTATCAGCTATGTGGAAGATGTAACGGACTCCGGCAGCACCAACTTCATAGCAGTGAAAGACCGCATCGCTACTTTTGACAATGATGGTACGCTCTGGAGCGAACAGCCTGCTTATTTTCAGCTCTTTTTTGCGATGGATAGGATCAAAGCGATGGCTGCCGAGCATCCGGAATGGAAAAACCAGCAGCCTTACAAAGCAGTACTGGAAAACGATATGGAAGCACTGATGCAGCAGGGCGAAAAGGGTTTGCTGGAAGTGGTCATGGCAACCCATGCGGGTAATACCTCTGATGAATTTGATAGCATCGTAAAGGATTGGATGTCAACTGCCAGACATCCCGAGAAAAACAGGGCTTACACCGATTTGATTTTTCAACCCATGTTGGAATTGGTACAGTACCTTCAGAAAAATGACTTCAAAACCTTTATCGTTTCGGGGGGAGGCATAGACTTCATGCGCCCCTGGGCCGAGGAGGTGTATGGTATTCCCAAAGACCAGATCGTGGGTAGCTCTATTAAAGTGAAATACGACTACAATGATGGCAATCCGGAAGTTAGGAAAATAGCGGAACTGGATTTTATAGACGATAAAGAAGGAAAACCGGAAGGGATACACAAATTCATTGGCCGCAAACCGGTCTTTGCTGCCGGTAATTCTGATGGTGATTTGCAAATGCTAAGGTGGGCAGATGCCAATGACCTGAAAAGCTTCCAACTCTATGTACATCACACAGACTCAGCCCGAGAGTGGTCCTACGACCGTGATTCGCACATAGGTAAATTTGATGTAGGCCTGGACGAAGCCCAAGAAAAAGGCTGGACGCTGGTAGATATGCAAGAAGACTGGGAAGTGATTTATCCATTTGAAATGCAATAAAGACCTATTGATGAAAAAACTAGCATTACTATTACTTATAATGTTTGTTGGACTGAATCCACTTTTCTCCCAGGAGGAGGCAGATGCTGCTGAGCTGGCGAAAAAGCTGGCCAACCCCATCGCATCGCTGATTTCTGTTCCCCTTCAGAATAATACTGACTACGGTATCGGAGAGCTGAATGGCACACGAAATACGCTGAATATTCAGCCCGTAGCGCCTTTTTCTTTGGGAGAAAATATCAATCTAATTACACGGGTGATTTTACCGGTCATCAGTCAGTATAATATTACGGGAACGGGCGAACATCAAACTGGTCTGGGAGATGCTGTGCTGTCTGGCTTTTTCTCTCCGGTGAATTCATCAAACGTAACCTGGGGGGCGGGACCGGCATTCTTATTACCCATCGGTACCGATGATTTTCTGACGACCAAAAAATTTGGCGTAGGCCCAACGGCAGTGGCACTCAAACAAGTCAACGGCTGGACCATCGGTGGATTGGTGAACCAGATTTGGTCGGTGGCAGGAGATGAAGAACGGCCCGATGTAAGCCAGATGTTTTTGCAGCCTTTTGTGGTATACAACTGGAAGAGTGGGGCTGGTGTAGGAGGTAATATGGAGTGGACCCAAAACTGGATGACTGAAAGCGCCACGGTTTGGCTTAATCCGACGATCAGTGGAGTCACATCCTTAGGAAGTCAAAAGGTGCAGCTGGTAGCAGGGCCGCGGATTAATCTGGCCGCACCGGATGGAGCCAAAGCAGACTGGGGCTGGCGTGCGGTACTCATCCTCCTATTTCCTGCATAAATACTAATAAACCTAAACTCAAATATAATTTATAACACAACTCAAACTTAAATAAACAGTATCATGAAAAAATTTATGTTCACAATTATTGGATGTTTCCTGATGATCTCAGGAATCCAGGCACAAGACAAACCCAATATTCTGGTGATTTGGGGAGATGATATAGGTACATGGAATATCAGTCACACCAACCGTGGTATGATGGGATATCAGACGCCTAATATAGACCGCATAGCCAGTGAGGGCATTTCTTTTACCGATTACTATGCTCAACAGAGTTGTACTGCCGGAAGAGCTGCATTTATCGGTGGAAGTGTTCCGGTACGATCAGGAATGACCAAGGTTGGGCTGCCAGGTGCCGAACAAGGCTGGCAGGAGGTAGATGTGACGATGGCAACCGTGCTTAAAAGCCAGGGCTATGCCACCGGGCAGTTTGGCAAAAATCACCAGGGAGACCGGGACGAACATCTTCCTACCAATCATGGCTTTGATGAATTTTTAGGCAACCTATACCATTTAAATGCTGAAGAAGAACCAGAAAACAGAGATTATCCTACTGGTATGGTGCTTCCCAACGGAAAAACATTTGAAGAGCAATACGGCCCAAGAGGAGTACTTCACACCTATGCCGACGGAAGAATTGAAGATACCGGACCGCTTACCAAAAAGCGCATGGAGACCATTGATGATGAGACTGTAGCTGCTGCCAAAGCTTTTATAAAAAAGCAAAATGATGCTGGCACACCCTTTTTTGTTTGGTGGAATGGTACACGTATGCACTTTCGTACCCATGTAAAAGAAGAACATAAAGGCCTCTCCGGGCCAAGCGGCGATGAGTACCACGATGGCATGGTGGAACATGACATGCACGTAGGTGAGCTTCTTGATTTGCTTGATGAATTGGGCATTGCCGATAACACCATGGTTATGTACTCTACCGATAATGGTCCCCACTATAATACCTGGCCGGATGCCGGTACCACTCCCTTCCGTAGTGAGAAAAATTCAAACTGGGAAGGCGCATACCGGGTACCTGCTTTTGTACGTTGGCCCGGCCATTTCCCTGAAGATGTGACCTTGAATGGAATTGTAGCACATGAAGACTGGTTGCCCACTTTTGCTGCTATGGCCGGAGCAACAGATATTAAAGAGAAACTAGCCAATGGTGTTACGCTCAATGGCCGTGAATACCGTAACCATATTGATGGTTATAATATGCTTGATTACCTGGAAGGTAAGACTGATGAGTCTCCTCGTAAGGAGTTCTGGTATGTAAATGATGATGGGCAGGTCGTGGCGGCCCGATATAACGATTGGAAGGTAGTATTTCTGGAAAACCGGGGTGAAGCATTTGGGGTTTGGAGAGAGCCATTTGTTGAGTTACGTACACCGCTCCTGTTCAATCTGCGTCGCGACCCTTTTGAGAAAGCACAGCATAACGCAAATACATATGATGATTGGTTTCTGGATCATGCCTTTGTATTGGTGCCCATACAGGGACTGGCAGCTCAGTTTTTACAAACGATGCAGGAATATCCGCCCAGCCAGAAACCAGGATCATTTAACCTGAGCAGTATAGAAGAAAAACTGAGACAGCAGGGAGGAGGTCTCTGATCAAGCGTTTTTCAACTTAAATGAACAGTATTATGAAAAAAGTAATGTTTACCCTATTAGGGTGCTTCCTGATGATCTCGGGAATCCGAGCGCAAGACAAACCCAATATCCTGGTCATCTGGGGAGATGACGTCGGCTGGAGCAATGTTGGCTTTAATAATGATGGATTAATGGGCTATGAAACGCCTAACATTGACCGCATTGCTAAAGAAGGAGCGAAATTTACCGACTGGTATGCCCAGCAGTCCTGTACTGCCGGAAGGGCGGCTTTCATTTTAGGACAGCATCCTTTCCGTACAGGTCTATTAACTATTGGTATGCCAGGTTCTGAGCAGGGTATACAGGATAAAATGCCTACCATAGCCGATCTACTTAAACCACAGGGTTATGTATCAGGCCAGTTTGGTAAGAATCACCTGGGAGATAGGGATGAACACCTGCCTACTGCTCATGGCTTTGATGAATTCTTCGGTAATTTATATCACCTAAATGCGGAAGAAGAACCGGAAAGTTATTATTATCCTCAAGACCCTGATTTCAGAGAAAAATTTGGTCCCAGGGGAGTATTGAGAACTACTGCTGACGGCCCCATTCAGGATACCGGACCATTAACCAAAAAGCGTATGGAGACCGTGGATGAGGAGTTTGAAGCTGCGGCCCTAGATTTCATTGAAAAGGCGCATGCCGACGGTAAGCCTTTCTTTGTATGGCTAAATGCTACCCGTATGCACGTATGGACCCACCTGAAAGAAGAAAGCCAGGGTGTAACAGGGATTGGCCTTTATGCCGATGGTATGGCAGAGCATGACAAGGCGGTAGGACGTGTGCTGGATAAACTGGATGAACTGGGCATCACTGATAATACCATCGTGATGTACTCTACCGATAATGGCGCGGAGAAATTCACCTGGCCTGATGGCGGTACTACTCCTTTTGCCGGGGAAAAAGGTACAACCTGGGAAGGTGGTTTCCGTGTACCCTGCGCTATTCGTTGGCCGGGTGTGATAGAGCCAGGTACTGTTTATAATGAAATCTTTTCTCATGAAGATATGATGCCAACGCTGGTAGCGGCTGCCGGAGAGCCTAACATCAAAGAAAAGCTGCTGAATGGCTACCAGGCTAATGGAAAAACCTTTAATCAGCATTTGGATGGTTATAATTTGATGCCTTTCTTTAAAGGAGAAGTAGATGAATCACCCAGAAAAGAGATTTTCTACTTTGATGCGGGTGGAAATATGAATGCCATAAGGTATCAGGATTTTAAACTACACTTTACCATCATGGAAGGCTCAATAGCAGAAGCTTACCGTAAATCTCCCAGTTGGCCTATAGTGATCAACCTGAGAGCTGATCCTTACGAGGTATCTTGGAATTCCGCGCTATATACCAGATGGTATGCCGATAATATGTGGATGTTCGTGCCAGCTCAGCAGGTGGCGGCCAATTTCCTGGCTTCTTTTAAAGATTATCCGGCTGTAAGAGGGTCTTCTTTATCCATTGATGAAGTAGTGGAAACCATGACCTCCCGACCGGGGAATTGATCTTTTACACTACGAATTGAGCAATCAATTTTTAAAGGTGGGGCCTCGGCAGTGGTCCCCACCTCTTCAGGAAAGCACAAGGAAATTATGGTGTTTACCTTAAACAAAAAGCGATGGAACTGAAAACGAGGATAATTGATAGAAACAGTTTGTATGATGAGGTTTCATTAATTAATGATATGCCTCTTTGTGAGGTGGGGGTAGATCTGAAAGAAGACCCACCCCTAACCCCTCCAAGGAGGGGAATAACGCGAGGCAAAAACTCTCCTCCTTGGAGCCGCAATGGAATTGATGGTTAGGGGGTGGGTAAAAAATGCTATATTAAAGAAATGAGAAGAAAAATAATACCCTATAACCCAAAGCTGAAAGAGCTGTCCAGAAAACTTAGAAAGAATATGACGCTTTTAGAAGTATTTCTCTGGCAGGAACTCAAAGGCAAACAGATGTTGGGGTATGATTTTGACAGGCAAAGACCCATTGATCATTTTATTGTGGACTTTTACTGCAAGGATTTGATGCTGGCGATTGAAATAGATGGAGATAGTCATTTTCATGATGAAGCGCCAGCAAAAGATAAAATGAGACAAGAAAGACTGGAATCCTTTGGTGTACACTTTTTGAGATTTGATGACTTGGATGTGAAACAGAATATGGGCTTTGTGTTGGATACAATTCAGGAGTGGATTATAGAGCAAACTGGTGCGGAGGTAAAAGCCCCCAATAAAACAGATAACTACATATACCTAAACTTAAAGTCATGCCACAAGATATCTTAACGTCGCAGCAGGCCATACAGGAACTCAAAAGCCGGATGTCTGCCTCCATCATCGGGCAGGATCAATTGATAGAGCGCATCATCCTGGTACTCCTGTCGGATGGAAATATGCTACTGGAGGGTTTACCAGGCCTTGCCAAAACAAGGGCCATCAAAACCCTGGCTAAGGAGCTGGACTGTGGCCTGAGTCGTATACAGTTCACACCAGATCTGCTGCCTTCTGATATTACGGGTACGGAAATCTACCAGCCTGAGCTGAAAGAGAAATTTATATTCCAGCAGGGACCTATTTTCAGCAACCTGATTCTGGCCGATGAAATCAACCGTGCTCCGGCCAAGGTGCAATCTGCATTGCTGGAAGCGATGGAAGAAAGACAGGTATCCGTTGCAGGTAAAACCTACAAAATGGACCCGCTCTTTATGGTGATGGCTACTCAGAACCCGGTAGAGCAGGAAGGAACCTACCCATTGCCTGAAGCCCAGATGGATCGTTTTCTGATGCACGTGGTCATCAGCTATCCTGATGATGCTTCTGAATTGGCCATCCTGAGATTGAATAGGGAAGAACAGGTTCAGCATGGGCAGAAGAAAGAAGAGCAACGCATGTCACCCGAATTAGTCTTTGAAGCCCGCAAGGAAATCGCCAGAGTCAAAATTTCAGAAAGCATGGAGAAATACATCGTGGACATCATTGCGGCAACTCGTTATCCTGAGCGCTACACTGAACAACTGGATAGCTGGATAGACTACGGAGCCAGTCCCCGGGGCAGTATCGCCCTGGACCGGGCCAGCCGTACCCACGCCTGGATGCACAGTAACGATTTTGTGTCACCGGATAATGTGAGAGCGGTAGTGCATGACTGTCTGCGTCACCGGATGATATTGAGCTATGAGGCCAATGCCGATGGCATTACTCCTGATCATGTGCTGGATGAAATTCTCAAACAGGTAGCTGTAGTAGGTTAAGCCAAAAGCAAAGTCATGAAAAAAGCGGAACATTATCCACCCGAAGTTTTTACCTCACTCAAAGCGTTGATGGCCATGGAGCACTTTGCCCGAAACTTCAGCTTTCTGGCGCGTAAGCAGAAGGTAAAAAGTGTGCTGAGTGGCAGGCATGCCTCCAAACTCCGTGGCCGTGGACTGGACTTTGAAGAAGTGCGGCATTATGTAAAAGGAGATGATATCCGCAATATTGACTGGAAAGTCACCGCCCGTACCAAAGAAACCCATACTCGGGTTTTCAGCGAGGAAAAGGAAAAACCAGCGCTGATCATCGTAGACCAGACGAAGTCCATGTTTTTTGGTTCACAGAAGCGTACCAAGTCAGTTGTCGCTGCTGAGTTGGCAGCGCTTGCTGCTTTCCGGGTACTTAAGCAGGGAGATAGAGTAGGGGGAATTGTGTTTGCCGACCATGGTATTGATATCGTTTTTCCCAAGCGTGACCGCAGAAACATTTTGCGTTTTCTGGAAAAAGTAGTCACTCGCAATCATGAACTGGCCCACTCCAGTCCGGTGAAGTTTGAAGATGCCCTCAGGGAAGTTGGCCTTAAAGCCAGAAACATCGTCACCCATGATTTTTTAGTAGTAATCATCAGCGACTTCCATCGCTACTCCCCCAAAGTGAGTAAGTTTATCAGTCAGATCGCTCAGCATAATGACGTGATTCTGGCCAAAGTGAGTGATCCGTTAGAACGTGATATTCCTGCTACCCAATTCGTAGCGGGTGATGAGCAGACCCAGGTGAGCATTAATGGCAAGCGGCAAAACTTAAGAGAGCAGTTTGCCAGCGGCTTTGATGAGGACTATCAGGCGTTTAAAAGCCAGATGAAAAAGTACCGGATACCCCTGTTTATGGTAGATACTCTACAACCGGTAGATGAGCAGTTGAAAGAAATCTTTAAAGGCAATAAAAGATGAAAGCGTACCAGGATAGTCTTTCTAGCAACATCTCGCAGGATACGCTCATCACTGAACGTACATCGGTAGAACTGGGAGCACTCTATGAGCCACCTCCGGTAGCCTTCAGCTTTGAGCCTATAGGATGGAGCATACTGGCCGGTATCATTGTACTGGCAATACTGCTAATGGCTTTTTTCCTGATCAGAAACTATATCAAAAACCACTATCGCCGTGAAGCCCTGCACGCACTTGAAGATATGCAAAACAACGGCACAGCTTTTACCCAAATTTTTGTACTGCTCAAGCAGGTAGCCCTGAAAACTTTTGGCAGAGAAAAGGTAGGCAGACTCTATGGCAAAGAATGGTTGCAGTTTTTAGAAAAGACCGGCAAAGATGTGAAGATGCTGGCCTACGAAAAGCAGTTTGAGGATGTGCTTTACAAAGGAAAAAGACTTTCAGAGAGTCAGCAAAACGAGCTATTGTTCAACGCCAGAAAATGGATCAAAACACATGGAAATACCCGCTAATTTTGAACTCGCCTACCCCTGGGTATTTTTTCTGCTGCCCCTGCCGCTGCTGTTGTACTTCCTGCTGCCGCCTCTGCGCATGAAAAGTGCCTCCGTCCGGCTGCCCACCTATGAGAAGGCCTTAGACTATACCGGACAAAAGCCCCGCAAGTCAGCCCTGGTGAAGCGGAGAGGCTTGCTTAACTGGCTGGCTATGACACTGTGCTGGGTGTTGGTACTGGCTGCCCTTTCATCTCCCCAACTGGTAGGTGAGCCGGAGCTAAAGGTTAAAACCTCACGTAACTTCCTCATTGCTGCCGATATTTCATTCAGCATGGCCACCAAAGACTGGGAGATTGACAATCAAAAAGTGAGACGCTGGGATGCTGTCAAAGATGTGATGCATGAATTTATCCGGAAAAGAGAAGGTGACCGGATGGGGCTGATCTTCTTTGGTTCCAGTGCTTACATACAGGCTCCCTTTACACCCGATCTGCAAACCGTAAGCCAGATGCTGGAAGAGGCGGACGTAGGCATGGCCGGGCAGATGACCCACATTGGCAAAGCCATTACCAAAGGAGTAGGCATGTTTGAAAAAGACACCATAGAAACCAAAGTGATGCTCCTGCTTACCGATGGCGTAGACGCGGGTACCGACATTCTTCCGCTGGATGCCGCAGATCTGGCCAGAGAAGATACGGTCATCATCTATACCATAGGCATTGGCGATCCCAATAGCGGTAATTCTGATCTGGATGAAAAGACGCTGGAAGAAATCGCCGACATGACCGGAGGACAATACTTCCGTGCCATAGACGAAGCCCGGCTACAGGAAATTTATACTGAAGTAGATAAGCTGGAACCCATAGAGTACGAAGAAGAGGAAAACCGTCCAGTGACTTTGCTGTATCAGTATCCACTGGCAGCAGCAGTAGCCCTATTGCTGTTTACCTCTTTTTTTGCCAGCCTCATCAATGCCTTTAAGAAAAGTACCAGAAAGGAGGAAGCCTATGTTTGATGATTTATTTCCCATAGACTGGGTTGCTTTCCATTTTCTGAGGCCCAAATTTCTCTGGCTGATGTTGCCAGTGGCAGTGGTGCTATTTATCGGCTTGCTCAGCATCAGGCAGGAGATTCGGTGGAAAGCGATTATCGCACCACACCTGCGGCCCTATGTCATACAGAAGGGTAGCGAAAAAATTAAGCTATGGATGTACCTCAGCGGCTTTGTGGCTTTAAGTCTGGGGGTATTGGCCCTGGCTGGACCTACCTGGAAAAAAATAGAGCTGCCTGGACAGGAGCTAGAAACCCCGATGGTGATCCTGCTGGATTTGTCACAAAGTATGCTGGCAGAAGATTTACAGCCTAGCCGCCTGGAACGCGCTAAGTTCAAAATCCACGATCTGCTCAATCACAACCCACAGGCTAGGGTAGCTTTGATTGGATTTGCTGGTACTGCCCACACCATTGTGCCCCTGACCGATGACTATGACATTATCCTGAGCCATATTGACGGACTATCGCCTTCAGTGATGCCCTTCCCCGGCTCTGATCTGGAGGCTGCCCTGCTGCTGGCCGATACGATCATGTCGGTGACCGATGCGCCGGGTTCTGTGCTGATACTCTCAGATGATTTTAAGGAAGCACAGTTTTCACTCCTTCAAAACTACACACAAAGCTCAGGGAACAATGTACAAATCCTGGCTATGAATACCGAGATGGGTAGTGAAGTACCGGGAGCCCGTGATACTGATGGCAATGTTGTGTATTCAGCTCTTAACACTCCGGTACTTTCTCAATTTTCTTCCCTGGAAGCGATCAAAGTCCATCGTCTCACCCTGGATGATAGCGATGTGGAAATGATCAGCAAAAGCATCAGCGATAATCTGATGTTTACCGAACAGCCGGAAGAAAAGGATGATGACTGGCGGGATGCCGGGTTACTACTGGTCATTCCGATGGCGGTCTTTATTCTGTTGTGGTTCCGCAAAGGTTGGGTGCTGTATACATTGAGTGCGTTACTTTTTTCTTCCTGTGCTGAGGTTAGCAGCTTTGAAGACCTGTGGTATACTGCCGATTATCAGGGGCAGAGGCTAAGTGAGAAAGGAGAATATGAGGAAGCAGCTATGCGCTATGATGATCCTATGCGCAGAGGGGTGGCCTATTACAAAGCCGGTGAATATGAGGATGCCGTTCGTGCATTTAGCGAAGATACTACTGCCAACGGAGCTTACAATCTGGGCCTGGCCTACTTCCAAAATGGAGATACTGCGGCGGCAATGCTGGCTTTTGGCGAAGCCTTAGAATTGGACCCTGACAACGCACAAGCCAAACAAAGCCAGCAGCAACTAGCGCAATTGACGGGTGGTACTGAAGAACTCAGTCCTGAAGAAGCCCAGGAAGCGCAAAATTCAGAAGAAGAGGGGGCAGCCAATAATCAACAAAACGACAGTCCGGAAGACCTGGGCGGAGGCGGACAGGAAGCTACTCAAGAAGACATGGAAAAGCAACGTCTGGAAGAAACCGTTGCCACCGATATCCGCAAAGCTAAAGAGATGGACGAAGTGCCCGAAGATGTTGGAGGTCAAATCCAGCAGGACAATAGCAAGGTGCTCATGCGCAAAGTAGATGATGACCCTTCGCTATTTCTGAAAAGGAAATTTGAATATCAGGTGAAAAAGGAAAACATAAAACCCAAGGCTGATGCAAAGAAGTGGTAACTTTCTACCAACCCCCCCGGTCTGTGTCTCACAGACCGGAACCCAGCAGTATCTCAAAAGGACTGTTGGTCACAGACCCTGGAGAAAGAAGTTCATGGTTTTATTGGTTACTTTACTATTGTGGCTTATCAGCAGTGAAGCGCTACTAGCTCAGCGAGTATGGAGTCAGGTGAGTCTGGATCGCAGCAGCACGTATGTAGGGCAGCCAGTAGAAGTCCGTATTACGGTTTATACTTCCACCTGGTTTACCGCGGGTATTGACCCTGGCAATATCAAAGTGAATGGAGCTTTCACGGTATACTTCCGTCCGGTCAGCCGTTCGTTTCAGCAGGATGGACAGAATTATGCCGGAGTAGAGCTTATCTACCATGTATTCCCTTTTGAAGATGAGGGTGTGATTTTTCCTTCCCTGGAGATAGCAGTAGAAACACCTCCCGAAGGAGACTTTAAAGGGGTGAGAAGAACTTTGAAAACTGCTGAGAAGCAGATCAAGGTGAAGCCTGTACCGCCAAACTTTAGCGAATCGCAGTGGCTGGTCGCTACCGGTTTAAGCGTGACTGACCAATGGAGAGGTAACCGACAAGAAGTAAAAGTGGGGGATGTGCTGGAAAGAAGAATTTCCCGTACCGCCTATGGCACAGTGGCCGAGTTGATTCCTCCCATTGCCTGGGACAGTCTCTCAGGAGTAAGTGAATATCCGACACGAAGTACGGTTGAAAACCAGAGGACTAAGACAGCCATCAGTGCTACTCGTACTGAAACCATGCGCTATCTTTTTGAAAAAGAAGGCGAAGTCATCTTACCGGAAATGGTCTTTACCTGGTACAATCCCTACCGCCAGAAATTGTATAAACGGACATTGGAAGAAGTTAGGCTTGAGGTACAGCCCAATCCTGATCTGGGTGTGCTGGCCAGTATTCGTGATTCGCTGGAGCAGGAAATGGTTCTGCAAGAAGAGGCTGAGGCAGAAGAAGAACCCCTAACGATTCTGGGCATGTCGCCCAGGAAGTTTTTGCTGCTGGCAGTATTAAGCCTACTGGCACTTTATCTGCTTTTTCTGATCACACGCAAATTGTTTCACTGGGCGAAAGTAAGAAGAGGACAATACCTAAAATCGGAAGCCTATTACTTTCATCAGTTCAAAAGGGCAGTAAGACAGAAAAAGTCTAGGCTGATCATACAAAGTCTGTACCGCTGGATAGATGAGTTAGAACTTGATGAACCCAGTGCTCAAGCCTTTGCTGAGAAATATGGTTCTCCGGCATTGCAGCAAGAGGTAATACTACTGGAAAGTCAATACAAAGAGGGCAAAGCCTGGTCGGTACTGGATATCAAGGAGTGGAAAAAGGCCAGGAAAAAATACAAAAACAGAGAGGTTGAGACTACTCAGGATTGGCAGTTGGCGTGGATCAATCCAACAGCATAAATACATTCAATTAAAGATACCATGATAAAAATTACAGAAATGAAGTCTAAAACTAAATCAAGACTATCTACTATTTAATGAACCTATGAGAAAGTTCATATTCACAATGATCGTATGCTTTTCATGCATCAGCTTTTCACACGGGCAGGTGTTGATTTCATTGCTGTTGGGTGATAAGCTCAATTCAGAAAAACTAAAGTTTGGACTGGATGGCGGAGCATCATTTTCCAGCCTCAGCAATATTCCTGGAGCAGATATGAGGAATAGTTTTTTTCTGGGTTTCTACTTTGATATCATATTCCATAAACCATGGTCTCTATATACAGGTGTCATGGTAAAGTCTTCTATGGGTGCTGAGGGACTAGTTCCTTATGCTACCGGAGACGATCTGTTGGATCAGCTTTTGGCAGAGTCATCCGTGGAACGAAAGCTGAGTTATTTTAATGTGCCTATCCTGATAAGACACAGCTTCCAGAACTTCATCTTTCTAGAAGGCGGCATGCAGCTAGGATTGTTGCGCAAAGCAGAAGACGTATTTACGGCTAGTACCCTTGATGATGACGACCTGTCGTACACCAACGAAATTCGGGATCAGTACAAAAGGCTGGATTTTGGGCTGTCAGTTGGTGCGGGATATAAGCTTATGCAGGGAGATGGGATCAATATCGGGCTTAGGTACTACGGAGGTTTGGTAGACATACAAAAAGAAGGAGGAACTGGCATACGGAATAGGGCAGTGTACATTTTTGCCAACATCCCTATCGGTGGGGTGAAAAGTAATTCAGAGGAATGATCAGACAGTTAAGTAAAAGCATCAATGACGGCAAATGAAATATTTTAGCAACATCAACTTAGTTCTCCCCCGGCTTCTGCTGTGTCTTTTAGCCTTGGCTATTGCACAAACCGCCAGTGCTCAGGGAATGGGAGCATCCGACAATCCGGCCTATAAGGATTATTACGACAGTCTGAAGCAGATGGATTACCCTTATACATTTCCGCTACTGGGCAAACAGGCTTATAAGCGGGGCTACGATCTGCCTTATGCCTGGGGCATTAGTGGTATCTATTTTACCCAACAGCAGCAGATTCTGATAGACCGCACCCTGATAGGCTTCAATGGCAGTGAGATGGTAGATGTGAGCAGTGTGATTGAATTTGGGCCTACCATTGCCACTACGAATGCATATACCATAAGGCCTGATGTATGGATATTTCCTTTCCTGAATATCTACGGTATACTGGGAGGAGGAACTACGGAAACGGATGTAACCTTGCTGGAACCTTTCAGCCTGGAAACCGATCAGCACTTTTCGGTGAGTTCTTTCGGGCTGGGTGCCACGCTGGCGGGAGCTTTAGGCCCTTTCTTTTTGGTATGGGATAACAACTACAACTTTGCCGATGTAGAGGTCGTCGTAGAGCCTGTCCCTGCCTTCAACAGTAGCTTCCGGATAGGACATAACCTGAGAGATCCCACTCATCCGGATAAGATGCTGGCTGTTTGGGTGGGCGTTTTTTATCAGGTCATTCAGAACGATACGGAAGGCAGTATACCATTACAAAGTATTTTTCCCAATATCGGTAGCGGTAATACGATAGATCGTCTCAACGAATGGGCTGAGACTTTACCTCCGGCACAACGTGTAGTGGTGAATCAGATCATCAATAGGCTGGAAGATATGGCTGAAAGCCGCGACCCCGGGGAGGCGGTCATTGATTATAAACTGGATAAAAGAGTGGCTGCTCCTTTTAATATCATACTGGGAGCACAATATCAGTTCAACAAAAAATGGATGCTAAGATCAGAACTGGGCGTTTTTGGTAAACGCAGTCAGTTTCTGCTCAATCTCAACTACAGGTTTCAGGGATTCTAAGCATATGCAATGATGTCCCAGATTAGAAATCCCAGATTGGAAATCCCAGATTGGAATAGGGATATCTTTTTGGAAAAGAAAATACACCTAACTATGAAAAATTATATCATTTACCTCATCTTTTTGATACTACCCTGCACTACTTTAGGGCAGGATGATGAAATGTATGATCCTATAGCCGTGCTTATCCTGGATCGTATGAGTGAAGTAATCGGAGAACTGAGTTCCTGTAGTTACACCTTGCAGACTTCGTACGATATGCAGGACAGCACCTTTTTTATCCCTACCAAGGGTTTAGGACTGGTGAAGCACTTTACCGAAGAAGAAGTATACATGCAAGGCCCCGACAAAATGCTGGTCAATTCCAATGGTGACAGAGGACACAGAGGCTACTGGTACAACGGCGATTCTCTGACTTATTATTCCTATAGTGAAAACAATTTCGCCCAGATTGATGCACCGGATAGCAGTATTCTGGAAACCATTTACACCATCCATGAGGATTATGGAATTGAATTTCCTGCTGCTGATTTTTTCAACCCCTACTTTACCGACGACCTGCTTTTTCAGAGTGATAAGTTGCTCTTTATGGGTAGTAGTAAGTTGAATGGTAAAGACTGCTTCCGTATCGTAGCAGCAGGCGATGAGATGAATGTTCAACTGTGGATTTCTAATGACGCGCTTACCCTTCCTCAGAAAATGGTGATCGTCTATCTGGCTCAGGAAGATAATCCGCAGTACGAAGTGACTTTCTCCGACTGGCAGCTCAACCCGGATTTGCCAGATGCGCTCTTTGAATTCATGCCACCTCCTGATGCCTCAGAGATTACGCTGGTTCCCAAAAATGCAAAAGCTTTCCTCAACTCAAACTAAATGGACATGAAAAAGCTATCTCCTATAACCCTGGCAGTATATATGCTCACTTTAGTATCTCTCTTTTTGCTCAATCCAATTGATGCCGAAGCACAGAGGCTGAACCGCTCCGCTTCCCGTGGCAACAGAGCAGCAGCAGCAAGACCGGCCACCCGAAAACCAGCAGCCAGCAGACCTTCTCCTTCAAGTTCAAGGCAGGGAAATGTCAATCGGCAGTCTATCAATGGTGGAAGCAGGCAAATGCCAAACCGCAGTGTTTCTAACAGAAATTCGGGAAATACCAATATCAGGAATACCAATGTTTCCAGAGACAGAAATACCAATATCAGCGGTAACCGGGTCAATATTGACAATAGCCGGACGAATGTAAATGTAAATGTCAACCGGAATGTTCATGTTCATAATAACAGGAATACCGTAGTAATACGTAACCCCAGGCCCTATGTGCGGCCTCCCTATGTATGGGGAGGGTTCAGGTTTTATGCCTATCGTCCCTATTATTACCATCCTTACCGTCCTTTTTACTGGGGACCTGTATGGCATCCCTGGGGTTTTTTTGTAGCTACTTTGGCAGCTACTGCCATTGTAATCAGCGTGGAGAATCAACAGTATCATTATGATCAGGGAGTGTACTATATAGAAAGCGATGGAGGCTATACTGTGGTGCAGGCTCCGGTAGGGGCTACTATCAAAGTTTTGCCCGATGATTCGGAAAAGGTAGTAGTCAATGAAACAACCAACAACTACTACTATGGTGGAACCTATTATGAGAAGTCAGATGGAGGTTATACCGTTGTTCCTCCAACTTCCGGTACCCTGGTTGAGCATTTGCCAGAAGGAGGGGAAGAAGTGAAAATCGGTGATGTTACTTATGTCAAATATGGAGAAACTTACTACCAGCCTGTACAGGTAGATGGTAAGAATATGTATGAAGTGGTGGATGCGGAGGAAGAAGAATCATAATTCATTAGACACTAATACCCTACGTTTTGATCAGGAAAATACTCTTTTCAATCATGTTTTGCTTCATAGTATTTGCTGCCTATGCACAGCGGGATTCGCTTTTGCTCAACAATGGTGATGTTATCATCGGGGAAGTTAAAGCTATGGATCGTGGTGTCCTTACCATTGAAACTGACTACAGTGATAGTGATTTTAAGATAGAGTGGGAGAAAATAAAAAGGATATATACCGAATCCTATTTTTTAATCACACTGAGTGATGGAAAACGGTTCAACGGCAGTCTTTCCAGTACAGATAGTGTCAACGTTAATATCATTGTAGGAGATATTTTTGACAGTACTACCAGAGAAAATATTGTCTACCTTAAATCGGTAGATTCGGGCTTTTGGAGCCGCTTGTATGCTTCTGTTGATCTTGGTTACAGCCTTACCAGGGCCAATAGCCTCAGGCAGTTTAATGTGAGAAGTAATATCGGATATCTGGCAGAAAGATGGTCGGCAGATGCTAACTATAATAATGTTTACTCTTCACAGGATGATGTAGAAGATATTCATCGTATAGATGCCGGCCTAACTTACCGTTTTTTCCTTCCTAATGATTATTTCTTGTTAGCACAAATATCTTGGTTGTCAAATACAGAGCAGAGTCTTGCCTTACGTACCACGAGCAAGTTAGGTCTTGGAAGATACTTGATTCATACTAACCAGACGTATTGGGGTGTGCAGGCAGGGGTTTCTTTCAACAATGAAAACTTTTCCAATGAAACATCCTCAAGGCGGAGCGGTGAGGGGTTCGTAGGTACAGAATTGAATATGTATGATGTTGGAGATCTCAATCTGCTTACTAATGTAGTGGTCTATCCAAGCCTGACTGAGTCCAAGCGCTGGCGTGTAGACTATACTTTTGACTTGAAATACGATCTGCCGCTAGACTTTTATATTAAGCTGGGCTTTACACTCAATTATGATAATCAGCCGGCAGATAATGCCAGTACTACGGATTATGTAATACAGACTTCCTTCGGGTGGGAATTATAATGTATAGAGCTTCATAAAAAGTATGTGTAGCATAGAAAATGTAAACCTTAAACGATTAAAACCATGTTAGAGACCTTAACAAAAAACTGGTGGATGCTAGCGATCAAAGGAGTCCTTCTTTTGCTTTTTGGCATATTTGCTTTTATCAATCCTACACTTACCGCGGCCAGTCTGGCGATCTGGTTTGCTGCCCTCATCATTGCCGATGGCATTTTTACCATCATTGCCGCGATCAGGAGTTGGCAGGAGAGAGAAGATAAATGGCTTATTCTTGCAGAAGGTGCTATCAGTCTGATACTTGGCTTACTTCTTTTCATCACTCCCGGTATTACGCTGATGATCATCTCATTTACCATTGCCTTCTGGTTTATCCTCAGTGGGATCAGTCGCATCGCGATGGCCATACAACTCCGCAAAGAGATAGAAGGTGAAGGCTGGCTGATTTTAGGTGGTATTTTATCGGTGGCTTTTGGTCTTATCATTTTTGCCCATCCGGCATTGGGCTATGGCTCTCTCATCTGGCTGATAGGATTTTTTGCACTAGTGGCAGGTTTGTCATTACTCATTGTGAGTTTCAAACTTCGCAGAGGTGGCACCTGGATAGAATCCAAGCTATCTGCAATGAAGGATAAAGAACCGGCTTGAATCATAAACATTACTGCCTATGTCACTGATCAAACAACCACCGAGAGCCTTTATACTAGGAGGGGTATTTTTCATCCTGCCTCTCCTGGTTTTTATAGTATTAGCTACCAAAGCCATCCATCTCCTGCTTCCTTTGGGTAGCAAAATGGTAGACAGTCTGGGACTGCACTCGGTATTTGGCGCGGCTACGGTCAGTATTTTCTGCATATTCATCTTGCTGTTGCTCTGCTATCTCAGTGGTTTTTTGATTGAAAAAGGCTTTATCAAACAGTGGAGTATCACAGTTGAAGAAAAGCTCTTTTTGTTTTTTCCTTCTTTTCAGATGCTTAAGTATCGCATCATCGGTGATCAGCCTAAGAAATTAGAGCAGCAATGGGAAGCTGTGTTATTGAAAGATAATCAGTTCTACCGCCTTGCTTTTATCACCGACAAGAATGTACCGGGTTTCCTGAGTCTGTTTTTGCCGGATGCTCCTAAAATGGATGCCGGAGAAATCCGCTACGTCCGGCAAGAAGAGTGTGAATATTATCCCATTCCTATGCAGGAGGCTATGTACGCGCTCAACCGCTTCGGGCGTGGACTTCCTTTGAAGAACTTCTTAAATGATAAAGAAAAAGGTACGAAAATTCATCACGAATAAAAGGTATGAAATACTGCTACACTATACTATTCTTTTTGCTCATCACGCTCAATGCAACAATGGCGCAGGATACGCATTACGGGACACAGCAGTATGGTACGCGTTCCGCATTGCTAGGTGGGGCAGTAGTAGCAGGCGCTCCTGACAATTCTACGGTTTTTTACAATCCCGGAGCTTTAGGATTTATTGAGAACCCCAGTATTTCGGTCAATGCCAATCTGTATCGTATAGAAAACATCACCATTGAAAACGCCCTCGGTCAGCAGGCCGATTTCCGCAGCAGTCAGTTTGGTTCAGTTCCTATTCTTATAGGTGGAATGTTTAAAATAAAGAGTGAAAAGTGGAAAGTAGGGTATGGCGTAGTGGCTCCGGTAGATTTTCAGTTCAAAGGAAATGCCCGGCTGGATGATGATTATGCCATTGTTGATGATGAAGAAAGCCCGGGAGCGGAAGCTTTTGTAGGAGAATCTGAGAAAAGCAGCAGACTCTCTGAAGTGAGCCTGAATTTAGGTGTAGGCAGAAAGCTGAATGAAAACTGGTCGGTGGGCCTGACCCATATGTTTACCCTTCGTAACCAGACCTATAACCGTCAGTTACTGGCCCACATGATTCTCAATGATCCGGCACAAACATTGGTCAATACCACCATCTTCCAGTACCTCAAATATTTTGACGTGCGCTATGCTGCTAAGCTGGGCATTGCTTACCAGAATACAGCCTGGAAACTGGGACTTACGCTTACTACACCTTCTCTCGGGCTATTTGGCTCAGGTACTCTGGCAGCAGACATTACTGCCCAAAACATGAAACTGGGAGGAGATACCAGAGTCAATGGCTTTGCCAGCGATAGGCAGGAGGAATTAAAAACGAGTTTTAGGTCGCCTTTTTCAGTAGCAGCAGGGGCTGAGTATAATTTTCAGCGGGCTATGCTGGCCTTTTCTGTTCAATACTTCGGTGCTGTGGATACATACGACATCATCAGATCAACACCGGCAGACTTTGTGAGGTATGGTACTTTTGGCAGCAGTCTGGGCAGCGAGGATCTGCTGGTGGTATTAGGCGGAGCCCGGCCGGTGCTCAACGCGGTACTTGCCTACGAATACCAGTGGAACGAGCAGCTGAGCTTCAGCATGAGTTTCAGAAACGATATGTCTTATCTGGATAATACGCTCTCAGATCAAAGAGGCTATAAGACAACCATCAGCAGCTGGGATATTTATCATCTGGTAGGAGGGACCACCATCAAAAGAGAAAGAAGCAGTATGAGCATCGGGCTACTCCTGAGTACGGGGAACAACAATGCGCATGAAGAAAGAGGAGCTATCGGAACTCCTGCGGAAGTTAATCTGATACAGGGCATCACGACCATTACTAAGGCAAACTACAGTAGCATCGGTTTTCTGCTGGGCTATACCTTCAATTTCAGGAAGTTCTAATACATGAAAAACAACTAAAAGTACAACCTCATGAAAACAGGCGGCTTACTCGGACGAAGAGATACATCAGGCAGTAAAGCAGCTGCGCTGGTATCCGTGGGTATCGGAATCTGTGCCCTGATCTTCTCTCCGGATATCATAGGTGCTCTTAAGCCAGTGCAGGATTTACTGGCAAATTTTAACATCAACACTGAAAATCTACCCATCAACCAGGCAAGTGTAAGCTCTACCGGATGGCTGGGCTCCTGGCTGATACTTCATCAAAGGTGGAAGAGGAGGTGAAAACGTATCAGAACACTGCTGGTCATAGGACTCATCATACTGGGATTATGCCTGGCCGGGGTCCTTTCAAATTCCGGTTTCAGCTTACCATTTATTCAAAACTAATATTCTAAAAATCTATGAAAAAAATATCCCTACTAACGAACATAAGTTTAATAGTAATCCTGGCGCTTGCATTCGGTCAGGCCTGCACCCCTTCCACCCAGATACTTGCTTCCTGGAAGAACCCGGACTGGAAGGGCCAGGATACGGATGCCACCAAATCTGATATACTGGTAGCTGCGCTTACCCGGAATATGGCCGCAAAAACCACTGTGGAAAGAGAGCTTACCGCAGAACTTAGAAATGAAGGTCTGGATGTAACCACCAGCGGCGATCTGTTCGCACCAAATTTTACTGACGATATCAGTAAAAACAAAGAAGCCATGCTAAGCATAATCCGTGATAATGGTAACGATGCTATTCTTACCATTACGCTGTTAGATCAGCAGACCGAAACCCGCTACGTGCCGGGCACAACTACTTATGCACCGGCGATGAGTTATGGCTTTTATGGAGGCTTTTACAGCTATTACAACTATCACTATCCGATGGTTTACGATCCGGGCTATTACACGCAGGACAAGACCTACTTTCTGGAAAGCAATCTGTACGACGCAGAGACTGAAGAGTTGCTATGGTCGGCTCAGTCAAAAACCTACAATCCCAACAATCTGGATCAGTTTGCTCAGGAGTTTGCCGACATCACCGTTGCCAGACTCAAGAGCGAAGGGCTAATTCAGTAAAACAAATGCTTCATTTTTTCTAACCTAAATAGTATCAATTATGAGAAAATTAATGGGTTTCGTTATCGTGCTTTTTCTGGCCACTTCAGTATCTGAAGTACAGGCCCAGGATTTGGGTAGTATGCTTACTCAGATTAGCGAGGGCATTAAGCCTGAAGCTTTTTCAGGTAAATTTAACAAGAATAAGGATGACTGGAAGGAAAAAGCAGCTTCGCTGGATCCTTCTAATATGTCGGCTGTAACAGAGCAGGTAGGGGGGCTTTTGAAGGGACTAAAAGGAAGCGCATTGAGTAAAGGTCTCAAAAAAGATCTTTTAGGTAAGCTTGCCAGTGTAGGCAGTCTTTCTGATGTAGGTAGTCTGCTTAGTTCCCTGGTCAAAGGTATTGATCCTTCCATGCTCACGGGGGCACTGGCCAGTAATAAAGATATGATTACCAAAGGGCTTGAAATGCTTGGCAATTAGCAATGTAGTAGAGCGAGCGAAAGGAGGGGAGCAATAGTGATGTTGTTATCCTTCCTTTCTTAATGCTTTTCAAAATGAATATAATCTTACATAAAATAAACCAAAACTTAACCTTTAAACCTTAAACACTATGAATACTTGTTTCAATAAACTCACATGGATTTTAACTTTTGTCATAACAGCAGGAATATTCCAACATGCTTTTGCCCAGTCTTATGAAAATGAAACGGAGCTTTATCAGGATATCTGGGGGATGGAAAAGCAGGAAATTATCAAAGAATATTTAGAATTAAGTGAAGAAGAGGGGGCTGTTTTCTGGCCGGTGTACGAAGCCTACGCAGAAGAGAGAAAAACCCTGGGTAAGGAAAGAATAGATATCATCATGGAGTATGCTGCAAACTATAGTAATATGACGAATGATAAAGCCAGCCAGCTTACCAATATGGTTTTCAAGAACAATATGCAACTGGAGAAGCTACAAAAGAAATACTACAAAAAGCTAAGTAAAGTAGTGACTCCCTTAAGGGCTTCAGAGTTTATGCAACTGGAAAAATATCTGGACAGCGCCATGCGCTTTGAAATCCAGAATAACATTCCATTTCTGAAAGAACTGGAGAGAAGCTAGGTATGCTCGTCATATTACCTTATCAACTACTTATCTAGTTACATGAAGTAGCAAATTCTATTATTTGAATACCCAGATTGATAATGATTCATAAAGTAACAACCTATATACAATTTTTTCTTATAGGAGTAATCTTTCTCTATATCGCAGTGGAGATATTTGAACTATGCTTAAGTCTATATGCTATGATAAGCACATTAGAGGAGGGAGAAAGGCTACTTTTTTCAAGGGAAGAAAGCTCTAATATGCTGGTCATATTCTTCAGCATTCTTATAGGTATTGAATTAGTAGACACATTGTTGCCGCGGAATGATAAAGAAATTGATAGGGTAATGTTGATTTTGCTGATAAGCTTAATTGCATTGGGAAGGAAGTTCATTACAGTTGATTATAAGCATGCTGACCCTATGCTGCTTTTTAGTTTATCGGCAGTTACGCTTGCATTGGCCATCGCCTATTACATTCTTAAAAAGTCATCAGCTTTAAAGGATAAATAGCTTCTTATTTGGACGGGTTACTCGCTTCAGTAATCATTGAACTGTTCATTACAGATAAAATGAAAATACTATTAAATGAATGACAACTTATCAATCTAAATTCTTTGGATTATTCATGGTTTTTATTCTTCTGTCCGGGTTTAGTCTGGCGCAGGAATCGGAAGAAGGAGTATTCTTTACAGAGAGTGGAGAAGCACTTACTGCTGCTGAAAAAGAATTTATTTTACCTTTGCAGTTTGATCTTTTTTCCGATGATACACCTCTGGAAATTACCCTGGAAAGTGACTTCAAAAATTTCAATAAGAAAAAATACAAACCCAAAAATCAGCCTGCCATGCTGCATGTCAATCTCAATGACAGTGTGGTGGTCAGGAGAGAAATTCGTATCAAGCCCCGGGGTGAATTTCGCCGTTCTTACTGTAGTTTTCCTCCCATCAAACTGAATTTAAAGAAAGTTGAGTTTGAAGTAGAACATTTACAACAACTGGAAAAGATGAAAATGGTGGTAGACTGCCGGCAAAGTGATCTATATCAAAACTACCTTTTGCGTGAGTATTTGACCTATAAACTCTTCAGTCTGTTTACCGAGCTAAGTTTTCAGGTCAGGCTGATCCATGTACGCTATCTGGATACCGGTAGAGAAAGACATAATGATAGAACAGCATATGCTTTTTTAATTGAAGAAATAGAAGATGTTGCCCAGCGAAATAATGCTTTGGAAATTAAACAGGACAAATTGGGTCAGACCTCTACTAATCCTCAGCAGATGCTACTGGTAGCAATGTTCCACTACATGATTGGTAATACTGACTGGTCTGTTCCAGGCAGACATAATGTGAAGTTGATCAAGAAAAAAGATATTCAGGATATCTATCCTTATACTATTCCTTATGATTTTGATTACTCAGGTTTGGTCAATGCCTCCTATGCAGTACCTTATGAGAAGTTGGGATTGAATGGTGTAAGGGAACGTATGTTTCTGGGGTTCTGCCATGAGCCATCAGACTTTGAGAAGGCAATACAGCTATTTCTGGAAAAGGAAGAAGCAGTGCTTCAGTTAGTTGAAAATTTTGACTATCTGGAAGAAAGAGACAAAAGGGATATTATTGATTTTTTAAATGAATTTTATGAGCAGATCAAAAGAGATAATGCGGTAAAGTATTTTACCAATAATTGCAGGAGCTTTTAATGCTTAGTAAAGTACTAACAGGTTATAAAAAATAATCAAAACACCTGTTATCAAGATACCAATAAGAAGGACATTGTAAGAGCCCCTTAGCCGTTTATTTTTAAATGCAAGTATCTTGCTTAGGGTGTAAAATTCAAGGGCCATGTTCTTATAAATCAATCCTTGATCTCTAATTACTTTATCAAAATTCTCAAGGAATTCATTTTTAGAAGGTAATTGTACTAAAGCATTTCCGAAAAGGTACTCTTCGGATTTATCGGATGTATGAATAGTCAACGTACGAACTGGCCTGGCTGCAAGGGCAGCGAGTACTAAGGAGATAATACAGCATACTAAAAGAATTAATAATGCTATTTTCTCAAATAAGGTAAAAGGAGAAAAAAACTTAGCAAAAATGGCTAATCCGCTAAGCAGCAGTGAGTTCAGATGAATCATGATATTTGCCTTGTTGTCTACCATGGATATCAGGCGAATAAAAGCACGATTTTCATTTCTAAGTAAGGTCTGTAAACTACGTGATGTTTCTCCTTTTTTAAAAGGCTGAAAAGGTATATGAGGTGCCGGATCTTCAAAAGATTGAGGTTTTGTGAGGTTATCCATGATTAACTGGTATACTGTAAATTAATTAATCTAAGATAAAATTTGTATATAATTTCCATTTAAGTCCAATGAATATTAATCAATTATCCTCTTGTATTTCACAACCGACCGTATAGCATGCGATGGTCAGAAGCAAAAAGTGTGACTAAGAAAATGGTATTTTGGTTATTATGCTTCCATCCGGCGGGCAATGTAAGGGGTACATGAAAGGTCAACTTTTTCCATATAGCCCTCCCAATATTTATGCTTAGTACTACTGTCCCCAGATTTATTGTTTGATCCGAATTGAGCATCAAGAGATATATACGAGGTGATATGTATCAAAAAAAAGCCACTTAGAAGTTTATCTTCTAAGTGGCTGATATTCAGGCTCCTCCTCTTGGGCTCGAACCAAGGACCTACTGATTAACAGTCAGCCGCTCTAACCAACTGAGCTAAGGAGGAGTGTGTTCCTCAATGGGATTGCAATATTAGCATGGGCTAAATTATTATGCAACTCTATGGAAGATTTTTTTATTTTATTCCTTAATAAATTCTTACGAAAGGTGTGAAAATTATTTTCAGTTTTCAGCAATTGTAGCATGGCTTTTTTATATTGACATATTAACGGTGTATTCATAACGAATGTATTATTTTCGTTTTGCTGATAACACATCTTGTGAGATCGCGTTATAATTTACAAATCGTTATGATGAATTATTTTTACTATTGATAAGCCCCACCATGAACAAGACACAGTTTTTTATAGGGATAATACTGGCAGCATTACTCGGAGGATTAGTGGCTGTTGGACTAGTACAGTATTTTGATGATGATACCTCTCAAACGGCTTCATTACAAAACGAAAGAAACGTACAGCTTTCAAAATACCTCTCAGATACTTTATTTGCAGTGCCCGATGGAATCAACTTTGTGTACGCTGCTGAAAGAGTAAAGCCAGGAGTAGTATTCATTCGTTCCACCTATAATGGATCTGGCCAGGGCTCAGGTTTTTCTAACCCTTTAGAAGAGCTTTATCAAGACTATTTTGGTGACCGTGAACGTAGAGAGAGAAGAGGTCCTTCCCGTTCTTCTGGTTCAGGTGTTATCATATCTCAGGATGGATATATTGTAACGAATAATCATGTTATTGAAGATGCTGATAAAGTAGAGGTTACCCTAGACGATAACCGGATGTATACTGCTGAAATTATCGGAGTAGATCCTACCACTGATTTGGCACTTATTAAAGTGGATGATGATAACCTACCCTATGTTGATTTTGGAGATTCTGATGACATGAGTATTGGCGAATGGGTGTTGGCCATTGGTAACCCTTTCGGTACACTTACCTCTACCGTTACTGCAGGTATTGTAAGTGCTAAAGCACGTAATATTAACATACTTCATGATAGGAATAATCGCCAGATTGAAGCATTCATTCAAACTGATGCTGCTGTTAATCAAGGAAACAGCGGAGGCGCGCTGGTTAACCTAAGGGGAGAATTAATAGGTATCAATACCGCAATTGCTACTCCTACCGGTTCTTATGCGGGTTATTCTTTTGCCGTACCTGTCTCACTGGTACGTAAAGTGATGAATGACCTGATTGAATTTGGAGCAGTACAACGCGCTTTGTTAGGGGTTTCTATTGTCAATGTTGATGCCCGTTTGGCCCAGGAAGAAGGTTTGGGAATGGTAGAAGGGGTGTATATTCAAGGAGTAGCTGAAGAGAGTGCAGCTTCTGAAGCGGGCATACAGCCTGGAGATGTTATTATGGAGATTGATGGAAAAAAAATAGCCAATGTAGCTGAACTACAGGAAATGGTAGCCAGAAATCGTCCCGGTGACCAGGTAAAGGTTACTTATTATAGAGATGGTGAATTGAGTAAAGTTTATGCCACTCTGAAGAATACCATGGGGGACACAGAAGTAGTGAAGCGGCAGGAAGAAGTTAAGATGGAAGGCTCAGTATTTATTACACCTCCGGCGGATGTGTTAGAAGAATTAGAAATTGACGGAGGAGCACAGATAGTAGATTTAGGTGAAGGGAAATGGGCTGACGCAGGCCTTGAAGAAGGATTTATCATTACATCTATTGACCATGAAAGAATTATGAGCGCTGAGCAGTTAAATGAAGTCATGCAAGATAAGAGTGGAGGTATCCTGATTGAAGGAATTTCTCCTGATGGAGATCGTGCATTCTATGGATACGGTTGGTAAATTTGGCATAATAACTTACTAGAAAAGCACCTTCAAAGGTGCTTTTTTTTTGCTACTATTACATTTATTCAGGACTTAAGCATAGATATATTAAATAAATTATATAAAAAAAAGCAATAGTTAAAAAAAATGAAAGTAAGTATATTCTGGAATTGCTAGATTTTTTTTGCAAAAATCTTATAACTTGCATCATAAATGAACAGTGAAATAGCATGAATATGCTTTTTTGCATTAACTCTAATTAATTCGTATTTAACATATCCATTAATAAATTTTAAGCCACAAAAGTTAGCGAAGCATATGTCAGAAGATAAGAAACATCGCGCTGTAATGTTGATTGATGACAATGAAATTGATAATCTCATCAATCAAAAAATGATAGAAGCTGCTAATATCAGCGACCACATTTATACTCACTCAGGTGCTAAAAGTGCAATTGAGTTTTTGAAAAACATTGAAAAATTAGGAGAAAACGGAAAGACAGTTCTCCCTGAAGTAATCTTTCTGGACATTGATATGCCTTTAATGGATGGCTTTCAGTTTTTAGATGAGTTTGACAAACTAGCTGACGAGACTAAAGAGCATTGTAGCATTGTAATGTTGACTTCTTCAATCAATCCTCAGGATGTCAATAAGTCACATAAATATGCTTGTGTTAAGCAGTATATCAACAAACCATTGACCCAGAAGAACTTAGAGAAATTAGCCGTTTAATATAATTCTAGTTTCGTATTCGTTTTTTTTTTCCACACCAAACATTTGGTGTGGTTTTTTTTGCCCTTCCTACTCTTTAGCAAGGTCTTCTACTTTTATTAAGTGCAGCTTTGAAGTATGTTTACAGTCTTATAAGCTTAAGCAATGATTTAATAAGAATATATCTGATAAAGATAAGATCCATCCATGTGAGGAGTAATCATTCAGTATCAGATAGGGCAGAAGCCCTCAACCTTTCTGCTGAATAAGTAGATGCCTGCAGTATTATATCACCTAAGAAGAAAGGAGTTGACCAAAAGTTTCTGGCTTATTGGCTGTTGGTCAATGATTGAAGTTACCATTGTTTGATAATGGTATAACGTACTTTAAAATAAAGGGCATAAAAAACCCCGAAGTTTGAGCTTCGGGGTTAACTTCAACTTAAATATTGATACTTAGCATAGACGATTGATGAAAGCCTCATCCATTTTTACAAGCTTGGTAGGGGCAAAGTTCACCATCTCAAAGCGATTGAATTTTTCTACCAATGCCTTAATTTTGTTATACTTATCTCGTTTAACATCAGATACAGAGATCTTAAGTATCTTTGTAAAGATCACAATTGATTCGCTATTCTCTTTTCCGAGAATTCTAACCTGACGCTGAATACTGTTGGTAAGCTGATTGAACAAATCATAATCATTCATCAGGCAGTATTGCAAAGCAAGGATTGCTTTTACTTCCAACTGAGCGTAAGGATACTTCTTAAGACTGGTTTCGTTCAAAAGATTATTGATCCAACGGGCAGCTTCACTATATTTTTGTACATAGAAGCAAGAGAGCGAACGGTAAACCACGTAAGTAACATATTTAGGGATGTCATCAAAGTCACACTCAAAATCATGAAACAGCAGCTCATTTTCTTCATAAAGTGTTTCTTCTTCGCCTACGCGGATTGCACGTTCTAGCTTACTGATCAGATATTGAGCAGGATATGTATGTAAGCTATAGTTTGTCAGCAAGGTAGAAGTCGCATCGTTTACTTCTTCATAGTAATCTTCGGCCTTACGGTACACTTTGTAATGGTTATAATATTCCAGACGCAGTAATTCGTAAGTAAGCTGCAGGTGATGGTAAATAGAATCAAGATAATAAGAGTTGAGGATGTTATGAACCTTATCCAGAATATCTTCAATAGGTTCTTTATCACTACTCTCATGAATTTCTTCGGCTACGAAAAGACGGTGAAAAACATTCAGACAGCTTTGATAAACATAGAGTCGGTGCGATTCATATAAATTGCACAGATTGTTCATTTCTTCAGCCAACAGGTTGAGTTCAAGTTTACCGGTCTCTTCACGAGAAAGTGAATATTCACCATATTTCTTGAAATACTGAGAAAGCATCTCCTCAGCTTTATCTACCGCCAGCATATAAGCTACGTGCTTATTATATAGCTGAGAGTAAGTAAAGTGATCAGGGGTATTGATATGTAACTTACGAAGTGTCTTATAAACCACGGTAAGTTCACTGGGAAGATCATAATCAAGAAGTTCTTTTTCAATCTTCTTTAAAGTAGCGATGGCTATAGCCTTCTTTTTAGTAAAAATTACTTCATTGATATTTGCTACTTTCTTGATAAGATCAGTGCGAGGGTTCTCCATCTGCTGGAGTAGGTATTCTTCTATCTTTTGATTAAGACGAGAACGTAAAGTGTAATATGCGTTAGTATTTACACCTAGTTCATCCATAATCTTGTTATCAGATAAAGACCTTTCTCGCATTGCTTTAAGGAGGTGAGCCGATTTTTCAGCACTGTTTTCCATCAACGACTCATGAATAGAAATGTAATCTGAGTCAGAAAGCTGTCTAATAATGTTTTTAAGCTTAGCCATTTGTATAATATTAAGTTGTAGTTCTTGCTAAGAGATTTGACTAAACAATTATAAGTAAATTTTGCTATTTCTAGCAATCAGGCCATTTTGGTACGAATTTTTTATGGCAGACTGGAAGTAATAATTTATACAATGTTTAATTTATTGATAATAACTTAAAACTAGTTAATTATTTATTTTATCATTTTACTTGATTTTTATAATACAATTCTAATAAAAGTGTGGAAAATACGTCATTAAGGGAGAAACATTGTGCGTGTAATATTTCGTGATTACAATTACATTTTGTGCTCATTATTTAGCTAGAAGAGGTGGTGAATATACTAATAAGTATAATGAAGTGCTGTTTTTAGTTTGTGTTAAACCCATATATTACTTGTGATATATCTAGGCTGAAAACAGAGGTTTTAGACTCTTGGTTTGATTGTACTTTTCTTATGTATAGCTAAAAATTTATTCAAATACTTTCTCCTGTGATTTGCAAAAAAAAGTCATATCTGAGCTTGTCAAGCTAGTTTTAAGGAAGTTGCGGTAGATGGTAAACTTGATGGGTAAGTATTAGAATATGAAGCAAATAGTAAATACTCACCTTTGCTGATTAAATAGTTGAATACGCCAATGAGGTCAGACTTTAAACAATTATTATGTGAAAAACACCAATATCTTACGAGATACTACAGCAGTACTTAATCAGACCTCTAGTGACGGTTATAAGTGTGTATGAAGATGCTAGGATGGATAAGCTTTGTATACGCATCTGATTTTTTCTGATCAAATCAATGCATGACTGTAAAATGCTCAGTAGATAAGAATCTCCTTTTATCAAAGTTAGATGGTAATAAATGGTATTTACCCCTGGTTAATAGTTACAATGAAATGCTATGTCCTTCTCATACAAAGTTCAAAAAGGTCTTAGAAATCGGAGAACTGAGAGATGAGGCAGATTTCAAAATAAAATTTGCTATAAAACCCATTGTAAGGTTCATAGGTTGAAGAATTACTCGTAATCATAGTCTATAAATAGAGTGAAGCCGAAATGTCATTGAATATTGAGCACAATTTTTAACGTGGGCTGTATTTAGGAATTGCAGAATATGAGTTGTATAACAGCCAAGTTCATTTTTTGGAAAAGACAAGTAAAATCAATAAGACATGTCTTTATTAGCCTATTTCCCCTTCGCTACTTATAATGTTTCATTGTAGCTTTTATTCTTTTTAACAACTTATCAAAGTTCGGCATCTCATGGCCTGTTTCTTTTTTAAAATCCATGAGTTCTATTAGCTTTTTCGCTTCAGTTACTTCCTGTTTTTTATGAGGGTTTTTTTCTAAAAAATCATCCCAGAAGTAACGGTTACCCATATCAGGGAAATATACCCATTGCTGAAAATACTCATCCAAAGCAAAGTCTAAAGCATCATATTTATTATAAGCACTATAAGTCATGAGAATGACAATTTGTTGAAGTCAACTATCTTCTTAATCAATGTGATATTAAAATATAGCTTTAGAAAAAATAATCTTTGAACAACCAGAATTCGGAGGTAAACGACAACGTGTATTATGAAATAAAGCCATTTTTCAAACTGAGCAAGTATAGATTATATATGTGGTTAAAATGTTCATTTGCAAAGCAGAAAAACAATTTTGAAGAAGGTATATTACTTAAATTAGATGGTAAGCAAAACAAAGATTTTTTTATCCACTTTTATATTTTTTGTAAATGACTCACTGGCACACCCAACAAGTAAGAGAAGTTCTAAGCAAACTTAACACCACCGATACAGGAATTGATGACACTGAGGCCAAGAAACGTTTACAGCAATATGGCCCTAACCGTCTGGAGGAAAGTGGTAGAAAACATCCACTGAAGATGCTTTTCCATCAGTTTACCGAAACCATGGTCCTGATTCTGATAGCGGCTGCAGTATTATCCTTTTTTCTTGGCAAAACCACCGAAGGTATTGCTATCATGGCTATCGTATTACTGTTCGGTTTTTTGGGTTTTTTTCAGGAATATCGGGCAGAAAAAGCGATGGCAGCCCTAAATAGGATGGTGGTTCCTATGGTCAGGGTAAGAAGAGGAGGTTCCATACAGGAAATTTCTGCCAAAGACCTTGTACCCGGAGATATTGTAGAAATTGAGGCTGGTAATGTAATACCCTGTGACCTCAGAATCCTAAACTCATTCAATATAAAAATTCAGGAAGCTGCTTTGACAGGAGAATCGGAACCCGTGGATAAAGTAAACCAGCCCATTGAAAGTGAAGAAGTCCCTCTGGGAGATCGTAAGAACATGGCATATATGGGTACCATCGTCATGAATGGCAGGGGCTCGGGCGTAGCAGTAGCCACCGGTATGCAGACAGAGTTGGGCAAGATTGCGAACCTGATCAGTACGGTTGAGAGCAAAAAGACACCTTTACAGGATAAACTGGATAAGCTGGGTAAGTTGCTTGCCCTGATTGGTGTAGTGGCTGCCCTGGTGATTATGGGAGTAGGGCTGTGGTTAGGTGAAGAACTGGCCGATATGTTTTTGACCGCGGTCAGCGTGGCAGTGGCTGTGGTTCCTGAAGGTCTGCCTGCGGTAGTAACTATTACCCTGGCGCTGGGAGGACAAAGAATGCTCAAACGCAATGCCCTGATCAGAAAGCTCCCTGCTGTAGAGACGCTGGGCTCCGTGACTGTTATCTGCTCAGATAAGACCGGTACGCTTACACAAAATAAGATGACCGTCACTGTGATAGACCTGCCGGAGCATACCTTGGATTTTGATACTCAACCCAAAGTGGATAAGCAGGTAGAACCTTTGTTGGATTTTGCTTTGGCCGTGTCAGTATTATGCAATGATGCTACTTTGGAACAGGCTTCCGGTGATACAAATCAAAAAAAGGTAATGGGTGACCCCACTGAGACAGCTTTGCTTTTGGCAGCAGCGCAAAGGGGAATTTACAAAGAAGATTTACATCATCATCTCCCTCGCATTGATGAACAGCCTTTTGACAGCAGTCGGAAAAGAATGTCTACCGTTCATGAGGTCAAAGCTTCTCTGCCGGAGTATCTTCAGCCAGTAGATGGAAACACATATTTAGTGTGTACCAAAGGAGCAGCAGATGCGCTTCTGAATATTTCAAGTCATATTTGGGAGAATGGTGAACAAAAGCCGTTGGATGAGGCATGGAAAGAAAGGATACTGAACGCTAATACCCGGATGGCTCAGAATGGAATCAGAGTACTAGGCTTCGCTTTTCGCCTGCTCAGCTCTGAAAAAAAGCCCTCCGACCTGGAGCAGAACCTTACTTTTGTAGGACTGGCCGGACTGATGGACCCGCCTCGACTGGAAGTAAAAGATGCCGTGGAAAATTGTAAAATAGCCGGCATCAGGCCAGTAATGATCACAGGAGATCATCCTCTGACTGCAGCTGCGATCGGCAGAGAGCTTCAATTTGATCAGAAGGCAGAAGCGATATCCGGAGAACAATTGCAAAAAATCAATGAAAAAGAACTGATTGCTTTGGCAGAGAAGACTTCAGTTTACGCAAGAGTGTCACCGGAAGACAAATTAAAAATCGTACATGCCCTTCAGCAGAGAGGTGAGGTAGTGGCTATGACTGGCGATGGAGTGAATGATTCGCCCGCCCTGAAAAAAGCCGACATTGGCGTGGCCATGGGTATTACTGGTACAGACGTTGCTAAAGAGGCAGCCGATATGGTGTTGCTGGATGACAATTTTTCAACCATCGTGGCAGCGGTGGAAGAAGGTAGGGTGATCTTTGATAACCTGCGCAGGTTCATTAAGTTCTCTCTGGCAGGCAACATCGGTAAGGTGTTGGTGATGCTCGTAGCTCCCTTGTTTGGTATGACTATCGCCCTGCAGCCTCTGCAACTGCTGTGGCTCAATTTACTGACCGACGGACTCTTAGGTTTGGGATTGGGTACCGAACCAGCCGAAGAAAATACAATGCGCAGGCCACCCAGATCACCCAGCAAAGGAGCCTTAGATCGGAAAGATTATTATCAACTGGGCATTGTAGGTGCGGCTATTGCTTTGGTATCGCTGGGGCTGGCCTTATTTTACTTTGATCCCCAGAATCCTGAAGATATGACCTGGCAAACCATGATCTTTGCTACCATTGGTTTTGCGCAAATCTTCCAGGCTTTGGCATTACGCTCATCGGCGCACTCGCCTTTTGCCCTTCATACCAATCGCCTGATGGCTTTGGTGTTAGCTTTAACCATAGTTTTACAATTAGGGGTTATTTATCTTCCTTTTATGGAAACATTCTTTGGGCTGGTCCCTCTTTCCATTGAAAACCTACTGATTTCTATGGGAGCAGGTAGTATCATTTTCTTCCTCGTGTTGTTCATAGAAAGAAAACTGAATCGCTAAATAAGAGACATCAATTTGCCTCACGATTAAAGACTATCAGCCGGTGAGTAGCAAATTATCCCTGTTTCTCCCGGCATTGGCAATGTATTTTTAATACTAGTCCAAAAACAAAATTACGCTACTAGATCAGGATATACTTTGAAGAGAACATAGATGTCAACTTGGTACAGGTAGTTATTATCCATAAAGAAATTATCTGGAAAGAATGCAAAAGCAAAAAAAAACTAAAAACAAATATAAACCATTCATCATCACAGCTTCATTAGTAATCGCACTATGGGCTTCATCAGGTTTAGCCATCACTTTTTTTTATGGCAGTCTTCCTGATTCCCCGGGTACTTTTGGTGATATGTTTGGTATGATCAATTCTCTTTTTTCAGGACTGGCTTTCGCTGGCCTGATCTATACCATCTTACAGCAACGAGAAGAGTTGGATTTAACCCGTCAGGAATTTATCAAGCAAAATGAAACCTTCAGGTTACAACGTTTTGAAAATACCTTTTTCCAGCTATTAAGGCTAAATGATGACTTATTGGATGGCCACACCATTTCCAGCAATCATGAAAGTGTTGAGACCAGGGTATATCTGCATATGATTTCTGCAAAGATTATAGAAAGTATTGATAAACGGTTGGAAATGCTAAGAAAAGACAATGTTTCCTCTCAATTTTCCCCTCTCCAAATTCAGAATCAAAGATTTACGATAGTGCAACATACCCTAGAGAGTTATAATAAAGAAATAGAAAACTCCTTGTTACATTATCTTAATAATTTGTTCTCTATCGTACAATTAGTAGATGCATCAGAACTTATAGGCAAAGAAGAAAAGTTGCTCTACGTTAACATCTTAAAAACGCAGATGTCTGTAAGTGAAAGAACATTATTGTTCTTTATGCTTATTGCACGGCAAGATATAAAAAGACAAAAAGCTCTTTATGATCAATATCAATTTCTTGATGCATATGCTAACAGTGCTTTTGATGGTATTTTCAGAGATATCTATCGCAATGTTTAGTTTCTAGCTTTAATAATTGTAATAGCGACATGACCCTATTCAAAGTAATAAATAAAGCTTAGTAAATGACTAACAACAAACTGACCAACATTTAAACAATTTTATCTGATGGTAAATAAAGCATTTTTTATACTACTTTACCTGCAAAAAATGTATGAGAAAGGGGCTTTTTAGGAATAGTAAAATGTAGAGTTTTTTTAATGGTTTGGCAACTCATCCAGCGTATAAAAACTGTTAGCTTTTAACAATAACATAAAGTATAGGTTTAATGAGAAAGCCAACGTACTAAATGTATTTTTTTTTGGAGTTGACGGTGCCTATACTTCTGGCACTTTTTTTAAAAACTCCAGGCAGATGTATCCTTATTTTTTAAAGCAATGATGAATGAATATCCATCAGCTATTTTTTGTAAATAAATGTTTTCTTGAGCTTTATGAGCTGGATCAGCAGTCGAGCTTAACTGATCCTAACTTTTACAGTGAAAAAAGTCTTACACATTCCGAGTTTGTAGGCAAGCTTAAATCAATGGGGCGTGGTTTAGGTTTGGTTTATATTAGTCATTACCTAAGCAGGAAGCAGTTGGATGAGCTACTGGAAAATCCCATTCCTATCCTGGTATTTACCAAAGACAATACAGGTATACACCCTTTAATTCTCAAAAAAGAGAAAAAGGATATTCGTATATATCGGGATGATACCACTGAGTATTATGCGGATGAGCATTCCATACCCGATTTGCTAACCAACGAAGCAGGGCAGATAATTACCTTGGTTTGTATCTCAAATAAAGAAATTGTAGCCGATAAAACTGAGCCTTCCAAAAGTGCATTGAAGAGTTTTCTTCGGCTGATTTCCTCAGAAAAAAAGTCTATCTGGTATATCTATCTGTATGCCATTCTAGGTGGACTTATTAGTTTATCCCTGCCCCTGGGTATACAGAGCATCATCAATTTTATCAACAGTGGAATTGTTGCTACTTCAGTAATCGTATTGATCATTTTTGTTCTGCTGGGTCTGCTGGTTACCGGTGGAATACAGGTGATGCAACTTTCTATCGTTGAGCACATTCAGCAGCGTCTGTTTGCTAAAACCGCATTCAACATTGCTGACAGAATTCCGAAGATAAAGATTGAGCATATTCTCAAGTTTTATCCTCCGGAACTGATCAACCGTTTCTTTGACATTCTTACAGTACAGAAGGGTATATCCAATATACTGATTGACATGACATCTGCTGTTATTCAGATATTTTTCGGGCTGGTGCTGCTTTCGTTTTACCACCCTTATTTTATCTTTTTTGGCCTTATCCTGGTCTTTGTACTGGCACTCATTGTGTATTTCTCCGGAGGTAATGGATTGAATACCAGTCTGAAAGAATCCAAGTATAAGTATAAGCTGGCTTTCTGGCTGGAAGAAGTAGCCCGCACGCTGATCACTTTTAAGATGTCAGGTAATACTAATCTGGCAGTGGAGAAGACCGACCTACTGGTGGCGGATTATACCAAATCCCGGAAAAAACATTTTAAGATACTGATGATACAGTATTTCAGCTTTGTAGGCTTCAAAACGATCATCACCGCAGCTTTACTGATACTGGGAACGATACTGGTAGTAAACAACGAAATCAACATAGGTCAGTTTGTTGCTTCAGAAATTGTCATCATACTGATCATGAGCGCTGTAGAAAAAGTAATCAGCAAACTGGATAAAGTATACGATTTGCTCACAAGTTCAGTCAAGTTGGAGCAGGTCACTACCCTACCTATGGAACACCTGACAGGGTTTGATTTTGATTCTTCTGCTGAGAAAAAAGGTGTCTCCATCAGTACAAAAGATCTCAAATATAAATATCCGGGAAGCAATACCTACAGTCTCAAGGGAATAGATCTGGATATCGCCCCCTCTGAAAAGGTATCTGTCTCAGGTTTCAATAATGCAGGCAAGACCACCCTTCTGCATGTGCTGCTGGGACTGCTGGAAGATTATGAAGGAGGTATTTTTTACGATGGACTGTCGTTGAAAGATATCAATAAAGCCAGTCTTCATAATTCTATTTCAAATAACCTTTATGATGATGAGGTTTTTCATGCCAGCATACTTGAGAATATCACGCTCGGAAGGCAGGAAATCAGTAAGGATGATCTGCTTTGGGTGCTGGAATTTGTGGGCCTTTCTGAGTTTATCGGAGGCTTACCCGATGGGTTGAATACTGAAATTATAGCCGGAAGCCTGCGTCTGCCTGAAAATATAACGCACAAAATCCTGCTGGCCAGAAGCATTGTCAGCCACCCCCGGCTTTTGATACTTAGCGATAAACTATTGGGAAATGAGAAAAAAGAGAAAAACGAACTGCTTGATCGCCTGCTGAATAATGAGCAGTCATGGACAGTGATCATTTTATCCAATGATCCGGTCGTGTTAAAAAAATGTGATAACAACTTCTTTTTACAAAAGGGACACTTGGTATATCAGGGTGATTATCAGTCAATAACGAATGAGGATGCAGTAAAAGAACTGGTAGATGAAAATTAAAAACAAGAAACTATTTACGTCAAAAAACGGTGATGGACAAGAGGATGAACAATCGTCTCCTTCCAGCGGGTATTTCAGTGCGAAAATACTTAAGCCTTCCAGTCTACCTCGGACTTTGGCTTACTGGAGCTACGGATTACTGGGACTAGGCATTATTACACTGTTCCTGCCCTGGACCCAAAATATACGCTCATATGGCTATGTTACCACCTTTAAACCGGGGAGCAGACCCCAGACGATTCATGCTACCATTGCCGGCAGAGTAGAGGAGTGGTATGTCAATGAAGGAGAAATGGTGGAAAAGGGAGATACCATTGTACAACTATCTGAAGTGAAGGATGAATATCTGGATCCGGAGATTCTTGCCCGTCTGGAAGAGCAGTTAGAGGCCAAAACCGATGCGCTGGAAGCCACCCATGCTAAAGCTGATGCCCTGGATAACAGAATAGCTGCTCTGAAAGATGCGTTACAACTGAGCCTGGAAAAAGCCGAAAATAAAGTCCTGCAATTTGAAGAAAAGGTAGAAATAGAGCTTGCCGATTATTCTGCTGCCGAAACTGCCTATGAAGTAGCCAAAGAGCAGGCGCAGCGCTACGATAATCTTTATGAGGATGGTCTGGCTTCCAAACAGGAAAGGGAAAATTACCGACTCAAGTTACAGCAAACACTACAAAAATTTGTCTCCGCTGAAAATAAATTATCCATTGCCCGAAGAGACTTGACCAATGCACGTATTGAGCTGAATTCTTTAAAGGCAGAATACATGGACAAAATAGCTAAGGCTAAAGCGGAAGTGAGTTCTACCCTGGCTTATATTGCAGATATAGAAAGTGAAATCTTTAAACTGAGGAATAAGTTTGCCAGTGTACAGGAAAGAAAAGGTTTTTTAAATATAGTGGCTCCACAGGATGCTCATGTGGTTAATGCCATGGTATCCGGGATTGGAGAAACGGTGAAAGTAGGTGAAGCTGTGGTAAGCATACTGCCCACTAATCCTGATCTGGCTGTTTCCCTTTTTATTGACCCTATTGATGTGCCCCTTATAGAAGTGGGAACACCGGTGCGACTGCAGTTTGAGGGTTGGCCTGCTGTAGTATTTTCCGGCTGGCCTGACACAGGCTATGGTACCTTTGGAGGCCGCATCGCGGTAATTAATAATGTAGCTAATGATAAAGGAAAATTTAGGGTGCTGGTGGTTCCTGAATCCGAAGGTAAAGAATGGCCTGAGCAACTAAATGTCAGGGCAGGCGCATTAGGCTGGATGATGCTCCGAGATGTGCCTATCTGGTACGAAATATGGCGAAATCTGAACGGTTTTCCGCCAGAGTATACTGGTGTACTTACGGAGGAAGAAACTTTTGAGAAAGAGTTGAAATTCCTCAAAAAGATCAAACCAAAATAATGGCATATACACAGAAAAGCCAATTTTGGCTGTTTATACAGAAGTATTCATTTTTTCAAATAAGCTTTTTATACGCATGATGATAAAAAGGCTAATTTTTATTTTTTCAGTTTTATCTATCTTTTTCTCTCCCAAAACTGCGCTTAGCCAGGATACAGTGAATGTCCTGGCGTTCAGGGAATACTTGCAACTGGTGGTGGCTAACCACCCTATTGTCAAGCAGACGGGGCTATTATCTGAATCGGCCAGGCAGGAAATCAGAATCGCCAGAAGCGCTTTTGATCCAGTGCTGGAAAGTAAGTATTACCGAAAAAGTTTTAAAGGTAACAACTACTTCAGTATTTGGGAAAATACTTTGAGAATTCCCCTCTGGTATGGCATAGATATCCTTGCCGGTTACGAAAATAATGGCGGACCTAATATCAACCCTGAAGATCTTACCACTCCTCAGGGATTGACGTCGGTAGGACTTTCTATCCCCCTAGGTCAGGGGCTGATCATAGACGAAAGAAGGGCAACGCTCCGGCAGGCTCGTTTGTTAGAAGATTTGGCCGAGGCAGAGCGCGTAAAAACCATCAATAAATTTTTACTGGAAGCGGTCAAACAATACTGGGATTGGACGCTGGCATACGAACTGTTGAGATACAATCAGGAAGGCTTAAATTTTGCTGAATTTCGTCTGTCGGCTACCAGAGAAAAAGCTTCGGAGGGAGCCGCACCAGCGGTAGATACCGTAGAAGCGGAAATTCTGGTACAGGATTTTGCAGTAGCCTATGAGAAAGCCAGTCTGGCCTTCAATAATGCCTCCCTACAGCTCTCTACCTATCTGTGGACAGAAAACCTGGAACCGCTGGAAATACCGGAAAATGTCATTCCTTCCACGGAAGGGTGGGAGATAGAGTCCATCCAAAGAGATTCCCTGAATCAGTTGCAGACCCTGGCTTCTGAAAATCATCCCGAGCTAGAGAAAATAGACTTAAAAATCCGGCAGATGGAAATCCAGCGAAGATACTATCAGGATCTTTTTCTGCCCAAAATAAAACTAAATATCAACGTCCTTCAAACTGGTTTTGCAGCTCCGGAGGTATATGACCCTCAGTTTATAGACGACAACCATAAGATAGGCATTAGCTTAGTACAACCCCTGTTTCTGAGGAAAGTAAGAGGTCAGAGAAATTTGTATGAAGCTAAGATTCAGGAAGCAAATTACGACCTTTTATATACCAATCAGGAAATCCTTGCCGAGGTGGAAGCCGCCTTTAACGATTGGCAGTCGCTGGAAGAACAGATCGCGTTTCAGGCAGGAAAAGTGAGGAATTATCTGATATTGCGCGAAGCAGAAGTGGAAAGATATGAGCAGGGTATCGGAACGCTATTTTTGATCAACAAACGTGAAACGAGCCTGGTAGACAGCCAGATTAAGCTCGCAGAACTAAGGGCGAAGTATGCCAAGAACAAATATTATCTGCAATGGACAGCAGGAAGTCTTGAAATGAGTTTACAGGAATAAGAAATAATATTGATAAGCTTTATCCAAAAACATAAACAAAAGGAGAAAAGAATCGCCCAAATGTAAATTTAATGACTTAAAATATATTATTATATTAAATTTTACGCAACTCATTGAAGTGATCCCTCACTATCTCAATTCATCTGAACGTTTCTTTACTCTATTAATAATTTCTTCTAAATACTGGCTAATTCTTTCTTGTTCGGCCTGAAGCTCATTGGGCGGTATCTCTTTTTCTAATTGCTGTCTTGCATCATACATAAGATGATAAAAACCATCCAGCTCAAACATATTCAAGAGTAATCTTTCTTTATGCATGAGGTCTTTCAGTTTTTCTATCTCACTTCGCTCAAAGGCTGTAAAAAACTCTTTTTTGAAGGTATTTAATGAATTCAACGCCATTTTATAGAACTTCTTCTTTTGGTTTTTTGAGTCTTCAAAGGGTTCTTCTGCTTTTGAAAAATTAGGATATTGATACGTCTGTTCATTGCTATCAATAGCTTCCTTTCCAGAAGACTTTCTTGTTACTTTTCTATTTGCAATAGAGGCAGATATGGCTTCTCTGAGCTGATCAGGATCAAAAGGTTTTGTTACTACATCTGTAAATAGACCAGCATGTGTATGCTTCTGAAATTGCTCCACAGTATCGGCAGTAATGGCGATGATGGGAATTGCCTGCTTAGCAGGTTGGGAGAGGTTACGGATATGTTGGGTGGCTTCATAACCATCCATCACGGGCATTCTGACATCCATCAGAATAAGGTCGTACTTATTTTGCCGAACCATTTCAAGGGCTTCTTTTCCATTACTGGCTTCGTCAGGTTTTAAATCCCACCAATCCTGCAAAAACTGTTTAATGACCATTCTATTAATGGCCACATCTTCTACTAAAAGAATCTCTGAGAAGTCAGGAGTAGTAGTAGCTTCTGCTTTGTTTATATCATTGAAGTTATGTTCAACTTTACCCTGCTTTGTGGGTAAAACAAAAAAGAATTTTGAACCTTCCCCTTCTTTGCTCTCTACTTGAATGTCACTGCCCATCAGTTCTAACAAAAGTTTAGTAATGGCCAGTCCTAATCCAGTGCCTCCTTCTTGTACATGGTTGCCTTTATTTACCTGACTAAATTCGTCAAAGATACTTTTAAGCTGATCCGCAGGAATACCGCTGCCGGTATCTGTAATTGAAAAGTACAACCACAACTGTCTATCTTTTCTTTTGTGCAGATGTACCTCTACTACTACTTTCCCTCCTCTGGTAAACTTTAAGGCATTGCCGATCAGGTTATGTAAAACTTGGGAAAGTTTTAGCTTATCAGCATAAATCTGTTGAGGTATATTATCATCTAACTGAAAAGACAATGTGTTTCCATACTCCTCTGCTCTTTGATAATATGTCTGCTCCAGTCCTGATAAAAACTGTTTTAAATTGATATGCTGCTTATTGAGTTTGACTTTGCCAGACTTGATTTTACTGAAATCCAGAATATCATTTACTAAAGACATTAAATTCTCAGAAGCAAACTTCAAAGCTTCTATGTTTTTTTCCTGAGAGGGGAGAGCGTCTTGCTGGTTCAACAAATTAGCAATTCCTACTACTGCATTAAGAGGAGTACGAATCTCATGACTCATATGAGCCAGAAATTCTTCTTTTGCTCTTGCGGCTTTTTCAGCTTCTTCTTTCGCCAGTTTCAGCTCAACTTCTATTTGCTTTCGTTCTGTAATGTCTATAATAGCTCCTCTTAAAACCTGAGGTATAACTTTACCTGAAGTTTTCACAAAATCAGTAGCACCCCTGGCTTCAAAATAGTAGTACTGATTGTCCTGGCGCATGAGTCGGAAATCTATGTCAAAGCCTCCATCACCACAGGGATCTAATGCTGCTTTTAAAGATGCGCTAACCTTTTCTCTGTCAAAGGGATGAATCCTTTTAATTATATAATCAAGAGGATATGCAACAGAATCAGAAAGCGCAAAAAGTCGTTTGGCATGCTCTGAGAACTGAAAAGATTCTTCTTCTGGATAGTAATACCAGTCCGCTACACCTGCTGCTTCTACTGCCAGCCTTCTTCTTTCTTCACTATCTCTCAGTGACTCCTCCATAAGCTTCCTCTCAGTGATATCGGTAAAGATAGCTGCAAACTTACCTCCACCTCTTGGGAAAGCATAAACAGAGAACCACTGATTCATAGGCCCTACTTTATTTTCCAGGCGAACCGGCTCTTCCTGCAGGGCTACTTTACCGTAAGTTTCTATCCACCAGTCTTCTATATCAGGCACCAGTTCACGAGCGGTTTTGCTCAAAGCTTCCTCACAACTTATTCCTGTCAATTTTTCAAAAGCAGGATTTGCTTCCAGGATTTGATAATCAATGGGCTTGCCTTCTTGATCAACAATGATTTGGCAAAGGGTAAAAGCTTCATCAATGCTGGTAAAGAGTGAATGGTACTTTTCTCCATTTTCTTTCTCCTTACGTTCGGCCTCTTTTCTTCCACTTATATCTTCGATAATAGCAGTGGTGCAGATAGGCTTTCCCTCGGTATCTTTAATTAAAGAGACTGTTACATGTACCCATATGACTGCACCGTCTTTTCTGATGTATCTTTTTTCTACTCTATAGACATCATTGCCTTTGGCAAACAAATTTATCAGGTTTTTCTCATCTTTAGTTTTATCCTCAGGATGGTCCAAATCAAAAGGAGTCATAGACAGTAGCTCCTCTCTGCTGTATGCTGTCATCTGGCAGAATCTGTCATTAACTCTGATAAACTCAAATTGAGGATTGATCTGGGCAGCTCCTACACCAGTATTTTCAAAAAAAGCCCGGTACTGTAGCTCATTGATCTGGGAGGAGAGTTCAGCCAATTTCCGCTCAGTAATGTCAAATGCCACACTGGAAAGCCCTATCACTTTTCCTTCAGAATCTCTCAAGGGTTCCAGCACAAAGTCGTAATAACGTTCTCCGTCACTGCGCTTAAATTTGATTTCTTTTTTGTTTCCTGTCTCTGATTCCAGCACCTGCCTTTTAAAATCAAGCAGTTCTTTTGCTCCCTCTGATTGATCTAATTCATCATCTCTCTTACCAATGACAGATGAGGAGTTAAAATCAGGGTGCGGATTATAAATCCATTGGTAACGCAGCTCTCTATCTATCTGGGCAGGAATGAACAAAGAATTTTTGACTGCTGCCTTAAATCCATCTTCCAAGTTAGTGACAGAGGTTTTTCTATGGATAGCATAATCTACTTCCTCTAACTGGTGAATGACATATTCAACCTCTTGCTTATTATTCAAAACTGGTTTGAAAATGATTTTAAATCCTGTTTCAGCCTTTTGTGATTGGTTTATGACTTTGATCTCACTGAAATTGTATGTTTGACCACTCTTAATTACCTCTGACAATATCTTATGCAGTTGGTCATGCTTACCAAAAAGCTGCTTGCTTAACGCTTCATCATACGCAGTAAAGACTTTTTGGGATATGATGCTGCTTTTACTTTTGTTCAAAAGGGCGAGATAAGATTCACTGATAGCAAGAAGATGAAAAGATGAGTTGACTACCCAATAATAACCGGAAAGATTAAAGAAGATATTACTGAACTTCTCCCAGGATAAACTTTCACTGCCACTCATGTTTATTCATATTAGGGTTTGTTAAAAAATTAAAGCCTCTGAGCTTAAGGAAACAATGCTTTACTTTAGCTTGAAAAGTATGAACGATAGATTTTAAAGTGTATACTGCAGTTTTCCTGGTTATACTTATTCTATCAATAAGATTGAAATTACTCAATAAAGTTGAAAAATGTATAAAATGGAAGGAGTTTGATGGGTACAGTTCAGAGTGGGTAAAACACTACCTAAACATAACCAAATTTGTCTAAAGGCTCACCTTTTATGTTACTCTCTATAAAGTGTCTTTAAGATCACACGTGAGCAAATTCAATACTTCCTGATATCACCTCGTATCCTGGTTAATTTTTGTGGAAAACGCAATTAGCATAGTGTGGGGAATGATTCTGACTGTCCAATTACAACAACTCTTTCCAGGGTGTGCTGGAATTAATGATACTTAAGCCTTGGGTTGCTTTTTATCCACAGTCATATTTTGGTTCAAACTAAAGAATAGTTTTACCCAAAAATAAAAGGTGTTACAAAATTGATTGTAACACCTTGATAATCAGTGTGGAGAATACCGGAGTCGAACCGGTGACCTCTTGCATGCCATGCAAGCGCTCTAGCCAGCTGAGCTAATTCCCCAAAAATATCTGTTCCCTTTAAGAACGGTCAGCAAAATTAGGTAAAAATCTGAAAACTCAAAACGGACGTCTTGCTTTGATAAAGATTCTTCTATAATAATCAGTATAAATGTTATTTTCTACTACACCAAGCTTGGTAGAAGCATGAATAAATCGGACGTCGTGTTTGTCCTTTACTTCTGTTACCATACCCACATGGGTAACTTTGTTAGGGTTACTTTTCTTTGCCGCAAAAAAGACCAGATCACCAGGTTGCAGGTCATAAAGTCTTATACCTTTACCAACTTTTATCTGTTCTGCTGTAGTCCGGGGAAGATTAAGATCTGCTGCCTGAAAACACGTCATCAATAGACCTGAGCAATCCATACCTGCTCTGGTAGTCCCACCCCATCGGTAAGGAACACCGGTATAAGAACGGGCTGTAGCAATTACTTTTTCCACTGGGGAAGTACTTTCAGCAGCTACTCTATTTCTATGATTCTCCTCTATAGGATATGCTCTTTCGTTTTTATGATAAGAAGGTCTGCTTCTTTTGTCAGCAACTTTCTTGTTACTGGCACAAGCTGTCAAAATAGAGATGCATAAGATAGCAATAAGATAGCTATGGTTAGTTACGAAGGTTTTGATCTTAGGTGCAATCATTTAACAAATATATAATGTATCTTTTATCTCCTCAACCAAACGCTTAGCTTGAAAGGTTTATTTTAATTATTTTTTGATCTTCATGTGAGCAGTTTAAATGGTTAAGATGAGCGATAAATCTAATTTTTTTGAGAATGTATACGAAGTGGTGAAACTTATACCCCAGGGAAGAGTAACCAGCTATGGTGCGATAGCAAATTATCTTGGGGCTAAAGGCAGCGCCCGAATGGTGGGATGGGCAATGAATAACGCTCATATATATCCTGATATACCTGCCCACCGAGTAGTAAACCGACAGGGGCTTCTTACGGGTAAACATCATTTTGGCTCTCCCGACACCATGCAAAAGATGCTGGAAAAAGAAGGTGTAAAAGTAGAAAAAGATCAGGTGCAAGACTTTGCAAAACTTTTTTGGGATCCAACGGTAGAGTTATTATGAAAAAGCTCAAATCAGTTTTCCAGTTAGATATAATGTGTCTGCTTTTCTTACTCATTTCACATATATCTTGTGGTCAGGTAGAAGATAAAAGCCCAACTACTGGCTCATCAGACAAATTTTATGAATACCATGAACCTAGTAGTGATGATGGAACCGGAAAATACTACATGGGCAGGGATATAGCACAGGTGATGGGGCATAGAGGAGCTTCTTGGCTTGAAAGAGAAGATAGAAAAGAGGAAGAAAGAACTGATTTGTTAATTCAGGCACTTGAACTTGAGGAAGATAATATAGTAGCTGATATCGGAGCAGGTACAGGATATTTTTCTTTCAGAATCAGCCCTTTAGTTCCCAAGGGAAAAGTGTTGGCAGTAGACATTCAATCAGAGATGTTGAACATGATTCGTTCTAAAATGAAAGAACTGCAAGTATCTAATATTGAGCCCATATTGGGAACGGTTGAAGACCCCTCATTACCCAAGAACAGCGTTGATTTGGTACTTATGGTAGATGCTTATCATGAATTTTCTCACCCTCGGGAAATGATGCAAGATATAGTGGCCTCTCTTACTCCTGATGGAAAAGTAGTGCTGGCCGAATACAAAGCAGAAGATCCGAGTATTATGATTAAACCCAGACATAAGATGACTGAAGCTCAGGCTGTAAAAGAAATGGAAGCGGTCGGGCTGCAATTGATAGAAAACAAGCAGGTTTTACCAAAACAGCATCTCATGTTTTTTGGTAAACCATAACCACTCTTAATGTTTTGCATGGTAGTAGACAGTATTGCTATTTTCCTGCACAAGGTGAGTTTTAGCTATTTGCTGAATACTCTCTGCTGATACATTTTGAATAAGTTCTGATTCTTGATTGACAAGGTCAGGATTACCTAGTAGAGCAGCATATGCAAGGTTCATGGAGCGGTTAAGAAGTTCCATTTCAGAAAATACTATAGAAGCTTCTGCCTGATTTTTTACTTTTTGCAGTTCTTCTTGCTCCAGTGGGGCTTCTATCACAGTCTTAATTACTTCCTCAATGCCTTCTTCTGCTTCCTGAAAGCTAACGTCTTTACTTAATTTACCATGAATATTAAGAGTTCCTGGATCAATTGAGCCACTTATATAAGCATTGATATTGCTAAAAAGACGACGCTTATTTACTAATTCCTGATGTAATCTAGATGATTTTCCCCTCCCTAATACATCACTCAACAGGTCAGCAGTATAATAATGCTGATTTAGCCGGCCGGGTACGTGGTATGCTTTATAGATAGCATCTAAAGGTACATCTGCTTCTATATGTTTTACACGAGCTTCCTTCTGAACTGGCTCTTGGGGTAAATTACGTTTATACCTTACTCCTGCAGGAATTGGTCCAAACCATTTTTCAGCCAATCTACGCACATCATCAAAAACAACGTTTCCTGAAACTACCAGAATGGCATTGTTAGGGATGTAAAACTTATGGAAGAAATGCTTAACGTCTTCCATACTTGCATTTTCTATATGATGAATATCCTTACCTATGGTAGCCCAGCGATACGGATGAACTTTATAAGCCAATGCTTTCAGCTTCATATAAGCATCACCGTAGGGTTGGTTGAGGTATTGCTGCTTATATTCCTCTATCACAACTTTACGTTGAACTTCCAGGACTTTTGGATCAAAAGAGAGGCTTAGCATACGATCAGATTCAAGCCAGAAAGCAGTTTCCAGGTTATCTGATGGGAGACTCACATAATAATTGGTAATATCAGGACTGGTAAATGCATTATTTTCACCTCCTACAAGTTGAAGAGGTTCGTCAAAAGAAGGTATATTGATTGAGCCACCAAACATCAAATGTTCAAACAAGTGTGCAAAACCAGTTTTATTTTCATCCTCATCACGCGAACCTACATCATACAATAAGTTAACTGTAGCGGTGGGTAGGGTAATGTCTTGATGTACATAAACTTTCAGCCCATTATCCAGTACAAAATTCTGATAGTCAATCATTAACGTATATTGTTCTAAATATTTCACTCAAAATTAACACTCTCCTTACTTATTGGAAGGTATTTAGAAACTATTTTACAAGATTTCTACTAAAGTGCAGTCTATAAAGTTAACATAAATATAATACTAAGATTACCAATCCTTTAACGGGTCTTTTTAACTTTGCGTGCTGAATATTACGTACGGTGTTACACCAATTGCTGCGTACCGAAATTATGAGATTGTAGCTAGAAAGAGTAAAAGCAAAGTTAAATACATTATCGTCCTATCTGATAGCTGAAATAATGCCTAAGACAAAAAAGAATAAAAATAAGAAGATCAACTCAAATCAATTCAGAGAGCTCATTTATCAGCTTTTTGATATCTTCAAGGAAGAAAAGAAGTTCATCATAATCACTGCTTTCTTATTTTTAATAGCAGGTGTAATTTACCCTTTTACCGGAGTAGCTATGTGGTTTGGGTTTGTATTAGCAGCTTACTCCGCCGTGTCTAACGATAGTATTCAAACTATCGGTACTTTCATTGCTTCCAATGCTGACCGTAAATGGTACATTTTATGGCTATATATTGGCGGTATTTTTTTACTTACTGTTACCATTGGGTGGGTAGTAAACAACGGTGACGTAACCTACGGTAGACTTCAAGCTACTGACGACAATGGAACATTGGCATTTCCTCAGCCGGATGAGTTTGCATTTCTTCAGATTGCTGCGCCTATATTTCTATTAGTATTGACTCGGCTCAGGATGCCGGTTTCTACCACTTTTCTTCTGCTAAGCAGCTTTGCAGTTAGCCCTGGAGCTGTGGGTTCGGTGATTGGCAAAAGTATAAATGCCTATTTTATGGCTTTTGCTTTAGGACTAATCGTATGGTTAGCTATAAGTCGTTTGACTGCTAAGTACTTTAAAGGAAAGCCCGCTCAATGGTGGGTTGCTGCACAGTGGATTACCAGCGGAACTTTATGGTCAGTATGGATCATGCAAGATGCAGCAAATATCGCGATTTACCTTCCAAGGACATTAGATACTTTTCAATTTATTGGTTTTGCCTCAGTTGTTTTTCTAGGACTAGGACTTATTTTTTACCTGAAAGGAGATAAAATTCAGGATATTGTAAATGAAAAAAGTGAAGTAAGAGACATTCGTTCTGCCACTATCATTGATTTTGTCTATGCTCTTATTTTGGTTTATAAGCTATTTGTTAGTGTTATTCCTATGAGTACTACTTGGGTGTTTATCGGACTTCTGGGGGGAAGAGAACTAGGTTTTAGGATAAGAGAAAAAGCAAAAAGCAAATCCAAAAAGAAGAGAATCAAACAGGCATTTGTGATGATAGGTAAAGATTTAGGACTGGCAACGATTGGATTGATCATTTCTGTAATTATCGCAACCTCAGTAAATCCACAATTTAGAGACCAGCTTATCCAGCTTATTGAATAAGTAAAATAAAAATGTTTTATAAAATCAATTATTAATATCAAACATTTACTCTCCCTTCACCAAGAACTGAGAGCTTCATAAAAGTACATTCTGCTTCTGTACCTAGATGACACAAGTGCCCGTTAATGTAAAGTCCATGGGTTTCTTTGAAGGCTTGAACATTAATTAGCTTGACTTCAGCAGTCGGGATTTTTTCTTCCATAAACTTTTTTTTAAGAGACCTATTGCAAAAAGTTGAAAGCTTCAACCTTGCATAACTAGATTAGTAGAATGGTTTTTCAACTCTTCAAAAAGCTCTATAGCTTTTATAGCTCGCGAAATATGTGAGTCGTATGCAATCCGAATATTAGCTAATTCGTTGATAAGCTGGTTTAATTCGTAAATATTAGGCTTCCTCATTTTTTTTAAGTTACACGACAGTACTATCATTGGAGCAGACTGTCACTAATTTGCTATTTTTCAAATAACTATATTTAGCTTAAAATCTTCAATTAGTTATTTTATATGATTAATGTAATATTATATATAATTTTACTCATATACAATTTTTTACCCTCAAAGAAATTTATTTCTATCTAAAAAGTACAAACAAATCACCTGGTGTTTAGTCTGATTAGCTCAAGGACTTTTTTTCTTGACAAAAATGCTTGTTACAGTACCTATTTTTTTGTCAAATCCCTTGAAAAAAAAGTTGGATCGGATGATTGGGACTAGAAGGCTGAGGAAATTTACATGAAAATTGCTTATATTCGATTTACTTTTCTCCTTAAAATTCAAGTTTTGGTATTATCATGCTGGCTTATAAGAAAAAAAATATCTGTGAGATAGGTAGTGTTTGTAAGTTTTCAAATGATATGCATATGAATATATCACTGCTTTTTTTGAAATTTATTTAAAAGATTAGAACCATGAAAACACCATATGAAAGTCGTTTCAAATTCGGATTAGACAATTACATTTTTGGTAAGTCAAAAAAGAAAGCGAGGCCATTTTACTGGCTACTATTTGTTATTTACTTGTTATTGGCAATCTCATTACAGTTTATTCTTGGCGCATGAGTTCCTGTATGGTAATCCAACTCATAAGACTCACGCCAGTTTTTAGAGCATCCTCATCAATATCGAAAGTGGGGGTATGTACTGAAGAAGTAATGCCCCTGGCTTCATTGCCTGTACCTAGCCGATAAAAACATGCATCGGCTACCTGGGTATAGTAAGAGAAATCCTCAGCTGCCATCCACAGATCAAGATCCACCACATTCTCATTTCCTAAAAAATCAATTGCATAGTTTCGTGCTCTTTGTGTAAGCTCAGGGCTGTTCTTTAGAAATGGATAACCTTTTCTAATTTCAAACTCGCAACTTCCACCCATACCTTCTGCCAGACTTTCAGCAATAGCGCGCATTCTATGATGTGCTTTGGCCCGCCACTCTTCATCCATGGTGCGAAATGTTCCTTCTACTTTTACTTCGTTAGGAATTACATTGGTAGCCCCGTCCGCTTCTACTCTTCCAAAAGATAAAACGGTGGGCATTTTAGGACTGGCATGCCGGCTTACAATCTGCTGAAGAGCAACAATAATATGTGAAGTAATAAGTACAGGGTCAATATTTTTTTCCGGCATGGCAGCATGGCCACCTTTGCCTTTTACAGTGAAGTATATCTCATCTGCACTGGCCATATACATCCCTTCACGAAACCCCACTTTTCCAGCGGGCAAGTGCGGAAGTACATGCTGACCGAAAATATGGTCTGGTTTAGGGGATTCCAAGGCTCCATCTTTGATCATAAGCGAAGCGCCACCGGGTATCTTCTCTTCTCCAGGTTGAAAAATTAGCTTTACACTCCCTTCAAAATGTTCTTTGAGTTGATTTAGCACTTGAGCTGTACCTAAAAGAGAGGAAGTATGTACGTCATGTCCACAGGCATGCATTACGCCACTCTTTGTAGACTTATAAGGTACCTCATTGGTTTCCTCTATGGGCAATGCATCCATATCTGCCCTTAATGCGATTACTTTTTTTTGAGGGTTTTTGCCTTCAATAAGTGCGGTAAGACCTGTCTCTGCAACTCCTTCGGTTGGGGTGATACCAAAAGATTTAAGTCTTTCGGCTACATATTTTGCAGTTTCATATTCCTGAAAAGATAACTCAGGGTGAGCGTGGAGATGTCTTCTTATTTTTACAATTTCAGGAGCGTACTCCTGAGCTAAAGATTTTATTTTTTCTTTGATATCCATAGTGAGGTAAAAGGGAACAGCAGTAACTAGTTTTCTTTGTTGATACGAAATCTTTCAGGAACAATAAGTACTACTGGAAAATTGCCTTTGAGTGCAGAATAAGTAGGTTGTGCCTCCAGGCGATCCACAAATTCTCCTACTTTTACTTTATAGTTTGGAGGGTCAAAAGTGATAGTGGGACTGGCCTCTGGTAAAATACTATAAACCATATTTTTTGCATCATTTGCCTTTTCTCTACTGTTTCCAGTATACACCTGCACAGTATATCCCTGATATGAGTTGTTTTCGGCATTACGGTCAGTAACCTCAGCCAAAAAATAATTTAGCGAGTCATTAATGTCATATTGCGTATTGATATTAGCACTCAGTGAGGGTGTTTCCGGTGAAGTTATGGTAGTACTGACCTGGTCAGAATTCTCTATAACTTTTTCCAGAGAGTCAGCATAATTTACGCGTAGACTTTCAATATTTTCATTATACACATCATCCCGCTGAGTACCGATAGTTTTGGAGGGAGAACAAGCAGTAAAGCATATTCCTAAAAATATCAAAGTGGTCAGAAAAGTGAATATACGGTTCATAATTGGATCAATGTTCATATGTTTAATCAAGACAAAAATATAACATATTGTTCATGCTTGCTGTCTTTTTTTCATTTTACGAATTTTTTTAGGTCCGAACCACAGCCATATACCTGAAGCCATAAGAATAAGTAAACCAATACCTAGCACATTCATAGATAAAAGCTTGAATAAGTCACTGATAATTGAGCCATCATGTATTTGCTCTATCCAGTCAGAATGCCGACGGGCAATAGATAAAATTTCGCCATTATATCCATCAACCTGCACTTCCCAGTAACCTTGTACAAAATTTACCTTCACAATTCCCTTGTCAGGACGTACATCCATTCTATCAATACTTACTTCTGCTAACTGCACATGGTTTAATAGCGCGTTTTCTGCCCGTTGAGCAATTTCATTGATAGAAAGCCAACTGGCTGATGACTGAATACTGCTCTTTTGAGTGGGAGGTTGTAAGAGCGATATATCTTTTTTCCAGGCAAGTAATATTCCAGTAAAACTGCTGAACAAAAGGAGAATAGTAATACTAATCCCAATCCACCGGTGCCACTGGCGATACTTTCGTAAGCTGACTGCTATCTTGTGCACATCCAAAAAGCTCATATGTTCAAAAAACCCAAAATATGGGCTAATAAGCAAAATTATAACGATAAGACTGCCATCTTTTGATGACTTTGTTGAGCAAGCTCTATCAGTTCAATAGTATCCAATCCATCCTGTGCACTGACAGCTGCGGGGCGGTTCTGTATAATAGCTTTATAAATATCCTCATAATAGCTGTGATAGCTACCAGCCATTGTTTCTACTTTCCCTTTAAAATTCAGTCCTTTAAAGTGTGTATTTATTGTTCCCCAATGTTCACTTGGTTCTTTTCCCCATTGAGGTGAGCTGAGGCTTTCCGCAGTAATTGGGGTAAGTCTCTGTACATCCAGTCCATATTTTACATATGAGCCTTGCGTGCCATGAATGATAAAACGTGGCTGTAATTCTTTTACCAGGTTTCCAGCTTTTAATCTGACTTTGAACTGATCATAATAAAGCACAATGTCAAAGTAATCGTCGGTCAGGCTGTCTTTTCGCTGCTTACGGATGTCAGCAAATAATTGAAGCGGTTTTCCAAAAAGTTGTAGTGCCTGATCAATAAGGTGGGGACCAAGATCGTACAGCACTCCGGCACCGGGAATATCCTGTTCTCGCCAGTAATTTTCTCTCTGGTAATTGATAAAACGATCAAAACGGGACTCAAATTCCACAATCTCACCCAATACTCCTGAATTAATAATTTTTTGAACAGTTTTGAAATCTCCATCCCAACGGCGATTATGGAAAACGCTCAGTAGTTTCCCTTCCGTCTGAGCAATTTGCAGAAGCATTTCAGCTTCCATAGTACTCACGGTAAAAGGCTTTTCCAGGACTACATGCTTGCCAGCTTCCAAGGCAGCTTTGGCCTGGGCAAAATGGAATTGATTGGGTGTAGTAATGACGACCAAATCTATAGTTGCATCTTCTAACAATTCTTCCAATGTGCGTACTGTCTGTACATGGGGATAATCTTTTTCGGCCTGATTCCGATTTCTTTCCAGCACTTTCACTAATTCAAATCCGGGAAGTGCATTTAAAAGAGGTGCATGATATTTTTGAGCAATGTTTCCATAAGCAATAATGCCTGCTCTTATGTTAGGTTGAGTCATGAGATGATGATATATCTAAAAAAATTGGGTCTCCTTTTTTCTATTGAATTATTCTAAGTGCCATCGTGCAATAATTTTATGGTTAGCTAGAAATTTCAACTATAACACTCAGAGCTAAAATACCAAAAAAACTTAATGTCCAAACCAGCCTTCTCGGTCCAGGCTACGGTATTGAATAGCCTCCGCCAGGTGCTCAATCTCTATGTTTTCGGATGCCGCCAAATCGGCGATGGTACGGGAAACTTTGAGAATGCGATCATAAGCGCGGGCAGATAAATTAAGCCTTTCCATAGCTGTTTTTAACAGCGTTTTTCCTGCCTGGTTGATCTGGCAAACCTCCTTAACTAGCTGAGAAGGCATCATGGCGTTAGAATAAACCTGTTCGGAAAGCTTACCATTTTGCCGGATATTTTCAAATCTATCCTGCTGCATTTTACGGGCAGCAATTACCCTTTCTCTTATGCTCGCACTGTTTTCCTGCTTACGGTTGGCGGTCATTTCATCAAAGGAGACAGGGTTCACTTCCACATGAATGTCAATGCGGTCCAGTAAAGGGCCGCTGATTTTACCCAGGTATCGTTGTACAGCCGATGGTGAATCCGGATGACTACTACCCGGATCATAAAACTCGCCTGATGGACTAGGATTCATACTGGCAATGAGCATAAAATTGGCAGGAAAAGCGACTGTTCCTTTTGCTCGTGCTATAGTGACCGCCCTTTCTTCCAGCGGTTGTCTCATTACTTCCAAAACGGATCTTTTAAATTCTGGAAGTTCATCCAAAAATAATATTCCGTTATGAGCCAGTGAAATTTGGCCTGGCTGGGGAATGTTTCCTCCACCCACTAATGCTGCATCGCTGATGGTGTGGTGGGGGGCACAAAAAGGACGTTGTGCAATAAGTGAAGTATTGGTAGGAAGCTTACCGGCTACTGAGTGAATTTTGGTGGTTTCCAGAGCTTCATGCAGGCTTAAGGGAGGTAGAATAGTAGGAAGCCTTCTGGCCAGCATGGTTTTTCCAGAACCAGGAGGACCTACCATAATGACATTGTGCGAACCAGCAGCAGCAATCTCCAAGGCTCTTTTGATACTTTCTTGTCCCTGTACATCAGCAAAGTCTACGTCAAAATTATCCAACTCCTGAAAGAAGATATCTCGGGTTTCGTGCCAGTGGGGAGCAATAGTCTGATTTCCTTCCAGAAAATCAATGGCTTCGCTGATCGTCTCTACACCAATTACATCCAGATTATTTACAATTGCAGCTTCGCTGGCGTTTTCTTTAGGCATAATCATGCCCTTGAAGTTGTTTTTTCTGGCTTCAATGGCCATGGGAAGCGCTCCTCTTACGGGTCTGAGAATGCCATCAAGTGAGAGTTCACCCATGATCATGTATTTTCCTAAATCGGGAGATTCAATCTGGCCTGAAGCAGCCAGGATGCCAAGTGCGATGGGTAAATCATACGCAGAGCCTTCTTTGCGTATATCGGCAGGTGCAAGGTTGACCACTGTTTTGATGCGGGGCATACTGTATCCCGCATGCTTGATGGCTGCTTCTACTCGCTGCTCACTCTCTTTCACAGCGCTGTCGGGCAGTCCCACCATAAAAAACTTGGTTCCTTGTCCTACGCTAACTTCTATGGTGATCATATAAGCATCCACACCATATACTGCACTACCATAAGTTTTTGCTAACATGAGATCTGCTCTGATTTTTCTCTGAAATAAATGGGACTGAAGGTAAACAGCAAAGCATTATGCTGACTTTACATTCCAATGTAGGATAAGCACTAATTTTATAATACTTGTTTCTCAATTAGCAAGATGAGAATGTGGATTACCTTTATGTGGATTTCCTGTACCCGATCTGCAAAACCCTGGTGAGGAACTCTGATTTCAATGTCGGCGAGAGGACCTAACTTTCCACCATCTTTTCCGGTAAGAGCAACGACTTTCATCTTTTTCTCTTTTGCCATCTGAACGGCCTCAATTACATTTTTTGAGTTGCCACTCGTGCTGATGGCTAAGAGAGCATCACCTTCTTTACCTAAACCTTCAAGAAAGCGGGAAAATACATAATCGTATCCAAAATCATTGCCTACGCAGGAGAGATGGCTGGGGTCAGAAATAGCAAGTGCTGGTAATGCAGGGCGGTTTTCGCGATAGCGACCGCTAAGTTCTTCTGCAAAATGCATGGCATCGCAGTGAGAACCTCCGTTACCACAGCTAATAATCTTACCACCATTCTTAATTGTTTCTGCAAAAAGGGACGCTCCTTCTTCAATGAGCGATATATTTTGAGGGTCTTGTAAAAAGTTATCTAATACACGGCTGGCTTCTTCCAGTTCTGTTCTGATGATTTCTAGAGATTGCACTTATTCTTTATCTTTATCCTCGTTTTTAGGTTTATTTTTGCCTTCTACCGACTGTTCAAATGATTTAATCGAGTCATCAATTTCTTCATTACGACGTTGCATGTCGTATACCTTGGCTTTGATGTTATCTTTTTCCGCTTCCAGTCGGTGAATTCTTCGCTGATAGTTTTGACGTTCAAGAATAGTAATCAGTAAAAGAATCAGGAAAAGTACCAGGCCAGCAATGGTAATCCACTGTACGGTTTGCAAGTTAGTGCTAACCCACTCCCAACTGTTATTGATAGCGATTCCTACGAAAACAGCGTGGTAAAGAAGTAAAAGTAAAAATAACGTGAGTTTAAAAGGTTTCATAGCGTTATGGTATTAGATTTATCAAAAAATACTCATTTACAAAACAGTTAAAAAGGGATTAATTGTTTTTTAATTAAGATACAGTCTGCATTTCAGTAAGTTTATAATACAAGCCTCCCATTTCTACCAGTTCATTATGTTTACCCTGTTCAATGATTCGTCCCTGTTGTACTACAACGATTTCATCCGCATGCTGAATGGTACTCAGGCGGTGAGCAATCACGATTGAGGTCCTGTTTTTCATCAGGTTAGTAAGCGCCTCCTGTACTAGTTTTTCTGATTCTGAATCTAATGCAGATGTGGCTTCGTCCAGAATCAGAATAGGAGGGTTTTTCAATACCGCACGGGCGATGCTGAGTCGCTGTCTCTGCCCACCGGAAAGTTTGGTGCCCCGCTCACCAATGATGGTTTCATACTGCTGGGGTGCATTCATAATAAAATCATGGGCGTTGGCAATTTTTGCGGCCCGCATTACTTCTTCTTCGCTAGCCTCAGGTTTGCCAAAGGCGATATTATTGTAAATGGTATCATTGAAGAGAATAGATTCCTGGGTAACGATTCCCATCAGTTTGCGAACTGAATCAGTTTGTGCGTCCTTCAGGTCAATGCCATCAATATAAATTTTACCCTCAAGCGGGTCATAAAAGCGGGGGATAAGGTCGGCAATGGTTGATTTTCCTCCTCCGGAAGGCCCAACAATGGCGACGGTTTTACCTTTTTGAATGTTCAGGTTAATATCTTTCAGCACGAGTTCATTTTCATATGCGAAACTAACATGCTCAAAAGTAATTTCTTTATTGAAGCTCTCCAGAGCTACGGCATCAGCTTTATCTTCAATCTGAGGCAAAGTATCAATGGTTTTGAAGATTCTTTCTCCTGAAGCCAAACCACGCTGTATACTACTGACTGCATTACTGATAGATTTGGCGGGAGACAGGATTTGAGAGAAAAAGATAATGTAGGTAATAAACTGGCTGGCAGTGAGTTCAGAATTATCATTGAGCACCAATATACCACCATATAATAATATGCCGGTCACTACAAAAATACCCATAAACTCCGAGAGGGGAGAAGCCAACTCCTGACGGCGAGCCATAGATACATTGATTCTTGCGTATTTGTTAACCTCCTGACCAAATTTCTCACCTACCCAATCACGCGCATTAAAAGCTTTAATAATACGCATACCCGAAAGAGTTTCGTCCAGTATATTTACAATGCGTCCTAGAGACTCCTGACTTTGCGTAGCTTTCCTCTTCAGCCGTTTGGTAATCTCCGAAATAATAATTCCGGAGATCGGCATGACGATTAATGTGAAAATGGTAAGCTTAAAAGACATAAAAAAGAGCACAGTAAAATAGCCAATGATCATGGCCGGATCACGAAAAACAACCTTCAATGTATTTACCACAGAAGCTTCTACTTCCTGCACATCATTGGTAATCCGCGACATCACATCACCTTTACGTTCATTGGAAAAGTAGCCCAGGTGTAAGCGGCTTACCTGGTCAAAAATCCGGTTGCGTAGTTTTCTGATTACTCTGGCCCTGATTTTTGCAAGCGTTACCCCGGAAACATATCTGAAAAGGTTGGTAAGAAAGACTGAAACTACTGCTACTCCACAGATGAATGCCAGTGCACCTACTTTCCCAAATTCTTCTATGGTTTGAGAAAAGTAGAAATAAAAAACCGATTTAACATATTCAAAGTTTAGAGCAAATTCAGGCCTGCTGAGTTCGGCTTGCACATAATTCCCTCCTTCGTTGAATAAAATATCCAGTAAGGGAATCAACATGGCGAAGTTGATCAATCCAAAAATGATTGACAAAGTTGTAAAGATCAGATACTGAGGTATATATTCGCCGTAAGGTCTGGCGAATGATAGAATGCGAAGATATGTTTTCATACTTGTTGTGTCATCAAAGCAATTACCCTATTGATGCAGAAATCGGCTTGAAGCCTGCAAAGTTACGTTAGTAATTGATGTCGTCATAACTTTAGCAATATTGTATCCCAATCCCCTAACACAAAATGTGCTAAAAAAGTAGGGATTCCATTGTCAAAGTAAGCTTAAATGGTTAAAATTGCAGCCGTATTTTGCCCCGGCAATTAATTGCGTTTATTATTTAACATACTGACATATCCATATCACATGTTTGACTCATTCGGAACGGAAGGATTATCATTATTTACCTGGATTGTTGCAGGTCTACTAGGTTTAGTCGCTGCACTGGTTACTTCTCATGTTATGACTGTCATGAAAGAAGACAGTGAAGAAGAAGAACATGAAGAAACTAAGGATAAAAAAGAGAAGGCTTAACTTTACAGATTGTTATAAAGTTTCCTTAAGTGCCTTACCACGAAAGGATTTGGCACTACCCTACTTTTTATCTTTCTTTTAATGGAGTTGGGATTGATTGTTTATCAAAGATTATTTCTTTGAAATTAAGGGGCTAGCCAGTTTTTCTCCCAGTTATTGCTGTTCCAGGTAAAGAGTGTTCTCAAATGGCCTCCTTTCATAAGCTTCAGAAAATCAAGCTTATTTACTTCACTCACTATTACACAGAAGTTTTCTCTTCCAACTGCTGTGTTTTTTTCTGTAGGCCCATCTAAAAAATCTTCTGGTAAATTTGCAGAGTAATGGTTTTCTATTGATCCCGGAGCCTTAGGGCCCAGGTAATCTCCACGGTTTTTAGGAGGAATATTTTTCCAATATTTATCGCTCAGCTCATCCATATGGTGGATCGTACTTCTAGCGCTTGCCCTAACCTGTTCTTTGTGCTGATGATCATAAAAAAGCCAGTTGACATTGTTATTTACTTTTATATCACTCACTTTTTGTGTACGTACGTCCGAAAAGCATATTAGCTGACGCTTTTGAATATCAGTTTCTCTTAACACCAGTGTTCTCTGCCTTACTTCATTATTGGTACAGGTTGCAAGCACCGGGAAATGAAATGCATGTTTAGCGTCAGCGCCTCCTCTGGCAAGAGTACCCCAAACATGTGCTAGTATCTCCTCTAAAGTACTTTCCTTCTCAATCATATTTTTTATGAGGTAAATCACCAGAATGGAAAAATGTTTAAGTATGATGGTATCACAATTTTATAAGCACTAAGAAAGAGATGGGGTAGATTTTAAAATATCATCAGTTTTTTATAAAAATATTTCTATGTATATGGCTGATTATCAGCACATTAAATATTTAATAGTAATTTTTTATAGTTTGAGTGTAACAAATCTGTAAGATACCTTGTATAACATAGTACTATATAATACATTTGTACATGAATACAATGTTAACCCAAGTGCATCACCTGAACTGGCCTCCTGGGTCAGTCTCAGGCTGCATAAGCACGCAGACGCAAAGGCGATCTCGCTGAAAATCAATTGAAAATTGAAACATGAAAATTGAGAACACACAGGTGCAGATGCGGAAAGGTATTCTGGAATACTGCATCCTACACATTATCTCCCGGGGGGAGGTGTACGCATCAGATATGCTGGAGGAGCTCACATCGGCCAAAATAATGGTAGTGGAAGGCACGCTCTATCCACTGCTGACAAGGTTACGCAAAGCGGGCCTGGTTGACTATCATTGGGTAGAATCAACATCAGGACCACCACGCAAATATTATAAATTGACCAATAAGGGGCAGGAGTTCCTGGATGAGCTGGGTAATACCTGGCAGCAGTTGGTAGCCTCTACTAACCAAATTATTTCCAATTCACACCAAAAGAAATCGTAAAAGAAGTCTGACATGAAAAAGAATATCAGTATAAACATAAGTGGTATCATCTTTCATGTGGAGGAAGACGGCTATGAGCTGTTAAAGAACTATCTGGAATCCATAAGCCGCTATTTTTCTACATATGAGGACAGCAAAGAAATCACTGATGATATAGAAAGCAGAATCGCAGAGATTTTTCTTTCCAAGTTAAGTAATAGCAAACAGGTAATCACCCGCGAAGATGTTGAGGGGGTTATCAAAACCATGGGTAATGTAGAAGACTTCGCTGCCGCAGAAGGTATGGAAGAAGAAACTTCATACAGAACCTATACCTCCGCAGATGAGGCTCATGCTGATGCAGAGGAGGAAACCTACGGACGTAAGCGTCTGTACCGAGACACTGAGCGTAAAGTATTGGGAGGAGTTGCTGCAGGAATCGCACATTACTTTAAAACCGATCCGCTCTGGATAAGACTGGTTTTTTTGATCTTCTTCTTCGCAGATGCTTTTGCTTCTTTCGGTACCATTACTTTAGTAACCTACATTGTACTCTGGATAGTACTGCCGGGTAACAGTTCACTAAGTCAAAACGCGAAGGTTAAAAAGCTCTTTCGTAATCCCGATGACAAGGTGATAGGAGGAGTCTCAGGAGGTATAGCCGCCTACTTTGGTTCAGACCCGACGGTGATACGCCTCTTATTTGTCCTCAGTATATTCTTGGGAGGTACCGGATTGCTGATTTACGTTATCCTCTGGATTATTACTCCAGAGGCTAAAACACTTACAGACAAGATGCAAATGAAAGGCGAGCCGGTTACGCTGACCAATATTGAGTCTAGTATAAAAAAAAACTTTAGTGTAGATGAGAATGGAGAGGAAAGCCTGCTCATGAAAATCATTTTGTTTCCTTTCCGTCTTATTGCCATCGTGATTAACGCTTTAGGCAGGGCCCTGGGGCCTATTCTTAACGGACTTGGAGATCTCGCAAGAGTACTTTTGGGCTTGTTACTGATTTTGATAGGAGGGGCTTTCTTATTTGGCTTATTAGTATCAGGTGGAATTTTACTGGGCTTGTCTTCATTTGACCCTGTGATTGATGGCGAATTTCCATTACGACTTCTTCAGGAAAGTGTACCAGCGACGGCTTCTGTTTTTGGATTTATTGCCATATTCATTCCAGCAGTGGGGATAATCATAGGTGGTATTGCAGTAATCGTGAAGAGGAAACTCATTAGTTCTACAGTATGGTGGAGTGCTTTTGGACTTTGGTTCGTTGCGATGGTCGGTTTAAGTGTAACAATACCTCAGATTGTGATGGATTTTAGAGAAGAAGGAAGGTATACTACCAATGAAAATATCACACTTGATGGTTCTACAGCAGTACTCACTTTGGGTGATTATCCTGAAAGCGATGACTTTGCCAGACCGCGTCTGATGCTACGCGGACATGAGGAAAATGGGTTTGAACTGCAAACAGAGTTTGAAGCCAGAGGAAGAAATCGTAAAACAGCAATTGAATATGCGCAAATGGTTTCTTATAAGGTAGAAGTAGAAGATTCCACAATCAGTTTTCCACCAGTCTTTACTTTTAACGAAGGAGCTAAATTCAGAGATCAGGAGGTTGATATAACGCTTTATATTCCCTACCAGCATCCTTTCATCATTGACCGTGAACTGAATCTGATCCTCCGAAATACACTTTATCGTGATGGTTACAGTATTTCAGATGTGAGAGACAACACTTTTATATTCACTGAAGAAGGTCTGGAATGTATTACCTGCGAAGAGCGTGAAAATATGGACGACGAAATTGATAGCATTCCTCAGTCTGGGGTTTCTGGAGGTTTCTCTAAAACCCTTGAAGTGAGTAATTTTGAAATTTTGAACGTTGCCGGGCCATTCAGGGTAGAAGTGAGACAGGATTCTGCTTATAGCCTGACCCTCACCGGAGATGAAGATGCAGTGGAAGATGTGGAAGTGAGTACCAGAAATAGCACTCTGGAGTTTAATTATGGAAAAGCTTTTACCAGTGATGATAAGGAAAGGATAGCTGTTACATTGACAATGCCTACTTTGAGTGCTTTACGATTGAATGCCAATGCCCAGGTGAATGTAAGTGATTTTAAGTCAGATAATCTAAGCCTGGATATGGCGGGTTCAAGTGAGGCATTTGTAGAGGCTGAGGTACAGAGTATTTCGCTCAACATGCGAGGGGCATCTGGCTTGAAACTTTATGGAAAAGCTCAACAAATAGACGCAAACTTGAGTGGTGCTGCACGTTTGGATGCGTTGGAAATGGAGATTGATGATGCCAGTGTAGAAAGCAGTGGTGCCTCAAAAGCCAAAATGAATGTAAGAGGCGAACTGAATGTTGACCCCGATGACTCTAGTCGTATTGAGTATAGTGGTAATCCGGATCTTAACGTGACCAATGGCAATGAGAATAAAGTTTCACCAATTGAATAAATCCAATAGCTTATCTGAACTGTCAAACCGGAAAACTTAGTTTCCGGTTTTGCTTTTCATGAAGCGCTCACTGATTAGATTTGTGTTACCCAAATGGCTGTATTTGACTATTGCTACGAATACAGTTCCTCCCAATATATTGCCAAGCGTGGCAAAAGTCTGGAAATGCAGATAATCTACAATAGTAATTCTTTCATCTACTATCATACCGGCAAATACCTCTATAGAACCCACAATGGAGTGATGAAGCCCGCCAATTCCGATTACTGTAGTTACCAGAATTATCACCAGTATGCGACTAATGGTATCCTTAGAAGAAGTCACCAGCCAGGACAATAGCCCCATCAACCAGCCTGCAAACATAGCGCTACCCAGTGTGATCAGCCAGTCATACTGCACCATTTTATCAGCAAAGTAATAAAGGCTTTCTTTACTTACTACTCCCATGGCGGGGCCCATCTGAGCCAGGATTAAGCTAAATAGATACCCGCCAATTAGGTTTCCGATAAATATAATTCCCCAAAGCTCCAAGAGGTTAACAATCCGTACCGATCCATTCAGGACAGGAAGTACTGCCAAATTTGTATGCTCGGTAAATAATTCGGAGCGGCCAAGTATTACAAAGATAAACCCAATAGGATAGGCAAAAGCTAGCGCTATCTCCAGACTTGGTTTTTCCATGGTATCACTAAACATGGTGTATAGCGCACCCATCAAAAAAAGACTAAAACCAATTTCTAAGCCACCAGAAAAGGATGAGAAAAACAATGCTTTGTTATGACGCCTGTATTCTGTCAAAGCCATCTGAATTTGTTCCTTCAGAATTTCTCCACCGTCTTTGAGCTTATCAAGGTTTTCTATCTCGTCCTTACCATTATAGTTATTGACATGTTTACGTGCCAGCGCAGCTTGGCTTTCCACTACGCTTCTTTGTTTTTCAAGTATTTCAGGGTCATGTGCCATCTGACTTATTTAAAATAAGTTTGAGTAATCGTTACTTTTCTATTTTGTCTCTATATAACTCTAAAAGAATGAAAAGTTAGGCAACAGGTAAAAATAATATTGAAAGGAACGCATCTATGTTGAAATGATGTTTTATTTTAAAAAAAATGTTATGCATGCATACTATTTATTATACAAATTACTATATTTGTTATGTATGCATAACAAATTAGTATGCATTTTGTACAGTAAAAAATTAAAAGATAAATACAGCTACTCATGGATACACTTGCAAAAAAACAAGCCATAAATGGCGGAGAGTTTTTGATCAAAGATACTGAAGCCAAAGATGTCTTCATTCCTGAAGAGTTTAGTGAAGAACAAAGGATGATGGCAGATGCCACGCTTGATTTTGTCAATAAAGAAATCACCCCCAATGTAGAACGAATGGATAGTATGGAGCCAGGTTTTATGCCGTCGCTCCTAGACAAAGCCGGAGAACTGGGCTTACTGGGAATCTCTATCCCTGAAGAATACGGCGGATTAGGAATGAGCTTCAATACCTCCATGTTGATTGCCGATGTTATAGGCTCGGCTGGATCTTTCTCTACTGCTTATGGAGCCCACACAGGCATAGGAACCTTACCTATATTATACTACGGTACAGAAGAACAAAAACAAAAGTATCTACCATTACTGGCAAGTGGAGAATGGAAAGCCTGTTACTGTTTGACAGAACCTGACGCAGGATCGGATGCCAATTCTGGTAAAACCAAAGCGGTTCTTTCAGAAGACGGTAAGCACTACAAAATAACCGGCCAGAAGATGTGGATCTCAAATGCCGGCTTTGCTGATCTTTTTATTGTTTTTGCCCGTATTGAGGATGATAAATATCTGTCAGCCTTCATTGTGGAGAAATCTTTTGGCGGTATTACGATGAACGAAGAAGAAAAAAAGCTGGGGATTAAAGGTTCTTCTACCCGTCAGGTTTTCTTTAATGATACTATGGTGCCGGTTGAAAATATGCTTTCCGAACGAGGCAATGGGTTTAAGATTGCAGTAAACATTCTAAACATAGGAAGAATAAAGCTAGGAGCCGGAGTAATTGGAGGTTGTAAGCAGGTGGTAACTGACTCTGTAAGATATGCCAATGAACGCAAGCAGTTTGGTGTTTCCATTTCAAATTTTGGTGCGATAAAGCAGAAACTGGCCAACATGGCTACTTTGATATATGCTACAGAATCTGCTGACTATCGGGCTGGTCAGGATATTGAAGACCGTATACAAGCCCTTATAGATGAAGGAATGCCAGAGTCTGAAGCTAAGTTGAAAGGAGTGGAACAATTTGCAATTGAGTGTGCAATGATGAAAGTGCATGGTTCGGAAATTTTGGATTACTGTGTAGACGAAGGCGTTCAGATTTATGGAGGTATGGGCTTCTCAGCAGAAGCTCCCATGGAAAGAGCTTATCGTGATGCAAGAATTTCAAGAATTTATGAAGGGACCAATGAGATCAACCGGATGTTGCTGGTAGGTATGACATTGAAACGGGCTTTTAAAGGAGAGATTAATTTACTTGGACCAGCTATGGCCGTAGGTAAGGAGTTGACTTCTGTGCCTGATTTTAGTGCCAAAGATTTATCAGGAATGTTCGCAAAAGAAAAAGATGTACTCAAAAATCTGAAAAAATCTGTTCTTATGGTGGCAGGAAAAGCTGCTCAGGACTTTGGAACAAAGTTAGATGATGAGCAGGAAATTCTCATGAACATCGCAGATATGATGATTGAGATTTATGCTGCTGAATCTACCCTTCTGCGAACGGAAAAGCTTGTAAGTATCAGAGGAGAAGAAGCTTGTCAGGAACAGATCAAAATGGCACAGTTGTATCTGTACATGGCAGTTGATAAAATTAATAGTAGCGGAAAAGAAGCTATTGCATCTTTTGCCAAAGGAGATGAGCAGAGAGTAATGCTTATGGGACTTAAGCGATTTACTAAAATGGATCTCTACAATGTAAAAGAATTAAGAAGATCAATTGCTGATTTTCTTATTGAAAAAAATAGGTACGCTTTCTAATACTGAGTTGAGAATAAAAAGAAAGGCCAACCCAATTTTGGGTTGGCTTTTTTATTGGAGGACAATAAAACTTAATATTATACTAATTAAATAGTGATCTTAGCATATATAATAACGTGCTGCAAAAAGTAAGGTTTTAAAAAGAAAAACCTTCTTTATTTAAAGAAGGTTTTCTTACTGTAAACAGGTGTATGAATAAAAACAATTTGTGTTATGTATCTATATATACTAGATGTATAAGAAAGGTAACCCCTCACCTCAAAAAAAATAAAATGTTTCAATACTTTTTTCGTAATCAATTGAAATTGAGTGTTTTGCGTTTATTTTAAATGCAAAATATTATTTCACATACATTTATTATTTCATTAGACATACATCTTTTTTTTAATGAGTAATGATTTTTATATTTTTTTTCAGTGCATTACTATTACCAAAATGTGTACTTAAAAAGGAAGAGTATTGGCATTTTAGTATTAACTCACCTAACTTCTGATTTTACAAAATAGTCTGTCAGATATGATCAATGTTTTATTTGTCTGCCTGGGAAACATTTGCCGTTCACCTATGGCTGAGGCAGTATTCAACCAACTACTTAAGGATAATAACCTTCAAGATAAAATCCGCTGTGATTCGGCAGGTACTTCAGACTACCACATTGGTGAGCCTCCAGATAGTCGCACAATGGATATAGTAGTTGCCAAAGGTTTATCGCTTGATCATAAAGGAAGGCAATTCTTAACCAAAGATTTTGATGATTTTAACTACATCATTGCTATGGATGAAGAAAATAGGAAAAATATTTTAAAACTGGAAAATGCTAAAGCTCCTAAGAAATACCGAGTATTCCTGATGAGAGAGTTTGAAGATAATCCTGCAAATTTAAATGTACCAGACCCGTACTGGAGTGGGCAGGATGGGTTTACTGAAGTTTACAATATTTTGCACGAAAGCTCTCAAAATTTACTAGATTATATAAGAAAAGAACATCAAATATGAGAGTGCTGAGTGAGTATTGACGATTCATTGTAAAATTATCTTATCATGACAACAAGTAAGCTTGGACTTCCGGTAGGTACTACCCTAGACAGATTTATCAAAAGAAATCAGGAAGATTTTCCTTACGCTTCGGGAGAACTTTCACAGCTTTTGAGAGATATTGCTCTGGCAGGTAAAATTTTAAACAAAGAAATTAACCGGGCAGGCTTAGGAAACATACTTGGTGATTTTGGTGAAACTAATGTACAGGGAGAGAACCAACAAAAACTAGATGTTGTAGCAGATATTCGTTTTACCAGGGCTTTGAAGAATGGGGGAGAGGTTTGTGCCATAGTTTCAGAAGAGAATGAGGAGATCGTTCATCTTAATCCAGACTCAAAGTATCTGGTAGCCATAGATCCCTTGGATGGATCGTCAAATATTGACGTAAATGTTTCCATTGGTACTATATTCTCCATTTATCGCCGTAAATCTCCTATAGGTTCAAAGGCTACTGTTGACGATGTGTTACAGGCAGGAAGTGCTCAGGTAGCTGCCGGGTACCTACTTTACGGCTCCTCAACGATGTTGGTTTATACTACCGGAAATAAGGTGAATGGTTTTACTTATGACCCATCATTGGGTGAGTTTTTTCTATCTCATCGTAACATGTCGATTCCAAATGACGGACAAATATTTTCTATCAATGAAGGCTATTATGACGATTATGACAGTAATATTATACACTATATAGAAGATTGTAAACGCAAAAAGTACTCAGCACGCTATATTGGCTCATTGGTAGGAGACTTTCATCGTAATTTATTAAAGGGTGGCATCTACCTTTATCCTGCTACTCAAAAAAATCCTGATGGTAAACTTCGCTTACTATATGAATGTAATGCATTAGCCTTTATCGCTGAGCAGGCTGGAGGTAAGGCATGTAATGGGAGTGAGAGAATTTTAGACATTCACCCCCAAACATTTCATCAACGAACTCCTCTATATATTGGATCACCAGTCATGGTAGATGAAGTATTAAAGCGTGTTAAGAAAGCAGTTTCCGATAAATAATGCTTACGATAAATCTGCGATAGAAAAATTGCTGCTCCACAGGAAAATAGTGTAATTCTTTGAAGATTGATTTATAATCTGGTAAAGATTGATTTTGTAGATTACTTACCAGTCTGAAAAATGAATACATCAGCTTAAGCATTATATGCTTCCAAATAAGTTGGAATCCTTGTCCTTCTAAGCAAAAATCTGCGAATAGCCAACTTCCTGATGGCTTGAGATAGTCCGAAAGCTTATTAGCTAGTTTTCTCGCTTGGTGAGTAGGGTAAATGTCAAAAAGAAAAAAAGTCATCAATACGTCATATTTCTGTACCGCTGAAATGTTATCCTCAGTACCATGAATGAAAGTTAGTTCTATGTTATTTTGACTATTCTTTAATATCTTTCTGGACTTTCTTTTGGCTATTTTCAGCATGTTAGAAGATGCCTCAACGTAAGTAATTTTTTTAGGGCGTACGTTTTTGAGTAAGTAAGGCAGTATTCTGCCACTCCCTCCGCCAATTATGAGTATACTACTTCCTTGAGGAATAAGGGAGAAAAAATGTTTTTGAGCTTTGTCAAGGGTGTTACCAAAAACAAGTTGGGCGAACAAATCATAGTAGGGTGCAATATGCTGGAATGTAAATAATCGCATTTACAGGATTAAATAAAGGATAGGATAAAGAAAGACAGCATCTGCTATTGATCTATACATTTCGTACTGACGAAAGTAAGAAGGGAAAAGAAAAATGCAATGTAAAGTAATCACCATGCATAAGATAATACATTGAGTAATGAGAAACTGAACATCAGAATGATACAACCATACTCCCGCTCCAGTAATAAAATAAAGAAGCCATATACAAGTAAGAATTGATTTGACCGAAGTTTTATCTCCTACGGCAGTAGCATATGAAATATGAAAATCCAATTGATCCAACTCTTTTTCGTACCAAGAGAAAATTAAAAGATTGCATAAAGCAAGTAAGATATATTGGATAAAAAGGAGCCAGATTGTTGGAGAAGTAGTTAGGCCACTCATATAAATTGGAGCGAGAAATACACCTATACTATACAATACAGCAATGACAAACTCTTTGTGCAATACGTTTTGTAAGTTCATCCAGCGAATAGATAAAAAATATAAGCCTACCAGGCTTAAAACTCCTCCTCCCCACAATATTAGATTGATTGGCAGCTGTGTCAATAGTATTATGCCTACTGTTGCGACGATAAATAAAAGTTGGCTTAAGGTTTTAAAATGTTTTTGATGGAATTGATGACGGAAAGTATGAGCTGTATGAGGTATTTTATAAGCATCAGAAAGGTGATCTGTCGTATAGATAAGCCATACACTCATTGCTAACGCACATAGGCTTAAAGTAGGAAGATATACTTGTAAATAGTCAGCTATAAACATACTACCAACTACTGCTCCTAAAACGATATCCAGGCTGAGTGTTCTTGCTAATCTTAGCGCCTTTTTTATCATTTAATTAATTTAAATCCACAATCCGTTGTACGAGAATGACCAATAAAATACTGATAAGAATTTTAGTTTGGCAGATCCTTCAAAATAACAGGGGCACGCTATTTTCTACTATTAGATTCAGTGGTTTGTACACCTTCTTCTAACAAAAAAAGCCCTGAAAAGGGCTTTCATTAATATAATTTATGTTCATTGACTAGCTTTCCAGGGCATCTGCACCTGCCACGATTTCCAGTATCTCTTTAGTAATGGCTGCCTGACGTGTACGGTTGTAAGTAAGCTTCAATTGTTTCAGTAATTCCCCTGCATTATCTGTCGCCTGATCCATAGCTGTCATCCTGGCTCCTTGTTCAGAAGCAGCAGATTCCAGATAAGCTTTATAAAACTGTATTTTTAAAGACTGAGGAATGAGCTCTTCCACAATATATTCTTCAGAAGGTTCATATATGTAGTCAATACTATTTTCATTAGTATTTTCTTCATTATCTTCAGTGGATGATTGCACAGGTAAAAACTGTTCGTTTGTAACAATCTGTGTTGCCACATTTTTGAAAGTATTATAGACAAGTATAACTTTATCTACTTTTTCTTCCTTATACATTTTCATCACTGCTTCGGCTGCATTACGAACATTTTCAAAAGTTTGCTCACTAAAAAGGTCAGCATACTCATCTATCATTTCTAGCCCTCTACGCTTATAATAATCTCTTCCCTTGGTTCCCACTGTCATGATTTTTAGACGATTATTACGCTCATAGGTACTATATTCATTTGAAATTAGCTGCCTTAGGTAGCGGAAGAGGCTGGTATTGAATGCTCCACAAAGTCCTTTATCTGAAGTGAATACAACAAAAACAACATTTTTGACTTCTCTGCTTTTTGCATACTCGCTCACGTTTTCTTCACTCAGGTTAGAAGAAACATTATTAAGGATTTTGGTGAGTTTTACTGCATATGGACGCATCTGTAACAGGCGATCCTGTGCTCTACGCAGCTTAGATGCAGCTACCATTTTCATAGCTTTGGTAATCTGCTGCGTTGATTTTACAGATGCTATTCGGCTTTTGACTGCTTTTAAGCTCGGCATGTTTTTTTATTGTGAATCTATGAAGCAGAGCTATGATTATAGTATAGCTCTGCAATAATTATTCTATTCCTGATAGTTCGGAGCAAGCTCAGTAGCTACTTTCTTAAGTACATCTGTAATGCTATCGTCAAATTTACCTGCAGCTAATGCATCCAGTGTATCACGATGCTGTGCTTTCAACTGGTTGAGATAGTCAGTTTCAAATGCTTTAACCTTATCTATAGCTACCTTATCCATGTGTCCTTTGGTAGAAGCGAAGATAATTGCTACCTGCTCTTCCACCGAAAGCGGAGAAAATTGAGGTTGCTTAAGAATTTGCTGGTTTCTTCTACCTCTGTCAATGGTAAGCTGCGTTGCGGCATCAAGGTCAGAACCAAATTTAGCAAATGCCTCCAATTCACGGAACTGGGCCTGGTCAAGCTTAAGCGTACCAGCTACTTTTTTCATTGACTTTATCTGAGCCGACCCACCCACACGAGATACTGAGATACCTACGTTAATGGCAGGACGTAAACCAGCATTAAACAAACCAGTTTCCAGGAAGATCTGTCCGTCAGTAATTGAAATTACGTTGGTTGGAATATACGCAGAAACGTCACCTGCCTGAGTTTCAATGATAGGTAAGGCAGTCAAAGAACCGCCACCTTTTACCAGAGGCTTGATTACTTCCGGCAAGTCATTCATCTGCTTCACGATCTCAGTATTAGCATTCAGCTTAGCTGCTCTTTCCAGCAGGCGAGAGTGCAGGTAAAAAACATCTCCGGGATAAGCTTCACGTCCGGGAGGTCTGCGAAGTAATAAGGAAACCTCCCGATAAGCAACTGCTTGTTTTGAAAGGTCATCATAGATCACCAGAGCTGGTCTTCCGGTATCGCGGAAATACTCACCGATAACGGCTCCAGTAAAAGGTGCAAAAAACTGCATTGGAGCAGGGTCAGATGCAGAGGCAGAAACTACAGTGGTATAAGCCATAGCTCCATGCTTCTCAAGTGCAGAAACCACTCCTGCAACGGTAGAAGCCTTTTGACCGCAAGCTACATAGATACAGTAGACTGGTTCACCTTTTTCATAAAATTCTTTTTGGTTGATAATGGTATCCAGCGCCACGGCAGTTTTTCCAGTCTGACGATCCCCAATAATCAGTTCTCGTTGCCCTCTTCCAATAGGAATCATGGAGTCAATCGCCTTAATTCCCGTCTGTAGAGGTTCATTTACCGGTTGACGGTAGATCACACCAGGGGCTCTTCTCTCAATAGGAAGCTCATAAACCTCTCCTTGTATCGGACCTTTACCATCAATGGGTTCACCCAGGGTATTCACTACACGGCCTGCAAGTCCATCACCAACTTTTATGGAGGCAATACGCTTAGTACGCTTTACAGTATCACCTTCTTTGATATCTCCTTGCTCGCCCAAGAGTACCGCACCCACATTATCTTCTTCCAGGTTTAGTACAAGAGCATTGAGGCCATTTTCAAATTCTAAAAGCTCACCAGATTGTGCTTGGGTGAGGCCGTAAATACGTGCTACACCATCACCTACTTGGAGCACAGTACCTACTTCTTCGAGTTCAGCTTCTGTTTTGAAATTAGAAAGCTGTTCTCTTAATATTGCTGAAACCTCATCAGGTCTTACTTCTGCCATTATATATCAGGTTTTAGATTAAAGTAAAATTCAGTTTAGATTGATTTTACGTAACTATCGTCCGAAAAATCGTACGAAAGTGTTTTCAGTTTTGCTTTAACAGAGTTATCTATCTGTTGGTCACCAATTTTGAGTACATACCCACCAATAATTGAAGGGTCTACTTTCTCTTCAAGCTCTATTTTCTTTCCTGTTTGAGAAGCTACCATGTCTATGAATTTTTTCCTCAAAACATCATTAAGGGGCATCGGAGTAGTGACATTTGCTTTCACTATGCCCTGATGCTGACGATACTGTATCTCAAATGATTCGGCGATAGCCGGAAGATAACTTTCCCTGTTTTTGCGGGTAATGATATCAAATAAAGCCAGCGTAGCAGGGTTAAATTTATTTTTAAAGAGGGCATAAAGCACCATCTTTTTTTTCTCGTGACCGATTATAGGGTTTCTAAGCATCAAAACAAAATCACGGTTGGATTTACAGGTTTCCAGGAAAAAAACCATATCCTGATAGACATCTTTTAATACTTTCTTCTCTACTGCCAGATCCAAAAGCGACTTCGCATAGCGGGATGCTACTCTAGTATTAACCATAAATGAAAGTCCGGTTTATCTTAGCTAAACAGATTTGTTAATTAACATTTAAGTCATTAACCAGTTTTGATACGTATTCTTTTTGTGCTTTATCATCACTAAGTTTTTCGCGCAGGATTTTTTCAGCAATCTGTACGGAGAGCTGAGCAACCTGATCCTTTACTTCAGCAAGAGCAGCATTTTTTTGAGTTTCAATAGAAGCTTTAGCATCAGCGATAATACGAGCTCCCTCCTGCGCAGCTTGTTCCTTTGCTTCTTCACGAAGTTTGTTGGCTGCAGCGGTAGCATCTTTTAAGATATTATCTCTTTCTTTCCGCGCTTCGGCAAGTAGTTTTTCGTTATCAGCTTTCAATTCAGCCATTTCGTTTCTGGCTTTTTCAGCAGAAAGTAAAGACTCATTGATACTGTTTTCACGCTCGTTTAGTCCGTTAATGATAGGTCTCCAAGCAAATTTAGATAGTACAAAAAGTACAACCAGGAAGATAAGGATCTGCCAGACTATCAGTCCAAAATCTGGAGTAAGTAAATCCATTAAGGTTTATATTAAATAGTGAATAGTAATAATTTGTTTCATCAAAGAACCGGCTCAAAGCCTAATGCTGAGAGCCGGTTTTAAGTTTGCGTTACGCAGTAGCTATGATCAGACAGATAATTACTCCAAAGAGAGCAACACCTTCAATCAGTGCAGCTACGATAATCATAGCTGTCTGAATACGTCCGCTAGCCTCAGGCTGGCGAGCGATGGCTTCCATAGCAGAACCACCAATTTTTCCGATACCAAGACCAGCGCCTAATGCAACTATTCCGGCACCAAGACCTGCTCCCATGGTTCCTAATCCGGAAACCGCTTCGGTAGCAGCTTGTAATAATAAAGCTAACAACATAAGAGTTTAACTATTTATATGAATGAAACAAATGAAAGCTAATTTATACCATTGCAGAATCAGACTGCAAAGGCGCATGACTATTCTCATCCTCCAGCGCTTTTCCTTCTTCATGATGGTGCTCTTCTACTGCACCTCCAAAATATATGGCTGAAAGTAATGTAAATACAAAAGCCTGTAACAAAGCCACTAACAGTTCAAGAAAGTTCATCACAGAAGCAAAAAGAATACTCACTGGGCCAACTGCAATGCTTTCAAAAATGAAAATCAATCCGATAATGCTGAGAATAATGATGTGACCAGCAGTGATGTTGGCAAAAAGCCTTACCATCAGTGAAAATGGCTTGGTAAACAAACCAATAATCTCAACAGGAATCATGATAGGAAGCAGCCACCAGGGTACACCGGGTGTATTGAACACGTGCTTCCAGTAGTCTTTATTTCCGCTGAACTGAGTAATGATGAAAGTGAATAATGCTAAAGTTAGTGTAATGGAAATATTACCAGTTACGTTGGCAGCACCGGGGAGCAGTCCCAGAAGATTATTTATCAGTATGAAGAAGAAAACAGTAAGCAAATAGGGCATAAACCTCTGGTACTTGTGTTCACCTATTGCGGGGATAGCCACTTCATCACGGATAAATATCACTACTGGTTCAATGAAAGCCTGTATGCCCTGGGGAGCAGTAGCAGGCTTTTTCTTGTATCTGGATGCAGCGGCAGGAAAGATGATCAACATCACAATTACACTTAGCATCATCGCTGCTACATTCTTAGTAAGAGAGAAGTCGTAAAAAGTGTGTCCTTCCACAGATACAAGGTGCGAACCGTCATCTTCTAATGCATATCCTTTATATGGTGTATAGTTATGGTCTTCATCTAAAAAATTAGAAGACATAAATATTTCTAATCCTCTGTCCTCAGAATAAAGGATGATAGGAAGAGGAAGCGTGACATGGGTATGGCCTATGGTTGCAAAGTGCCAATCGTAAGAATCGGCAATATGGTGAAAGATAAATTCAGTAGGTCCTTCAGTTTCAGGATCAGGCTCTACCTCTGCAGCATGTACTGTATTGAGCGATAGCGCACTAATTATTGAAAATATGTAGCTGATTAAGAATAACTTACGGTATTTTTTCTTGCTTTTTATCCGCATTTTCTGCCCTCGTTTGAAAATTTGAGCGCAAGGTAGTTAATAAGGCATATATTTCAAAAATTAAAAATGCTAAATACACAATGGCGAAATGTATCACAAAATTGATTTTCTCAGGAATCTCCTGAAGTAGCACTATTAAAATAATTCCTATGCTCATGAGAAGACGGAAAGTCATAGTACCCAGGTAAACGAGTGCAAACTTGTCAGGGGCATGCTTCAAGCCCATCAAGGTGATGTAATGAGTAAAAAGTGTTAAGAGAAGGAAAAAAAGAATAATAAAATAAACCCCTTGATAGATGAGGTTGGGAAAGATGATTTGAGCAAGGGAGGCAACAATAGTAAGGACTGTGGCAAATAAAAATAATGCCAGCCAGGAATTAATTTTCTTTTTCTTTAGCATTTACTCTTTAGGTAAGCTTCGGATAGTGATAATTAGAGAGCCAGAAAAGGCAATTAGGGCAAAGATAATCGTAAATAACGGAAAACCATTGCCCATAGTATCATCCAATTTCATACCCCCCCATACAGCTACTCCCAAGACAGCTACCATTTGAAATGCTAAGCCTGAGTACTTTACATAGGTCTTAAATTGATCTTGATTCTTTTTCTTTGGAGCTTGACTTGATGTCTTCTTCTGGCTCGTCTTCTGATTCTGATTGGAATTCATCTGGCTCATCGTCAAAGTTGATTTCATTTACTGAGACACCCATACGGCATGATCCATTGAAAGTTGCTCCGGATTCCACAACTAACTTGTTGGTGACAATATCGCCATGAATGACAGCAGTAGGCCTTAAAACGAGTAATTCAGAAATTTCAATAGAACCCTGTATTTCTCCACCGATCTCGCCGTTTTGTGCAAGTACTGTGCCTTCTACGTATGAAGATTGCCCTAAGACAATTTTTGATTTACAGGTAACGTTTCCTTTTACATCGCCATCAATACGAATGTTTCCTACTGTGGCCAGGTCTCCTTCTACCGAAGTGCCTTTTCCTATGTTACTTGTTGAGGTAGTGGCTTCTTCTGTCTTTACCTTCTCTTTTTGATTGTTACTGAACATTGTCATGTAAATAAATTAAAATGATACAAACTCTTCAGGGTCTACAGGATTCCCATTGTACCAAAGTTCAAAATGTAAATGTGGTCCTGAGGTAAGTTCTCCCGTATTTCCAATAATAGCAATTACATCGCCTGCATTTATAAAATCACCAGATTTTTTTAGCAAACTGGAGTTATGTTTATATACAGAAATAACATTACTGCGATGTTGCACAGCGATTACATAGCCAGCGTCCTGTGTCCAGGAAGCTAAAATCACTGTGCCATCGGCTACCGATTTTATAGGCTCATTCTTCTTAGAAACAATATCTACCCCATAATGACTCTGTTTAGGATTATAGGAGGAAGATATAATACCGGTAATCGGTGTAAAGAAAAACAACTCATCCAACTGACTAGATGCATTGTTAGCATTTACAGTAAGCAATTCAACCCCGTCTTCTTCAAACTCCTGTCTGAACTGAGAATCTACATTTGAGATCTCATTATTACGTTCGGGGCTATTGTCTACAATTCTATCACCAGAGTTTTCAATATAAAACTGTTCATTATCGGTGATAGAGTCTCCTCTTACAACCTGCTGAAAAGAAGCGATAAAGTTTTGCTTATTTTGTACTTCCTGTTCAAGTGAGTCTACCGCCATAGACAACTCAATAAGCTTTCTGTTAGACTCAGCTTGAGCGTATCTTGGGTCAAACCACTGCTCTAGTAAGGTATTTACTAAAAATAAACTACCAATCAGCATTATTATACTCACAGATACAATGAAAAGGGCTAACTTTGCGTAAGTAAATGTGAATGTTGTTTTCTCAGCAAAGTCTTCCTCATTCCGAACGATGAGTAGATATCTGGTTGTTAACCGATTTGAAAATGTTTTCCTTGACTTCAAAGTATTATAATTAAATTCCCCGACAGGACAAAAGTAAGCATTAAAAAATATTAGACTAATTGAGTAGCATACGCTATCACGAGTAAGTAGTGAGCTTTAATATAAATCTAAATATTAATCATTTGAAGGTAAAAGTTTTTTCCAAATATTACATTCTTTGGTGGACTATGTTGCTTTGTGGCTTAACCGCCTGTGCACCCCAGAAAAGTGGGATGGTGGCAAGCGTTTACCATAATACAACTGCCAGATACAATGCCTTGTTTTACGCAAATATGCGTATGGATGAAATCCAGGCAGCTATACTGGAAAGTCAGGAAAACAACTTCAATGACATTCTGGAAATTTACCCAAAGGTTGACACTGCTCTGATCAGCAGTTTGGATAAGCAGGTGGAAGACTGCTTAAAGAAAGCCTCCATTGCTATTGAACGCCATCCCAACAGCCGATGGGCAGATGATAGCTATATATTGGTAGGCCTCTGCCGAATGTATAAGCAGAACTATGAAGACGCTATCAAGACCTTCAAATATGTAAATACAGAAAGTAAGGACGATGATGCTCGCCACCGAGCTTTGATTCATCTCATGCGTACTTTTATTGAGGCACAAGAGCAAAATAATGCAATTGCTGTTTCTGACTTTCTTAAGAAAGAAAAGCTGAATGATGCCAATAAAGCAAAGCTTTATCTTACACGTGCTCATCTGGCACAACTCAATGAAAATTATAGTACGATGGTAGGTAACCTCTTACTAGCTGCTCCTCTTTTAAATAATGATGAAGGGCGAGCCCGTACTTATTTTATCATCGGACAACTTTATCAAGATTTAGGTTTTGATGCCCAGGCCTATCAAAATTATGAAGAGGTGCTGAGAAGTAATCCAGAATATGAATTGTATTTTTATGCTCGTCTGAACATGGCTCAGGTGTATGATCTCACCAAAGAGAACGATACCCGTAAAATTCGTAAGTATTTCAAAAAACTTCTCAAAGACAAGAAAAATCTTGAGTATCAGGATAAAATCTACTACGAAATGGCCTCTTTTGAGCAGAAACAGGGTAATCTTGAAGAAGCCATGCAGTTTTACAATGAGTCTATACAGGCTAGTATTAATAATAACAGGCAGAAAGCCTATGCCTATCTTGCTTTAGGTAGAATCTACTATGGCGATAAAAAAGATTATCAACAAGCCAAGTTATACTACGACAGTACGATGACTGTGCTGCCTCAGGATGAAGAAGAATACGAGCAGATAGCTGAGAGGCAGGAGGTACTGGATAACTTTGTAAAGCAACTCACTACCATCCAAGAGCAGGATAGCCTGCTGGCTTTGGCTCAAATGGACTCGCTTGAGCTGAATACTTATCTGGATGAGTTGATAGCTGAAGAAGATCGTCTTCTTGCAGAGCAAGAAAGAGAGAGTAAGCGTAGAAGTCGGACTGTAAGAAATAATAGTTTTCAGCAGGTTCAGTCACCATTCATGCAGGGGGCAGAGCCTAATCAGGCTGCCAGTAGTGAGGGCTGGTACTTCTATACTCCTACAGCCATCAGTATCGGGCGCACAGAGTTTATTAGACGATGGGGCGATCGCAAACTGGAAGATAACTGGAGAAGATCAGAAAAAACTATAGATGAGAACTTTGCTCAGGACAATGTAGAGGCAATTGAGGCGGCAGAAAATATCCCCAGTCAGAGTCCGGTAACTGAAAATACTGCGGATAGCAGAAAGCAGCAACTTTATGCAGCTATTCCTTTTACTGATGAAGCTCAACAGGAAGCTCTTGTAAGCATTGAAGAAGCTTATTACAATTTGGGAGGTATTTACAATTTTGATCTGGAAGAAAAGCATAATGCTATTGAAACTTTTGAAACCATGTTGGCGCGTTTCCCTGAGACTGAATACGAACCTGAAGTATTGTATGAGCTTTACCTATTGTACAAAGAAATGGATGATGAAACTTATGTAAAATACAAAAACCAATTACTTCAAAATTATCCGGAAAGTATTTATGCTAAAATCCTTGAAAATCCCAATTACCGTGAAGAAAGTAACCTGGCAAGTGAAAAACTAAAAAAGATTTATAAAACGGCTTACGAGCTTTATGACGATGGCAAATACGAAGAAGCCAAGCAGATGATCAGTGCCAGCCTTAAGGCGTTTTCAGATAATGATTTTACGGATAATATGAAGCTTTTGAATATACTTATTACTGGTAAGACTGAAGATTTTTATCAGTATCAGCTTGGTTTGCAAAACTTTATTGATGAATATCCTGAGAGTGATCTGTATACTTATGCAGAACAGCTTTTGGAAAAATCACGAACTTTTAAGGAAGAAGAAGCAAAGCGCAGAGGAGCTAATTACCGAGAGCGATTTGACCGTCAGCATTCGTTTATTATTCTCTACAATAATGTCCAGAAAATTTCCACTGATTTGCCCAAAGCCATTAATGCATTTAATAGCCATCAATTTGAAGATAAAAATCTTACAGTGGCCAACCTGGTGTTGGAAGGAGGTAAGGTGATGATAATTGTGGAAAAATTTGAAGATATGGAAAGTGCCAAAGCTTACTATAATGCATTTATCGGAGAGGAAAGTCCGGTAGAGCAGCTGTCAGCAGGGCAAAGGAACGAAGTTGGAGAGAGCTTTGTCATAACTGAAGACAATTTGAACATCTTACTTCAAACCCAAGATGTTGACGAATATCTTCGTTTTTTTCAAAAGCATTACATGTAATTTTGAGGTCTACTTTTTTGGATTCAATTTTGTCTGATTTTTGTTTCAAAGAAGAATAACAATATTTACCTGATTTACTGTCAAATAGCTCAACACCACAATGTCTGATACTACGAGCAAACAACAAGGCCAGAATAATGGCCACACTAAGCTTTACAAATGGATTGTAAGGGGGATATGGATAGCTTTCGTAGCTTTTCTGGTAGGATTCCCACTATATATTTACACTGTGAGTGTAGATTTTTTAGGTTTATATGGTGGACTCCCTAGTCTTGAAGCCCTTGAAAACCCCAAAAGCGATCTTTCCTCTGAACTTTATTCTTCGGACAATATTCTTTTGGGAAAATACTATCGTGAAAACCGTAGCCCGGTAACTTACGAGGAATTGTCACCTAATCTCGTAAATGCACTGGTAGCAACCGAAGATATTCGTTTTTCCGAGCATAGTGGTATAGACTTAATCGGTTTGGCACGTGTAGGTTGGGGGGTATTTAAAAATGTAGTGACCTTTGGAGCCAGTGGCTTGGAAGGAGGAGGTAGTACACTTTCTCAGCAAACTGCGAAAAACCTCTACAAAACGAGAACTGGTGAAAATGAAGGGCCTTTGATGCAAATTCCTGGTTTGCGTATACTCATTATCAAAACAAAGGAGTGGCTGGTAGCTGTAAAGCTGGAGAAGTATTACACTAAAAAAGAAATTCTGGCAATGTATCTCAATACTGCTTCATTCAGTAGTAATTCTTTTGGTATCAAAGTCGCGGCCAAAACCTTTTTCAATAAGCATCCCCATGATCTTACTGTAGAGGAATCAGCTACCATTGTAGGTATGCTCAAGGCTGCAACTTATTACAATCCTGCCAGAAATCCGGAAAACTCCAAGCGCAGAAGAAATGTGGTGATCAACCAGATGTATAAGAATGATTTTATTACTGGTCAGGAGTACGATTCACTTACCGACTTGCCGATTGTCTTGGATTTTAATGTAGATAGCCATAATGAAGGACTGGCTACTTATTTTCGTACAGTAGTACAAAACTGGCTGCTGAGGTGGACCAGGGAGCATGGCTATGATCTTTATGAAGATGGATTAAGAATTTATACTACCATTGATAGCCGGATGCAGGAGCATGCCGAAAATGCTGTAAAAACCCATATGAAGTACCAGCAAGAGTTATTCAATGAGCACTGGAAAGAAAAAGGAGAACCCTGGAGAGATGAAGAAGGTAAGGTGCTAAAAGGCTTCATCCCCATGCTGGCCAAGCGTTCTGAGCGTTATCAAGGCCTAGAAGAAAAATATGGTAAAGGCAACGACTCCATAGATATTGTCATGAATACAGCAATTGATATGACAGTATTTAACTGGAATGCTGAAAATAATGAAGTAGACACGGTGATGAGCCCCCTTGATTCCATCAAATATTACCAGAGTTTTCTACATTCTGGTTTTATGTCCATGGATCCTCATAACGGACATATCAAAGCCTGGGTAGGAGGAATCAATCATAAACATTTCAAGTATGATCATGTGATGCAGGGTAAAAGGCAACCTGGTTCTACATTTAAGCCATTTGTGTATGCCGCAGCCATCGATAATGGTTATTCACCTTGCTATGAAGTGGTAGATGCACCGGTTACATTTTCTGTGTATACTGATGGAGAAGAGGATACCTGGACTCCCCAGAATGCAACTGGCGGATATTCCGGAGAGCGTATGACGATCCGTCAGGCAATGGCCCAATCTAAAAATTCTATTACCGCCTTCGTAATGAAGCGTATAGGACCAGAGACAGTAGTGGAATATGCCAAGCGTTTAGGAATTAATAGTAATATAGAGGCGGTTCCTGCACTGGCATTAGGAGGTGGAGGCGATGTTTCTGTACACGAAATGGTAGGAGCTTACAGCACTTTTGTCAATCACGGTACCTGGACAGAACCTGTATTTATTACCCGTATAGAAGATAAAGAGGGTAATACCATTTACGACAATCCAGTAAATACACGTGAAGCACTGAGCGAAGAAACGGCCTACTTAATGCTGTATATGCTGAGAGGCGCTACCGAAGAAGAAGGAGGCACCGGCCAGGGAATTGCCAGAGAGATCAGAGAAGGGAATGAAGTAGGAGCTAAGACTGGTACTACACAAAATTATTCCGACGGCTGGTTTATGGGAGTCACCAAAGATCTGGTATCTGGAGTTTGGGTAGGTGGCGACAGCCGAAGTGTCCATTTTAGTACCCTGGCACTAGGCCAAGGGGCACGTATGGCAATGCCTATATGGGTGGAATACATGAAGAGTATATATGCAGATGAGAGGCTGGATTACGAAAAAGGACCTTTTGAAAGACCTGCAGGAGGCATTTCTATTGAAATAGACTGCGAAAAGTATAAATCAGATATATTTGGGGAAGAACCTGATTCACTTATGGTAGATGAACCTGTAGAACAACTGGATGAAGAAAGCATCTTTTAAATAGTTTTAATTACAAAGTAAATTAAACCACCTTGCTAGAGGTGGTTTTTTTGTGCAGAAAAAGAGTTCCTATACTGATTTTTTGGGTAAATTATTATTAATTACATCTGCAAAAAAAAATAGTATAAAGTAAAAATAGAGTTTACACTTTGCAGTAAACTTGTTTCTCCAAAAGCAAACGTATCGTTGTGCAAGAAACCAACACCGAAGATCAGCAGATTGTAGATCAGATTAAGTCAGGAAACGAAGAAAGTATTGTGGCAGTTTATCAGGCCCATCGTAATGGCTTCATTCAATGGGCACAGTCTACCTACCAAGCAGATGAACCTACCGCAGCAGATGCCTTTCAGGATGCTGTAATCTGTTTACATCACAACATCACCAGGGGCAAGCTAGAGACTCTGACCAGTTCGCTGAAGACCTACTTATTTGCGATTGGGAAAAATATTTTGCGCAAAAAACTTCAGAGAGAGTCTGTACTTGACAAGGATGAGGATTGGATGATTGAAAATCTGCATGCTGAGCCTTTAGACAATTTCGCCACCAGTGACAGGCAACACTTCGTAGCAAACCTTATGGAAACAATAGGTGAACCCTGTAAGACAATTCTTAAGTTGTTTTACTTCAAAGGGTTTAGTATGGGAGCCATAGCCAAGGCCATGGATTATAAAAATGAAAATGTAGCCAAAACGCAAAAGTTACGTTGCCTGACTACGCTGAAACATAAGCTGAGAAATCAGTACAGTGGGGATGAATTTTATGGAGACTAAAAAAATGAGCGATACCAAGGGAAACCATAGAGACCAGATTGACCGCTATGTAAATGAAGAGATGAAGGAAAGTGAACGTCTTGAGTTTGAACAGCGTATGCGTGAGCATGCTGAGCTTGCTCAGGCAGTGCATATGCATAGAGATGTGCTACAAGGCATAGAATTTTACTTCTTAAAGCAACTTAAAGAACAATTGATTCTTTCCGATCAGCCTAAAAAATCAAGTTTACCACTCTGGGCTATCATTCTTATCAGCGCACTTGCAGTAGGTGGGCTTGTTGCATTGGTCATTTATCTTAATATTTTATAGGTATTGCTGAAGGTCCATTGTCATATTGCTGACAGAAATAAGATTTGCTTCAGATAAATTTAAAGCGCCAAGTTGAGAAAAGGGAGTAATATTCATGTATCTTTTACTTCTTACCAAAGTCAAAAAATTGATGGAACACAATAGCCTAGAAAGCCTGTTGAAGGCTAACCTTTCAGTTCTTATTCAACTGGAAAACATGTTAATGCAAATGAATGAGGATGATTACATTAGGCCATTAGACATATTAAATCAATCCACAGTTGCCCAGCATACCCGGCATAGTATTGAGTTTTATCAGTGTTTATTAAAGGGGCTACATGAAGGTCAAATATGCTATAGTAGGCGAAAAAGAAATAAAACACTTGAGCAATCCCCTACCTATACGCTCAATACAATCAGAAAAATAAAGGAAGACTTATTTGGCATTAAATCCATTGCCGTTAAATTAGTAGATGATGAGGTTTGTATTGATAGCAATACTAATCGGGAGCTTTTGTATTGTATGGAACATGCGGTACACCATATGGCCATTATCAAAATTGCTCTTCGCTCGTTTTCGTCTTCCATAAACCTTCCTGATAATTTTGGTGTTGCAGCATCAACAATACGATTTCACAATTCATGTGTACATTAACCTATTTGCCTACTGCTGAAGGTTTTCTTTTTACTTCTAACCGTGATGAAAGTACTGAGCGGGAGAGGGCTATTTTTCCTTCATCAAGTCATAGCAAAAGCGGCAAACTTTTGATGCCTTTGGATCCACAGGGAGGAGGAACCTGGATTTTGGCTGCCGAAACCGGAGAAGCCGCTTGTCTGTTGAATGGCGCTTTTGTCAATCATGAACGCAAGCCTCCCTACCGCAAAAGCAGAGGAAGAGTAATCGTAGAGTCTTTTGATTTTGAAAATGTATCGGACTTTCTGGAAACTTATGATTTTGAAAATATAGAGCCTTTTACTTTGGTAAAAGTGTCAAATACTTCAGGCGAAAGATCACTGCACGAAATACGCTGGGATGGACATAAGCTTTCGCACACTCAGTCAGACAGTGCTCTGCCTCATATCTGGTCATCGGTAACATTATACAATGAGCAGATGCGGGCCAAAAGAGCACAGTGGTTTGAGAACTGGTTAAATTCTGGTAATTCCTTAACAGCGCAAAATATCCAAGATTTTCATTTGTACGGAGGAGAAGGTGACCCTACTGTAGACTTCAAAATGACCAGGAGTGGTGGCTTACAGACCATCAGCCTTACCTGTGTAGAAGTCTGTATGAATGAAGCAGAAATGGAATATTATAATTTACTGTCCCACCAAAGAGTATCTAAAATTCTAAAGCTGAAAAGTTTTGTGGATAAAACTTAAAGTCAGGTTAATTCGGCTTTGGAAGTGGGAGTTCTGGCCGTTTTATTTGTTTTATTTACCAGTTTATTTCTACTGGCTTTATTTGTCTTTTAAAGCACGTTCATTGAGCTTTTTTTCCGCTGCCAATCCGGCGATGGATACAGGAGGCTTTGTGGATTATCCAAAATCTGAAGTATATCAGCTTATTCCTCCCCAGTACCTTCCCCAGACTTGCTTTATAAAACGGGGTGATCTAAGCCTGGAAAATGTACTGGCAGTGATGAGGCTTCATGAATTGCATTTCCCCGTAATTTTCAAGCCCGACAGAGGTGAAAGGGGATTTGGTGTAGCCAAACTAAAACAGGAAGAAGACATCCTCAACTACATAGAGGATTATCGTCATATTGACCAACGCTTCATTTTGCAGGAATATGTGGATGCTCCGGTAGAGTTAGGCATACTATACTATCGCTTTCCTCATGAGCGGATAGGAAATATTTCATCTGTAGTACAAAAAGAACTTCCTCAGCTTATCGGTAATGGTAAGTCTACACTTGAAGAACTGATTGTCAGTGATCAGAGAGCAGTGCTAAATCTCAAATTGTTGAAAGAAAAATTTCAGGACAGGCTCCACACGGTAATTCCAAAAGATGAAGTTGTTCCGTTGGTTGAGATCGGCAATCATTGCAAAGGAGCTACCTTTCTGAACGCCAATGTGCTGATCAACCAAAAACTAATTCGGGTAATTGACCATATCAGTTGGCAGATAGATGGTTTCTATTTTGGCCGTTTTGATCTCAAAGTACCCAACTTGCATGATCTTTATGCCGGAAGAAATATCAAAATTATTGAATTGAATGGAGCCAATTCTGAACCGGCCCATATCTATGATCCTAACATGCCGCTCTTTCGTGCTTATTATGATTTATTCAGACATTGGCAAAGGCTGTATGAGGTGAGTGTGGCTAATCACCGGAGAGGGATAGGATATATGCCCTTCGCTCAACTCCTAAAAAAATTAGTTATGCACCAAAAATTAAGGAATTCTTTAAAGGATAATTCAAGAAAACAAAGACTACCTACTGGTAATATCAATAAAAGTTAATTATTTTGAAGTGAGATTCAATTCTACTTACCTAAACTTTGGTTGATATGCTACGCTACCTGAGCTGTTTGATAATATTATTTGTTTTTGCCTGCCAGCCTTCCGGACAGGAAAAGCAGGCTGCTGCTCCTGATTCAGATACATCTGCTTTAGGAAAAATTAGTTTTGAAGTGGAGGGTAGAGAGGAAGCCAGGCCCCATTTTATGCGTGGCGTAGCTGCCCTGCATAATTTCTGGTATCCTGAAGCACTGGAAGCTTTTCAGAAAGCCAGGGAAGTAGATCCTGACTTTGTTATGGCCCACTGGGGGGAGGCGATGAGCCATAACCGTACATTCTGGCAAAACCAGGACAAAGCAGCCGCGCTGGAAGTGTTAAATCAGCTTGCCCCTTCTTCCGAAGAAAGACTGGCTCTGGCTTCCTCAGAGAAAGAAAAAATGTACTTACAATCCCTTGATATTTTGTATAGTGAAGAGGAAGATAAACTCGCCAGAGATCGTGCCTACATGCAGTTTATGAAGCAGTTTTATGAAAAGTATCCTGAAGATCATGAGGTGGCTTCCTTTTATGCGCTTTCTCTTTTAGGTGTGTTGAGAAATAATCAGGGTGGCGAGAAAGAACGTATGCAGGCCGCTGCAGTAGTTCAGAAAATACTGGCAAAAAATGACCAGCACCCTGGTGCAGTACATTATCTTATACATGCCCTGGACGATCCTTTACATGCGCCCATGGCCCTGGATGCTGCCTATACCTACGCCAGAATTGCTCCTGAATCCAATCACGCTTTACACATGCCATCCCATATTTTTGTGCAACTGGGCTTATGGGATGAAGTAATCAATTCTAACATTGATGCCTTCGCTGCTTCTCAGAAGTGGGTAGAAAGAAAAGACCTGACCATCGCCGACTGGGACTACCACAGCCTCGCCTGGATGTCTTACGGTTACGAGCAGAGTGGACAGTTTGAAAAATCTAAGCAGAATCTCCAGCAGATCAAAGATGCTATGGCTGAGGTAGAAAGTGGTGCTGCGGATTATTATATGCCGCTGATGCAGGCAAATTATATCGTTAATTCAGAGAATTGGCAGGTACTTCCTGCGCCTGAAACAGAAGATCGTGGGGGTAGAGGCTTGTATGTGCGTTGCAGCCAGATGTTAGCTTCAGGACTTAGCGCAGTACATTTGAAAGAGTGGCAGGCTGCTAATGAAGCTTTACAACATATGGCTACGGTTAAACAGCTTTTGCAGGATAAAGGTGATGCTTATCATGTGAAGCTTTGTGAAATCAATGAAAAGGCATTAAATGGCTATCTTCAGTTTGCTCAAGGCAATACGGCTGCCAGCCAAAAACTATTTGAAGAAGGAATGGCTCTGGAAGAAAGTATGAACCCACCAACAGGTCCTCCTGATGTAGTCAAACCAATTCATGAGCTTTATGGAGAGGTTTTGCTGGAAATGGGTGAAGCGCATCAAGCCATGGAAAGTTTTGGAATTGCCTTAGAACGTACACCCAAGCGCAGTGCTTCTGTGTTGGGAATGGCAAGAGCAGCCGAAATGATGAACGATCGTGCTACTGCATTTCAGTACTATCAGCAGTTTCTGGAAAACTGGGAAAACGCAGATCCCAATCAGGCAGAAATTCCTGAAGCGGAACAGTACCTTGCCCTAAATCCTGATCAGGAGGATAAAGCCTCGGCTTATCTCCCAACTCCGGTGCAGGTACCTATGGACCAGCGGCTATCCTTTAACCAATGCCTGCCTACTGGTATGAAGCTCAACTGAGCCTGAAACATTTTCAAGCTGGCCTCGCTTAAGTTTGTGTTGAATAAATTATTTTTCAACCTAAATTTTAGAGGTATGAAAAAATTATTATGGTCCTGCTTGATCATGGTCTTTACATTGGCATGCTCACCTACAAATCAGAATACTGAGGATAGCGAAAATGATGATAGTCGCGATTATATGATGGATGATGATATGATGGAAGATGAAGAAAAAGAGGCGGAAGATGATAGTGTCAAAAATAGAGACATGCTCTCCCAGATTCTCGTTTTGGATTGACAGCATAACAATTTCTGAGGTTTCTGCTTTAAAAAATATGACAGAGACCAAAAATCATATTCCTGAAGGACATCATGAGCGTGCTCATTTGAGCTTAGATGAATATAACCAACCTAAGCTGCACTTTGAAAAACTTTGCCAGGAGGCCGTTACCATAACACGAAGTGTCAATGAGGGAGACTGGCAAACTATAGCAAAAAATGTGCGTTCTCCTTATGTTGACCAGGCCAACTTTCAGCCCAATACCCATGTCAAGTACCGCATCTATTTTGGAAATGACGATGAGGAGCATTTTGAGCTAGAAGTTAAATTCACAACTTAGCACCTTAGTGTAACCTCCTTCCTTAATTCTTCTGAATTGCTTACCTTGGCAGCATTGGCACAAGCTTATTAACCTAAACTACTTATGAGAAAGCTACTTTTCCCCCTCTGCATTTTGATGATGCTGAGCCTGGGCTTACATGCTCAGGATTTTGCTTTGCAACAGTTAGAAGACTCACCCCGCCATCACGAATGGGTGGAAGTGCCTTCCGGAGATCGTGTGGTGCACAGCTTTGTCGCTTATCCTGAAAGCGCTGAAGATGCACTGACGGTCATCGTTATCCATGAAAATCGTGGCCTTACCGACTGGGTGAGAAGCTTTGCCGACCAAATGGCTGCTGCAGGCTATATTGCCATCGCTCCCGATCTGCTTTCAGGTTTTAGTGAAGAAAATGAGAAAACTACTGACTTTGCCAGCTCTGATGCCGCCCGTGATGCAATTTATCAACTAGATCCTGAGCAGGTTACGCAAGATCTGAAAGCAGTAAGAGATTATATTGCCGATGTTCCTGCCTCCAACGGTAAAGTAGCTGTGATGGGCTTTTGCTGGGGAGGTTCACAAACCTTTCGTTTTGCTACGAATAGTGATCAGATCGTAGTGGCTATGCCTTTTTATGGTACCGCACCGGATGATTATAGTGCCATTGAGCAGATCACTGTTCCAGTGTATGGCTTTTATGGACAGAATGATCAGCGTGTCAATGCTACACTGGAAAGTACTGCCCAAATGATGGAGAAAGCGAATAATACTTATGAGTATGAGATCTATGAAGGAGCAGGGCATGCCTATATGCGCAGTGGTGATGATCCTCAGGGAGATGAGGCAAGCAAAAAAGCCAAAGAAAAATCAATGGAAAGAGTTAAAAACATATTAAGTCAGTATCAGTAAGCATGAAGCAGTATTTGCTATGGCTATGGCCATTCCTTTTCGTATTTGCATGTCAGCAAAAAGTAGAACCTTTACATATTGAAGCCTCTCAAACCTCCAAACCCTGGACCTACTGGTGGTGGATGGGAAGTGCCGCAAACGAAGCGGACATTACTGATCAGTTGGTAGACTTTCAACAGGCCGGAATGGGAGGTGTACATATTATTCCTATTTACGGAGTAAAAGGAGAAGAAGAAAATTTCCTTCCTTATTTAGGTGATAAGTGGCTAAACGCAGTGGAACATGCGATTCAGACAGCGGACTCTCTGGGCTTGGGAGTAGATCTTACCTTAGGAACCGGCTGGCCTTTTGGAGGGCCACAGGTCAGCGAAGCTAATGCTGCCAAACGCGCAGAAATGATTACTTATGATTTCCCACAAACCGATCAGATCGCATTCCGCACGGATTCTATTCTTTCTACACATAAGCTGAGAGGCATTGAAACAGCATTGGCGGTGAATGAGGCCGGTGAGCAAATCGTTATCAGTACTATTGAAGAAGATGTAGTTGATCAGGAAGTGCCTGAGGGGGACTGGAAGCTATTGTTGCTGGGTACATCTATTACCGGACAAAAGGTGAAGCGTGCCGCGCCCGGTGGTGAAGGTCTGGTCATGGATTATTTTGATTCCACCGCCGTTAATGCTTATCTCCAACACCATGATTCCCTCTTATCAGATTTAATCTCTACTTCTCCACCCCGTTCCTTTTATCACGACTCCTACGAAGTGTACGGTGCCAACTGGTCTACTGACTTTGCAGAGAAATTTGAGCGCATGAGAGGCTATTCGCTGATGAATGTATTGCCCATCTTACAGGATACTGCGCATCAGCAGCATGGCCGAGTATTGCACGATCTACGCCAAACCATATCCGACCTGCTTTTTGAAAACTTTACCAGCCTTTGGACTTCGTGGAGTGATGAAAAAGGCAGGCTTACCCGTAATCAGGCCCACGGATCACCGGGTAACATACTGGATTTGTACGGACTGTCTGCCATTCCTGAGACGGAATCATTCGGAACCAGTAAGTTTGAGATTCCCGGACTTAGAATTGATAAAGATTTTGAAGAAGAACGCTTTGGTAAGCCTAGTCCACTAATGATGAAATTTGCTTCATCACCTGCTCACCTGATGGGCAAGCCTCTGGTAAGTTCGGAGACGGCCACCTGGCTCGGTAATCACTTCAAAGTTTCGCTTTCGCAGGTCAAACCGCAGATAGATGAGCTTTTTACTGCCGGAATCAATCATATCTTTTATCATGGCATGGCTTATTCGCCCGAAAGTGCAGGCTTTCCCGGTTGGCTGTTCTATGCTTCTACCAATTTTGGCCGTAGTTCCCACTTCTGGGAGGAACTGCCTCAGTTGAATAGTTATATCAGCAATTGTCAGCGGTATTTACAATCCACTTCTGCTGATAATGATATGCTGCTGTACTTCCCCATACATGATCTCTGGACCAAAAATGAAGGAAGATGGCTGCTGCAACTGGATGTGCACCATTATGAAGATTGGTTCTCAGCCTCAGGGGTAGGAGAACTGGCAGAACAGCTTTATGCCGATGGCTATACCTTTGATTATCTCTCCGACCGACAGTTAAGCGGCTTAAGCCAGGAAGGTGAAGGAGTAAAATTGCAGGAAGATGGAGCAGAATATCAAAGCATCCTTGTGCCTCCAACTGATTATATGCCGCTGGAAAGTTTGCGGAAACTCAATGAACTGGCAGCAAGCGGAGTGCCGGTCATTTTCATGGGAAAACTGCCTTCCTATGTGGCAGGTTATCACGAATATGAACAGCAGGAAGATAGTCTGGCGCAGCTCAATGAGGAATTGCAGCAAAATTCCAGTGTTCAGCTGTTAGAGGGGCATGAAGCACTTTCAGGTTTGCCTTTTTTAAAACCGGAAAGTATGAAGCAGCAGGGTTTGAGCTTCATACGCAAACAGCATGAGCGGGGCCGACTGTATTTTGTCTCTAATCTGAGTAATGAGTTTACTGAAGGCCCCATTCGCTTGTCTGTTGAGAGCCAGGCAGTAGAAATCTTTGACCCTAAAAGCGGTGAGAGAGGAAAAGTTGATCATACCACAGTAGATGGTCAGACACAGATCTATCTCCAGCTTCCTCCCGGTGCATCATGCATGCTGTTTACCTACGATCAGCCGCTGAACAGCGAAACTATCTATCCTTATAAAGCAGCAAAAGGAACAGTAGACTTACCGGATGAGTGGGAGCTAGAATTTATCTCCGGCAATACTGAGCTGCTCAATCAAACGAATTTCACTATGGATACTTTGACCTCATGGACCAGCCTGCCGGATAGCAGCTTGCAGTATTTCAGTGGAAAAGCCCGCTATACGCTTAATTTTTCCCAGCCTGCCGGGCAGGATTCCGTAGATGCCTATCTTTTGCAGTTTGAAGAGCTGCGTGAAAGCGCTCAGGTGATCCTCAACGGTGAGGAAGTAGGATTTGTCTGGGCTTTGCCGTATCAGATTATCCTGCCTAAGGAGCTTATGAAGGAGGATAATACTTTGGAACTGATTGTACAAAATCTTTCTGCCAACCGAATGAGGGATATTGACCGGCGGGGCGTGGAATGGAAGAAATTTTATGACATTAATATCGTAGATATTACGTACAGTCCCTTTGATGCATCGGTCTGGGAACACGTCAAATCAGGTATTATAGGACCTGTGACACTGCAAAAAATACAGTACTTTCATTAACAAGCTCTTAATGTTCATAGATTATTGTAAACAAATTTTCATAGAAAAGGGGTTTTAGTCTAATACTCCTTTGTGTTGGTCTAGTATGCCTGAGAAAGTAAGGGAATAAGTTTATTTCGCTCGTTCTAATAATCATATAGAACTAGCGAAACCTCATTAAAACCTTAATTTCTGACATGCTTAAAAACTTACTCTCATTGTTCCTCTGTCTATTGAGTTCCCAACTGGTATTAGCCCAGGGCATTGTGAGCGGACAGGTGTTGGATGCTGCATCCGGTACTCCCCTTGAGTTTACTACCGTGAGTCTATTGCAGGGTGCGGATTCCACCCTGATCACCGGAGGATATACTGACAGTGAAGGAAAATTTGCCATAGATGCCCAGCCCGGACTTTATATGGTCAAAATCCAGTTTGTATCTTACGATACTAAGGTAGTCAGTGATGTACAGCTAGGTAATGGCAACAAAGATCTGGGTACCATATCGCTTGCTGAGAATGCTGCCACCCTCGCAGAGGTGGTGGTAGAAGGCGAGAGAGAGCAGATGCAACTTGAACTGGATAAGAGAGTTTTTAATGTAGCGCAGGATCTGAGCAATACCGGGCGTAACGCTTCTGAAATACTGGATAACCTCCCTTCTGTCACCGTGGATGTGGAGGGAAATGTAAGTTTGAGAGGCAGTGGTAACGTGAGAATACTGGTGGATGGCAAACCCTCTGGTCTTATCGGCATCGGCAATACTGATGGATTGCGTACCCTCAATGGTGATGTGATTGAAAGAGTAGAAGTAGTGACTAACCCCTCGGCTCGCTATGATGCTGAAGGTTCTGCCGGTATCATCAACATCGTGTTGAAAAAGAAAAAGCAGGCTGGACTTAATGGTTCCTTTACTGCGAACGTGGGAACTCCCGATAACTATGGTGCTTCCATTAACCTGAACTATCGCCAGAGCATGATGAACTTCTTCGTCAATTACGGAGTCAACTACCGTAAATCTCCGGGGATGGGAAGCTCTTATCAGGAGTTTACCGGAGCCGATACCTCCTATATTACCCGCCGGGAGAACGACCGGGTGCGGGGCGGACTTTCCAACAACATCAGAATAGGTACGGACTTTATTTTCAACGAGTATAACACCCTTACTGCATCCGCACTATATAATGTATCGGATCAGAATAACAATACGGATACCTGGTACCGCGATTTTACCATGGATAATGACCTAATTCAGCGTACGCTGCGTACCGACAGAGAACATGAAGATGAAGAAAATCAGGAGTACGAGCTTTATTACAAGCGTACCTACAAGAAAAAGGGCAGAGAACTTACCGCCAATGTACAATTCAGGCAAAGTGGAGAGGTTGAAGATGCAGATCAGAATGAGTTTGAGGGTTTTGAGGAGATGGTTCCTTCACTTACGCAACGCTCACTCAACGATGAGAATGAACGCCAGTGGCTGATACAGGCAGATTATGTTTATCCTTTCCTGGAAAATGCCAAATTTGAAACAGGTGTTCGTAATACACTGCGTCAGATTGATAATGCCTATATTGTAGAGGAACAGGAGGAGTCTGGCGACTGGGTTAACCTTCCCGGTTTCACCAATACGTTTAATTATGACGAGAATATTTATGCTGGCTACGCTATTCTGAGCAATAAAACCGGCAAATGGTCATACCAGGGAGGTTTAAGGGCTGAGGCTACCGATATTACTACCCATTTGATACAGACTGACGAGAAAAATGATAAGGATTACATCAATTTGTTCCCCAGTGCTTTCCTTACCTACTCGTTGAGTAAGGCAAACTCCCTTCAGGCAAGCTATAGCCGTAGGATTAATCGTCCTGGCTTCAGAGAACTGAATCCTTTCTCCAGCTTTACCGATGCGCGTAACATCCGTACGGGTAACCCTGATCTTGATCCGGAGTTTACCGACAGTTATGAGTTGGGTTATTTGTATAATTATCCTACCGGTAACATCTATTTTGGCGCTTATTATCGTTTTACTGATGATGTGGTAGAACGTGTAAGATGGACGGAAACGGTGGATAGCCTAGTGATCACCTATACACGTCCTCAAAACCTGAGTACCCAGGATGCTTTCGGCTTCGAGTTGAACGGATCTAAAGATTTATTTTCCTGGTGGAATGTGAATGCCAACTTTAATTTTTACCGTTCTATTACGGAAGGTGAATTTAGAGGTGAGGAGCTTTTTGCTGATACTTATACTGCCAGCGGACGCTTTACTTCCAAGTGGCAAGTGCCCAAATTATTTGAAGTACAGTTCAGCGGTTTCTACCGTGCTCCTGAGGTCACCACTCAAGGTAGGAGAAAAGCTTATTACTCATTTGACCTCGGTGCTACCAAAGACGTTTTCCAGAAGAAGGGTACACTTTCCCTTAGTGTAAGGGATGTATTGAACAGCAGAAGGTTCAGGTACGAAACGATTACCGATACTTTGTACGAAGAGACTGAATTTCAGTGGGCCCAGCGTCAGATTACTTTATCATTTACTTATCGTCTCAATGATATTAACAAAAGCATGCGTGGCGGAGGTGGCGGCGGCTACGATGGCGGTGGAAATGATATGGATTTCTGATTTCATAATCCGATTGTTTAATATACGAAAAGGTCAGTTCCTATAGAGCTGACCTTTTTTGTTTTGCTTCCCACTCATACTGCTGGTATAATGATGACTATTCTACGCGTTATCCCTTGCCAGCGTCTCATGCAGGCAAATGATTTAGAAGGAGTAGCTATCATTTTCTTTTTTTAAGCATTAGAAAGAATAAAACATACGCTTTCGGATACATTTAATTCTGAGACTTGGATTAATGCTTCCACTTCAGTCATAGATCGGAAGCGAGGGTATAAAAAAGCTTACTTTAATGACCTTGAACATGCGCCAGGTATTGCTCTGGCATATCATTAATGATATTTCTGCAACTGCCTGATGATAAAGGCTAAGCATTTGCGCTTTATATACCACATTACTTCATATTTATACCGTGAAATATAATTTTTTAAATTTTATGTAAAATAGCGTAATCCGAGCGCACAACTTTTAAATGTTCCGGCATTTCTTCCAGCGAACAGACTAACATTTATCTGTATAGCAGGGACTAAGTCGGAGCATAAACGAAGGTATATCTGTATACTAGAGGTATTACTGAGAGTCAATATTTCCCTTTTCTGTGCAATAACACCTTTGATATTTAATGATTTAAGGGTATTTCGTGCAATAACGCCTTTGATTTTTTATATTTTAACTCTAATCTGCCCTCCGTCAACATTAATATGTAATGAATAAGCCCTGTTTTGCTCAATATCAGGGCTTTCATGTAATGTATTAAGCCTTTTCTGTACAGAATTTTACTTTTTTTCAGCAAATGAAGGCTTATTCAATCTGCAGAATTGTAAAATTTGGTACATATGGACCTTCTTTTTACTGGTTCAGGTAGTAGGAAGTGATGAAATGGAAGATACTATCAGGACTTCCCATATTAAGGGCCTCCAGACGATACTGTATGCCTGCTTCCAGCTTACGTTTATCAGTGAAAAACCAGCCTATACCGAGGTAAAGACGATTGTCCAGCTCGTTTTCATAGGCGTTGAACTCCCAGAGCACCTCTTCGGAGAAGATAAGGTAGGTCTCACCGGGGTCAAGCTGCTGCCCGTTGGTAGGAAAGTCGTAGCTAAGCCGGTAACGAATACGGTTGCTGGTTCCGGTATTGCGGATACGCTGCTCCATGCGGAAGCGATGGGCCACCCTGCGGGCACCTACAAAAGAAACGAAGGCATACTGCTGCATCAGGCGGTGTTCGTAGCCCGAAAACTCATCGTTGAAGGGGGCAATCATTCTGTATTTATATCCTCCGCCCAGTTCGCTACCGTCAAAAAACTCATAATTGGTAAAAAACTGGCCTTCCATGAACTGCCAGTCATAAGTCTCTTGTCCTTCATCCGCTCTATCCATCCATACATTGCGTCCGGTAAGGCTGGTGTTGAATGACCAGTGCTGAAAAGCCTCCCAGGTATAAGAAAATTCCGGCTCCCAGCGAATGGCAGACTGCGCAAAGCCCTTTTGCGAAACTGATACACTTAATAAGAGCAGACTTGTGATACAGGCAAGCTTAGTATAAGACATTATCAAGCGATCTTCTTTCTATCTTTTGTACATCTATCAGTTCACCTTCATCATCAAACAAAAATTCATATTCGCCATACATCTCATTACCCTTTACCCGGGCCACTATTTCATAGCGAATGGTCAGATCCTCGCGATCATCTTCCATGAAGTCTTCCAGTAGTTCTTCATCTTCTTCTTCCTCCTCTTCGGGAGTATACTGCCGCTGCAAACGCTGGATTTTATACTTCTCAAATTCTTCTTTAAAGTACTCGGCAATCTCTTCGCGGGCTTCTTCTTCCATCTCTCTAAAAGAAATAAGCTCTTCAATATCCATCAGTCGGCCATCAGCATAAAACTCCACGCTGAGTTGTCTGTCTCGCCACAGCATTTTAATTTCATAGCCGGTTTTCTCCCCATCGTACTCCTCATAATACTTTATGCGACGCGACTCTTCCAGCATAGGCTTGATCAGTTCCAGAATCTTAGCGGGAACTTCCTCCTCTTTGATGTCTTTTTCGTACTCCTGCTTGACCTTCTGGGAGTGGGCCTGGCTTACAAATAGCACCAGAGTCATGATATATAGGAATGAAGATGTACTGAACTTCATAGCTTGCTTCATAAGTTTTGTAGATGTAACGCTTAAAGATGGATACGGTTTCTGTCTCAGAAAAATTTCATATTGAAAATGAGATGGAGAATGTAATATGATCAATTCTATCGCTTTGACGGTCATTACTTTGCCACAGGCCGAGGAATCTTGACCATACTGTCGGCCAAATGACTTTCATAAAGTCTATGATTCCTGCCGCAATGACTTTGTGAAGAGGGAACTGGAGTATTAGGATCAGAAGGGAATCCCCGGTGTCATTGATATGCAGGGGTTTTTACGCTCCGCTTTGTGTTTTTACAAAACATTAACCTAGTAGTACACTGCTAAACGATAAAGCATCATGCTATTAACTTACAGCGGAGGGAGTGAAGACCACCCCATTGCCGGGTCATGATATCAGGCATCTTTGCTCAGTAGAAAGTCAGCCTATCAAAGGCAATGCAAAGCCCTCCAGGCTTTGATCTCTCTACTTTGCGGAGCAGTCTCTTCAATATTTATACGAATCACCGATGAACATACAATACTGATGTGCAGGTAATTGTAAGAACATCATTGATGATGTTCCGAAGGTACTTTAACATAAAGAACTATTCTCTATAAGAATCTGCCAGTCGTATTTTTAACCTCAGTACGGCCCCTAAGCCTTTAAATTTTGATGGTTTCCATTCTCTGTGAAGCTCTCCAGCGCATACGGTAGGCGTTCATGGCTGTTTTGCCCAGTTGTTTGGTCAGGCGGTAATTGACCACTATACCTACGGCCGCGCCTATGCCGGGAATCATCTGCGCCAGTTTGGCCAGGTCCAGATAATCGCGGTATTCCAGTTGAAACGTACGCCAGTCAAAAGCATGGATGTCGTAGGGCAAAGTTTTGCTGTACTCATCCCAGTCCTTAAGCTCATCAAACACCAGGTTGCGCTGTTGCTGACTGGAAAAAGCAAGCTGAAAAATTTTCAGGAGGTACAAACGCTCGCGATAGTCCCTCACATCGTAGCCATAAATGGCCGCGATTTCGTGCAGCATCTTCATCTTGAGGCTGAGAAAAAGCGGAAAGTCAGCCAATGACATCAGGAAGCCCCCCGCTCCGGTAATTCCCCCTTCGGTAGCGGCCAGTCGGTTGTAAATGTTAATGCAACGCATGGCTTTCATTTCCCGCTGTTGAAAACTCAGGCCGGTAAAGGGTCTTTTGGTGGTAAACTCCGAGCCGAACAGTATGGAGCGTACCATCTGCTTGATGGCCAGGGTCACCGCCCGGTGAATTCTGTCAGGAATGATGGTATTGATTTTATGCTGTATGCCTTTAGACAGTCGGTTAACCAGGGTGGGAGCCTTCTGCATCTTTTCTTCCCATATGACAAGCTCCGACATGGCTTTACCTTCATAAGTACGGAGGTAACGCCAGATATATGGCTCCTCCTGCTTGGGAGATTCCTTCAAATGCTCTGCCCCAGCCAGGTTATCATTTACTTTAGTTTGGGTAAGGTTCATGTAAATAGGATTAATGTTGTAATCATTAAAACGGTATTTGGTATTACATAGTTCTGAAACCAAAAGCCCGACTTTAGTCTTTTTGTAAATCAAATCGGAATACAGAGGTTCAAACTACAGAACAAAAATTTTCCATAATTTAATAAGCAGTGGTAAAGTTGGGAGGATAGTTTAATCAATTTCTTAGAATGCTAAGCTTTGAAGCAGAACCAACTTATCAGGTTTCTTCATTTTATCCGCTAAATATGCTGATTAGGTGGCGTGCTAAGCAGGAAATGCTTTTATTTGATATACAACCTAAACCTCAAGCATCGCCATAATGACCAGATCTCTCTACCTCGGCATTCTATTCCTCATATCAATCATCGGCTGTCAGTCAAACACACAGGAAACGCAAAGCACAGAAGAAAAGCCGCCTAATATTGTATTTATATTGGTAGATGACATGGGTTATGGAGATATCTCCGCTTTCAATCCGGACTCCAAAATACCTACGCCTGCCATTAATCAACTTGTAGAGGAGGGAATGCTCTTCACCGATGCTCATGCGCCGGCTGCGGTATGCGTACCTTCACGTTACGGCCTTATTACCGGTCGTTATCCAATCAGAAGAAGCGGAGTTTTCAACGGTTCCTGGATAGAGGGAGACAGAATGACGCTGGGAAGCATGTTACAGCAACAGGGTTATACCACCGCCTGCATTGGAAAGTGGCATCTGGGTATGGGAGAAAACGAAAAAGACCCCGCACCCTCGGGAACGCTCAGTTCCGGCCCGGTAGATCGTGGCTTTGACTATTTTTATGGCATTCCTGCTTCATTGGACATCCCACCATACTATTATATTGAGAACGATCAGGTAGTTGCTTTGCCTACTGATTCAATCGGAGACAATAATTCCCCGGATGTAAGTCCGATACAGGGAGCCTTCTGGAGAGGAGGGAAGATAGCCCCTAACTTTAAGCACGAAGAGGTCCTGTCCCATTTGCGAGACAAGAGCATTACCTTTCTGGAAAACCATCAGCAGCAATCGGATCAGCCATTCTTCCTATATATTGCCTTACCGGCACCGCATACCCCCTGGTTACCACTGGAAGAGTATCGGGGCAGTACGGAAGTAGGGATGTATGGAGATTTTGTCTATCAGGTAGACCAAAGTGTAGGCAGTATCCTGTCTTATCTGGAAGAAGCAGGTTTAGATGAAGAAACACTCGTCTTCTTCAGTAGCGACAATGGTCCGGTATGGTTTCCCGAGGACGTAACGCAGTACGATCACAGTTCAGTTGGCCCCCTGAATGGCATGAAAGGAGATGCTTATGAGGGAGGGCACCGCATGCCTTTCGTGGCCCGTTGGAAGGGACATATTCCGGCCAACACGAGTAGCGATCAGCTCATCTGCTTTACCGATATGATGGCTACAATGGCAGATCTCCTGGATGTTTCCCTTGATCAGAGCAGTATTGCCGAAGACAGCTATAGTTTCTTACCCATTTTGATGGATGAGCAACCTTCCGAATCAGCTTTAAGAGACGATCTTCTGGTACAATCAGTTTACGGTCTGTATGCCATGCGACTAGGAGATTGGGTTTATATTAATGGACCTGGTTCGGGAGGCTTTTCAGCAGGCTATCCACGTCCCGAAGGTTATCCGGCAGAAGGAGAGCCCCAACTGTACAACCTCAACAATGATTTGGGGCAGACGAATAATGTATACGCGCAAAATCCTGAGAAAGCAGATTTATTGGCACAAGCATTGGATAAATATATGAGAATGCAAAGTGAATAAACCTGAAGAAGACTTATTGATATCTTTATTTTGATTCAATCAATTATTTATACCGTTAGCTCCTGGTCTTACCAGCTCATGCATTAGAATAATATTCCAAACTTTGTATGCGCTCCAGCTCTTTACATTCCTCCTAACTGGATCATTTCTGATAGATTTAATACTACTTAAGTGTTTATATGCAATTTAGAGTATGTAATACTTATGTGTTGTTGTCTTTACTATTTACGAGTTCTGCCTGATGATTTTTTTAAATTTTAATTAATTACTGATTTGGTCAAAAATTACGCAATAAAATTTTTTAAAAAATAGCATAAAAAGTACATGGTTTATACCGGTATTATTAAGTTATTAATGAAAATATTATAATAAAAAGCTTAAAAAATAAAATTTAAACAACTTTTGATATATTGAGGGTATTTAGAAGTTGTTTATAAATATAATTATTTCACAAAAAAATATTGATAAATTATTCATTAATAACTATCATTGTACATAAACAAATATTTTTTTGAAGTAATCTTATAGTACATGTTGCTTCTTAATATTTGTTATGAATATTACATGATATTATACTTAACTACCTCTATGATTAGCCTTTACTTAACTGAAAAGAAACAGTCCTTAAGTTCATCCAATAGATGCTTGATGTTAATTGATTTTTCCCAAGTTCCTATCACCACTACATCATTCGCTTGTCAAGATTGTAAGCGTTTGCACTCCTCTATGTATTCGCCCAGTACTGAGTGAACTGGCTTTGGTATTTCATATGAATGCAGCTCTTTTGATGCATACACAGCCCAAAGCTATTGTAACGTTTAAGTACTCCTAATGGATTAGTAAGAGTTTAATAAGCTTTTACAAATAATATATATACGTATGAAAATTAAACTATAAACACTATAGAGTTTATAGATAAAAATTCTTGATAACCCTATCGCTATCTCTTTTCATCAGCAAATACACTAATAGTACTATGTGGCCCCAAACCTCTTTACCATCAAAGTTTCGCTCTCTGAATGTGCTTGTCTTATGCTTGTTTGTGCTTTTAGGTACAACACCGAGCTTTGCTCAAAAACCTAATGTAATTGTCATTTTAGCTGATGACATGGGTTTTTCAGATTTAAGTGCTTACGGTAGTGAAATTCAAACACCTAACCTGGATGCACTTGCAGATAATGGAATCAAATTCAGGAGATTTTATAATACTGCTAAATGTAGTCCTACCCGGGCTTCATTGTTAACCGGGCAATATCCCCATGCAGCAGGCATGGAAAATTTGACTACCTCAGGTTCAGGTAACTCTTCAGCATACTTAGGCTATCTCTCGCCACAGACAGTTACTATTGCTGAAGTATTGAAAAGTGAGGGGTATGGAACATATATGTCAGGTAAATGGCATGTCGGTGAAAATTCTGCCCATTGGCCTACGGAAAGAGGTTTTGATAACTATTGGGGTTTAATCAGTGGTGCAAACAGCTATTACGAACTGCTTACTGAGAATGGTAGAGAAATGGCATTGGGTAATCAGTCATGGAACCCAGCCACAGACTATACCTCGGAAGTTCAGTTACGTCATGGCCGTACAGGTTTTTACATGACAGACGCTACTACAGATTTTGCTATAGATTTTTTGGATGAACACAAAAGCGATAGAGCAACGGATCCTTTCTTCCTTTATTTGTCTTTTACAGCTCCCCATTGGCCTCTTCATGCTTATGAAGAAGATATAGCAGAATATGATGGAGTTTACAATCAGGGATGGGATAATATTAGAGAGGCTAGGCTACAGGGAATGATTAATGAAGGGATAATAGCCTCTGGAACACAACTTAGCTCCAGAGATGGCACATCCTGGGTTAATATTCCGGATGATAATGGTGTTGATGATGATGATCTGGATAAAGCAGATTATGTCCGCCGTATGCAGGTTTATGCTGCTCAGGTAGCCAGAATGGATAAGGCTATCGGAAAGCTTGTGAATTATCTAAAAAGCACTAGCCAATTTGATAATACCCTTATCATGTTTATGTCGGATAACGGAGGTAGTGATGAAGATGTGTCAGGAAGGAATAATCATGATGATAGTAAAGTGATTGGAGAGCAAGGCTCATATTTATCTTATCTGAAAGAGTGGTCAAATGCATCTAATACACCCTTTAGAAAACATAAAAATGAGACAGAGGAAGGAGGAATTGCGACACCTCTTATTGTACATTGGCCAGATGGTATACAAGTTAGTGGAGCGCTTACAGATCAGATAGGGCATGTCAAGGATATCATGCCAACTGTGCTTGAGGCAACAGGATCTACCAATGCTTATCCCACAAATTATAATGGAAATGTAATTAAACCTCTAGCAGGAGAAAGCTTTGCACAAATTTTTGATGATCCAAATCAAGTAGAAGATAGAGAGTTGTTTTGGGAATATAGTGGGGAGAGAGCAGTAAGATATGGAAAATGGAAAATTCAATCCAACGCTGCCAATGGAAGCTGGAGTCTTTACAATATAGATGAAGACCCTACTGAGCTTAACGACTTATCCAGTAATTATCCAACCATCGTCAATAATCTTTCAGCACGCTATGAAATCTGGGAAACGTCAGTAGGGCACCAGGGAGGCACGTTACCAGATCCTACTAATGCACCTTCAGTCGCAAACCCGCTACTAGACCTGGAATTTGCTGAAGGAGGAACATTTACTTTTCAACTTCCTTCCAATGCCTTTACAGACGATCCAAATGACCATCTGACTTATCAGGCAACGCTAAGCAATGGAAATAACTTACCAGAATGGCTGGTTTTTGAACCTCTTGACCAAAATTTTACAGGAAACCCTCAGATAGGAGACTTGTCAGAAGCTGTAAGTATTGTAGTCACTGCGACCGACTGGAATGGAAACACCGCCTCAGATGAATTTCAAATTAGTCAAGGTTCTTTAGAACCCTTTACAGGATGTCTGGAACTTTCTCCTCTGGCTTGTGATGATGTAGTAGTAGAAGACACAAGCTTACCCTATAACTTAAACTTTGATGGTACAACCGCTAATGGGTTGGAAGATAGTAACGGGAATGTGATAGGTTTTACCATGATAGATCCTCCATCGGCTCCATTATTTAACCCTTCTGACAGCAATGTGCCAGGCTATGAGCCATCAAATTTGAGTTTAAGTTCTGGAAGATTAACCATTGCTACAACAGCAGGCATTGCTTATCTTAATCCAACACAAAGTAATAATACTAACTCACAGGTAAATACTTTAGGAATAGGTTTAGCCAGTATTACAGAGCCTCTGAATATAGAAACTACACTTGTAAATCCACCAAGTGGAAGTGGTAAATCAGAACAAGCAGGTTTATGGTTTGGCCTAAATGAAGACAATTTCTTCAAATTAGTACTGGTTTCAACTTCAAACGGTAATGAAATTGCGCTACGTAGAGAAATCAATGCACTGTCGGTTAATGACGACCAGCTACAAACAAGTGTACCTAATGTTTCAGGTAGTACTGTAACATTAAGAATGTATATAGATCCTCTTAGCAGTACTGTAGAAGCGTTCTATGCAATTGATGGTCAACCAGAGGAGTCACTGGGTACACTTACAGTTCCAACTTCTATCCTGACTGGTACTGATCAAGAAGGAAAATTTAGTCAAAATGTCACCTTCACTGGCCTTTTTGCAACACACAGAAATGGAGATAATGCTTTAAATTATTCTTTTGATAACTTCTCGGTTAGCCGCATAACTGAAAATCAGGCACCAGTTGTTTTAAACCCAATAGATGAACCATTAATTTTGGAGGAAGGTGCTGCCTTAAATTATACTTTTCCAGAGAATACTTTTGAGGATTTAGAGGATGGAAATGAATTATTCTATAGTGCTTCACTATCGGATGATAGCGAATTACCATCCTGGTTAAGCTTCAACGAATTAAGTCGTACCTTTACTGCATTAGAAGGAACTACTGTATCTGGTGTATACGAAATAAAAATTACCGCCACAGATAGCGAAGAGCTTAGTAATAGTACCAACTTAATACTCAATGTATATAGCAGTAGCTTTTCTTTGATAGAAGAATTTGACTATGCTGAGGGAGAATTAGAAGTTGCTTCATTATGGGTTCCTGGAGGTGGAAATGGTGGATCTGCAACTATTATTAGCCAGGCTGGTAAAATTCCTGATCGTTTTTCCAATCAAAAAGGAGCAATATTTACTCGCGGGAGTGGCAATGCTGCTTATAATTATAATTCTGGCGGAGATGATAATTACTTTGATCAGCCGTATCAGATTCAAAAGGATGTACCTTTCTATTATGCTGTTGATTTTCTGGTTGAAGATTTTAGTAACCTGCTAAGTGGAGAGGGATTTCGTTCATTTATTGAACTCAGTAAGGACGGAGATTTAGGCAATACGGAATCAGTACGCCTTCGTATTCTTAATGATGATAATCAGCTAAAAGCAGCTGTTGCATTAGTAAACAGTTCTAGTGCACCTAATGATTATTCGGTGGATGTAAGTACAGGAATAGGACATCAGTGGGTTATAAAAGCAGTATGGGATGGGAACCTTATAAATTATTCTGCAGCACTAGATCCATCATTAGATGAAGGAGAAGTAAGCTGGAATCCTGTAGGAAGTCACTCTGCCAATAATACAAGTGTTGAATTTGTACGTTTGTTTGCTGGCACATCAGCTAGTAATGCAAATAGCAGTGGAATATTTCAGGCCATACGCTTAAGTACAACATATAATGAAGTGGTGAAGGTTGGAAATAACCCTCCTTTTCTGCTTAGTACGTTGACTGATCAGGGGCCTTTTGAGGCAGGTACAGCTTTTAGTTTTAGTTTTAGTGATATTTTTGGCGAAATAGACAATGAAACTCTCGCATATACTGCCCAACTAGAAGGAGGGCAACCCCTGCCTACCTGGTTGAGCTTTAATCCTGCTGCCAACACATTAAATTTTAGTGCAAGTGAAGGCCTAAGTGAGGAGGGTATATATCCTATTATTATTACTGCCACCGATCAAAATGATGCTTCTGTATTTGATGATTTTCAATTGCAAATTACTTCCGCCCCAGTAATTTCTGATAGAGTACTTTATCGGGAAGTCTTTGGAAACAATAATACTGAAGTGAATCCTGACAATAATGTACCAGAACCTCTAGACCCGGTCACAAACGCAGGATGGGAAAACTATGAAGGTACAAATGCAAATATCATTACTTTGTTTGGCAGGGAAGATCCTCAGCCTAAAGCTGCTATTTCAGGTTTTGACGGAAAGCCAGTCAATCTTGATAATATAAATGCCGGAGCCACGCTTGAACAGACGCAAGGCTTCCTTTTTGCGAATATGGGATCTGACCGATGGTTAGCTTTTACAGAAGAATTTAATCTTAACTTAGCTAATTACGAGAATTTACAGTTTTCTTGGTACCAGGGACATGCATCCAATGCAAACACTACACATTTAGTTATTAGAGTTGATGATGTTTGGTATGTTCACAATGATGGTAAAACCAATACATCAATCGCAGGAGCTGCTAATTTTACTACTGATGCCGAATTGAAGACTGTATTATTTTCTACCTCTACAGATGCATGGAAAGAGCTGAATTTTATCCCTGGCAGTGGATTGTCAGTAGGAAATTCTCCGACAAATGACGTACCCTTAGGCCAGCTAACAGCAGTAGGTTTATATACTGCTTCAATAAACGGTGGCGCCAGAGTAGATGCATTTCAGATTGAGGGAGATGAAGTTGAAATTATCAATACTCCGCCTTCTATTACTGCCGCTACTTTTGAGATACAGGAAAATGCCCAGATCGGTGATCTTGTAGGTCAGGTGGATGCAAGCGATGCTGATGAAGATGACCTTACATTTAGCATCCTTTCCGGAAATACAGATGAAGTATTTGCTATAGATGAAGATGGAAAAATAACAGTAGCAGCGTTATTGGATTTTGATGCGAATTCTACTTATACACTAAATGTGGCAGCTAATGATGGAGTGGTTAGTGCAGAGGCTGAAATTATTATTAACATTACTGAATTTATAGAACCTTTGTCTGTTAAGGTTAACTTCCAGGATGAGGCTACTACTCCGCCTGCAGGCTATCTCAAAGATTTTGGACAAGCATTCGGAGCCAAAGGAAATAATTTTACCTATGGCTGGAAAAAAGTATCCGATAATTTACCCCATGATATTACTACTCCACAGAATGGTAGCGGTCGTAACCGGCTGGGAAGCACTACTTATGCAAGTGCAACAGATCAACAGAAAATAGAAGGAACACTTGTTCATGTTCAAGGCAATCATATTGGTAGCTGGGCTGGACAGGCAAGAGGTACTGAGGTATATTGGGAGTTAGAAATACCCAATGGAGTATATGAAATTAAAGTTGGTGCAGGAGATTATAGTACAGGACAGGATCCGGAAGTTCATACTTTTAATGTAGAAGGAGTTACTATTATCTCTACCCATGTACCTGAGGGAAGTAATTATGCTAGGCTAGCCAATAATACTCTAATTGTAGAAGTGAGTGATGGAGCACTTACGATTAACGCACTCGGAGGCATCAACTCTAAAATCAATTATGTAGAGATTACCGAGACTACACAAGCTCCAGTATCAATCGCTACTTTTAGTTTTGATCCTTCACCATTAGATATAAACGTGTCAAGTGGAGAATCAATTACAGCAACCTCAATATTAAGCGCAAGTTCAGGTACCCCGACAGTGGGCATGATCATCAGCCCTGAAACTGATGGAGGGTGGTTAAGCTTACCTGAAGTGCCTTCGGTAGGTAATTACGAATTTTTTATTGATGCTGCTTCTTTAGCCCCAGGAGATAACCTTAGCAGTCAGGTGATCACAACAGCAGTTGGTTTTACTCCTGTTGTATTAGATGCGAATCTAAATGTAACAGCTGCGCCTGCCATCGCGATACCTTACCGCATCAATGTAGGAGGTAATGAATACAATAAAGATGGTGATATCTATGTTGCAGAGAACATTGCCTATCTTGTAGAAAATGCGTCAACTACGGTAAGTAACGGAGAGTATGAGCTGGTAGGAGGAGATGCTGACCTATATATTCCTCGTCGGTTTGGAACTGACTTTGGCTATAATTTTCCTATCGCTAATGGTACTTATACCGTAGCCTTACATATGGCAGAAAACTTCTTCAGCACATCAGGCTCTAGGGTTTTTGATGTACTTGCAGAGGGTGAAACAGAAATTGATGACATAGATCTGGTAGCTAGCTATGGTAAAGGAGTAGTAGCAGTAGAAACTATTACGGTAGATGTAACTGACAATGAACTGAATATTCAGTTTTTGGCATCAGTAAATAATGGAATCGTTCAGGCGATTGAGATTATAGAATATCAAGAGCCTAATATACCACCGGTATTTGTTAATGCACCTTTTGAGTTCAATATTTCTGAGAAGGCCAATATTGATGATGAAGTAGGAACTGTAGTTGCTGAGGATACTAATGAAGGACAAACGCTAACCTATACCATCACCGAAGGTAATATTAATGAGGTTTTTGCCATCAACAATGAGGGTACCATTACTGTGGCAGGAGTATTAGATTTTGCCACAACTCCTGTATACACATTAACTATAAATGTAACAGACAATGGTGAACCAGTAGCGTTTGCTACTACTGAAGTAGTAATCAATATAGAGGAATTTATTTCTGAAAATAACCTGCCACTCACTTCGGAAAACACACTGGAAACAGATGAAGATGTAGCCTTAACATTTACGTCCGAAGATTTTCCTTTCAACGATGCAGATGAAGGGGATGCTTTGGCAGCCATACAAGTGAATCAGCCTACAGCCGGGAGCTTATTGTATGATGGCATCGCAATAGCAGAAGAGACTGAAATAGAGCTGGAGAACATTGGCCTATTATCCTTCATGCCGGAGGCAAATGCAAATGGAGTGACTTATGCAAGCTTTAGCTTTGCAGTAAGTGATGGTAAAAACTTTAGTGAGTTCAGTACCATTAGCATCAATGTGATAGCTCAAAATGATGCTCCCGAAGTGGCTGTTTCTCTGGGTAATATAGATATTCTTGTAAATGAATATACTTCTTTAGAGGTACCTGTTGAAACCTTTACGGATGTTGATGGTGATGAGCTGGAACTTAGTCTGGGAAGTGGAAGCCCTGACTGGGTGGCCTTGGTTTTTGGTGAACTTATCATTGCAAACCCTGCTGATGAAGATCTTGGTGCGCATACCGTTGAACTTATTGCAACAGATGAGGGGGGACTTTGGGTTACTGATGTATTTACTTTTACTGTAAAAAATACACTCAATGCCTATCCTACATCGGAAGATGTTACTGTTACAATTGATGAAGATTTAGCTTACGAATTTGTCTCTACAGATTTCATTTTTAATGACGAAGATGCAGAAGACAATCTGACTGAAATAACCGTTAGCCCAATAAATGCAGGCAGCTTTACATTCAATGATATTGAAATAACGGAAGAGACAGTCATTCTGACTGAAGAAATTCCTAATCTGTCATTTACGCCTGAACCAAATGCTAATGGAGATAGCTATGCTTCATTCAACTATAGTGTAAGTGATGGCAAAAACTTTAGTGAGTCTGCTTATACATTTACCTTCAATGTAACTGAGGTAAATGATGTGCCGGTAGTAGTGAATATGGTTCCGGATCAGTCAGTTACAGTAGGTACTTCGTTTGAGTATACCATACCAGAAAATACATTTGCAGATGTAGAAAGTGAAGTAACTTTAACAGCCAGCTTGGAGGATGATACTGATTTACCAGCGTGGCTAACTTTTGCTGAAGGAGCATTTAGTGGTACTTCTACTGAAGTAGGAACTTGGATGGTAAAAGTGACAGCCAGTGATGGTACTGAAGCGGTAAGTGATGTATTTGAAATAGTGGTGGAAGAAGAAGTTGAACCTTGTAGTCCTATCAGTACATTAGCTTGCGAGGATATACCTGTTACCCTACCACTAAATCTGGATTTTGATGCAGATGCCGGCCAAATGCAGGATGGAAATGGAATAGGAACTGGTTTTACCATGGTATTAGAACATTCTGAGGCAAGAAGAGATGGAGATGTTGCCATAAGTAATCCTGAAGTAAATGGTTATGAACCTTCTTTACTATCAGTGAATGCAGAAACGGGACAACTTGAAATACTTTCACAGGCTGGTATAGCGTACTTAGATCCTCCTAACAGTTCAAACAATAATAATCAGGTCAATACTCTGGGGGTCGGTTTACAAACTCTTCTAGGTACATTCCGCATTAGCACAACCTTAAAAGGTATTACAACCGGTACAGGCTCGGCGCAGGCAGGCTTGTGGTATGGAACAGATGAAGATAACTTTGTAAAAGTAGCAGTTATAGATGATAATATTGAGCTAAGAGTTGAGAGCGGGGGAGTCTCAGAAGATGAAAATCAATTGTTGGCTGAAGATACTGGGGTTTCAGGTGCTGATGTGCTTTTGGAATTAGAAGTGAATCCCAATACTAATGAAGTAACAGCTTTCTACACCATTAATGCAGGAGTAAGAAATGAATTGGGAACATTATCTGTACCTGCCGGCTATTTCAGCGGACGAGTCCTTACAGATGTAGAAGGAGTGAGCTTTGCTGGAATTTTTGCTACCCACAGAAATGGCACTCAGTTTACTGCCAGTTTTGATGACTTTGGTGTTGAATCTCTAGTAGAACCTATGCTGACCTTTGCCCCATCAACATTAGAGTTTAGCGTAGAAGAAGGAGGAAATACAGTGGCTTTAGAGACTACTCTGTCTGCAAGTGAAGGAGAGCCAATGATTATTCTGAGTGAAGATCCGGAAGCTGACTGGCTTATTCTACCTGAGAATCCTTCTGTAGGAAATTTAAGCTTTGGAATTGATGCCGAAGGTTTGGTACCTGATGTCTATTCTACCTCAGTATTTGCTATCGCAGAGGGTTATGTTTCAGGTGAGTTACTTGTGACCCTGGAAGTAACAACGTCTACTATTGAACCCTTGGTAATACAGGTTAACTTCCAGGATGAAGCTACTACACCACCTGCTGGTTATCTCAAAGATTTTGGACAAGCTTATGGCGACAAAGGTGATGGGATGACCTACGGCTGGATAAAACTATCCGATGGTTTACCTATTGATTTAACCACTCCTTCAAATGGAGTTGGAAGGAATCGCAATATTGCGGGTCTCACCATATTGCAAAATACCTTAGTGCATATGCAGGGCAATGATGTAGCTGCATGGACAGGAAACCGTGCCAATGAAGGGGTTTGGGAAATAGAGGTGCCGAATGGTTTCTATCAGGTCAATGTAAGTGTAGGAGATCCTAATCAGGATGGTGATCCAGCAGAGGCCCCTATTCATCATATTAATGTAGAAGGATCAACTGCCATTAATTTATATGCTGTAAATCATGACGCAGCAGCTGGAGATGCTTCGCGTTTCACCAGTGGCAGTGCAATCGTAGAAGTTACTGATGGAAAGCTGACCATTGACGCTGATGATCCATCAGCAAGAAATACGAAAATCAGTTCGGTTATTATTACCGAGTATAATGCAGGGCCACAACTTAGTTTTTCTCCTTCTTCACTTAACTTTAGTGTTGAGGAAGGAGAGATCGCTACTTCTCAAACCGCTGAATTATTTTCCAGTGAAGGTACACCTGCCATTACATTTAATGCTTCCGAAGATTGGATAGTACTTCCGGCAGAGGAACTTGGTAATCTTGAGTTTGGCGTAGATGCTGCTTCTTTATCAGTAGGCACTTACAATGCATTAGTCACTGCTTCAGCAGATGGTTATCAGGATGCTCAATTATCTATAAACCTTAGGGTTACAGAAGTTAGTCCTCCTGCTTTTGCAGTAAACATCAACTTCTCAAATACTGCTACTGAAGCACCTGAAGGATATCTGAAAGATGATGGGCAACCGTATGGCATGAAAATGACACCGGAAGGTTACGATTACGGTTGGTTGACAGTTGATGGTCAAACCGGACTGGATCTGACTACCAATGGCCGTAACCGTGAGCGTGTTGGTATAGATTTATTACTGAATACTATCATCCACATGCAATATGGCGACACGGGTGGAAGCAGTGGTAATCCTACTGAGGGTATCTGGGAAATTGGAGTACCCAATGGTGAATACCAGATAACAGTTACCGTAGGTGATGAGCCTGGTAGTACCAATGGATACGATAGCCAACATTCCATCAATATAGAAGGGGTGAGCGCTATCAGTCAATTCCAGGGTTCGGCAGCTAAAGAATATGAAACAGTAACTATAATAGTGAGTGTAGAGGATGGTGCATTAACCTTAGACGCTGCAGGAGGAACCAATACAAAAATCAATACGGTTCTGATAGAATCTTTGGGTGGTGGCTCACTAATTCCTCGTGTACTCAGTGTCATTCCTGCGGATGGTTCAAGTAATATAGCGCTAAATACCAATATTTCAGCAAATGATTTATATCTGCCGAATGCCAATGAAATAGGTAACTATGGGGTGGACAATACCTCTATTACGAATAGTACTGTAAAACTTTTCAAGGATGCTGACGACACCGAGATACCTGCCAATGTGGGAGGAACCGGCGGAGGTGATGCAATCAACCTTACCCCCGCAATACCACTAGAAGCGAATACTACCTATAGGTTTGAAATTAACGGTGTTACCGATTTGACGGGCGTAGCTTTTGAAGCTTTCTCCTCTACTTTTACCACCGGATCAGGTTCCTCAGTGGGCGGTGGAGATCTTGATCAGGTGGCTTTCACCAAAGCAGGAACAGTAGCTTCAGGTGCAGGTTATACCTCACTTACCATAGGTCCTGATGGCAAATTCTATGGATTAGCTATAGGGGGAGAAGTTCATCGCTGGACCATTGAAGCGGACGGAACCCTTTCCAATGAGGAAATATTTGATGTACTGATTCAAAAATATGGAGCAAGGTCAGCTGTTGGTTTTACGTTTGACCCGGATGCAACAGCAGAAAATCTGATTGCTTATATATCCCATTGTTCCGGTGGACTTAACAATGCTCCTGAATGGGATGGTAAAATTTCCAGGTTGAGCGGTCAAAACCTTGAAGTAGAAGAACTTATTGTAACCAACTTACCTCGGTCTAAAAAAGATCACCTCACCAATAGCATTGCCTTCAAACCTGGTGAACCCAATGTGCTGTATTTCAACCAGGGTAGTAACAGTGCCGGTGGTGCCCCTGATAATGCATGGGGTAATCGTCTGGAAAGACTTCTTTCCGCAGCAGTGTTGAGACTTGATCTGGATAAACTTCCGGCATCTGAATGGCCTCTTGATGCGATGACTACCATGAGTGCTCAGGCAATCAATAGTGTGGATGTAAACTCACCTACTCTGGATGGAATGTACAATCCTTACCATATAGATGCCCCTCTCACGCTTTATGCTACAGGGGTTCGTAATGCCTATGACCTGGTATGGCATAGCAATGGCCAGTTATATGTACCTACTAATGGTACGGCAGCCGGAGCAAATTCTCCTGCTTCCATTGATGGAACGCGTCGTCCGGATGGTACCTTTTATGACCACAGCATTTACCCTCAGATTCCTGCGGTTAACGGAAATAAGGTACAACGTGACTGGTTGTTTAGAATTGACCCTAATGCTTCTATCGGTTACTATGGCCATCCTAATCCTTTACGCGGAGAATTTGTATTAAACAGAGGAGATGCAGACACTGATGATGCGGTATACAATGGGGTGCAACCTGATCCCAATTATCGTGGCGCTGCTTTTGACTTTGAGTTTAACAAATCACCCAATGGTGTAATTGAGTACAGAAGCAATGCTGAAAATGGTAATCTGACAGGTAGTATGTTGGTAGTGCGCTATAGCGGAGGAAGTGATATTATTGCCTTAGTTCCAGATGGTACTAATGGAGATATTGGTACTTCCAAAGTAGGAATTCCAGGCTTCACCAATTTGAGCGGTCCACTGGACCTGGTGGAAGATGTTAATACCGGAAATATCTATGTGTCAGAATATAGTGCAAACAGAATCACATTGATCAAGCCAAGCAACCAGGCTGCACCCAGAGCAGTAATTGCCCTGAGTCCTGAAAAAATAGTGACAGATGGAATAGTAGGTAGCGGAGCAGGGGAGGACTTTACCGTGTTCATTTCCAACAATGGGAATGCAGAGCTTAACAATATCAATATAAATCTGACGGGCACTGATGCTTCAGAATTTGTCGTTGATCAAAGTACTTTGCCTGCATCATTAGCACCGGGAGCTTCTGCAAGTATAAAAGTAACTTTTAACCCGACTAGTAACGGTCCTAAGTTTGCAAGTGTAGAAGTAACAGGAACAGATGCTGAAAGTAAGCAGACAAGCTTAAGTGGTTTGGGCAAGCAAGGTACAGGTGGCAGTAACGAACCTTCATTACAATGGATACTGGATACATACGGAATAGCAGTGAACGTAGGAGATCAAAATCCAGCCACTAATCAAATCAATCTGGCGAATGGTTTAACATACAACAGTTTACTGGGAGATGAAGTGAGCATGCAAATGTTTGAGCGTGCTACCGATGCGCCTGTGACTTTGGAGGTGTTATCAGTCTACGGACCTGAAAATAATAATCCAATTGTTGGCTTTGGCTGGTACGGTTCAGGACAGGCGAGCTCCCTAAATGAACTGTTTACTGTTCAAAATAGTGTTTCTGGAAATGGACAAACGCTCAATCCACAAATAAGTGGTAACCTAAGCTTTGATCCTGGTTTGGAATCATTTGGTTTTTATAACTATTGGCCATTCTTCAACAACAGAACACTTTACAGTGAGGATGCCCTCAATACTTTTTCAGGTGCCATTCCACACCATATAAGAGTATATCCTTTGCCAGGAGAGCAGAATGCGTACATCATCGCTACTGAGGAGCATGTTTCAGGTTTTGATTATCAGGATGTAGTTATTATTGCTCGTAACATCAGACCGGCAGACTCTACCCCTCCGGTAGCTGAAACGACTCGGATTAATGCAGGGGGAACGTTAGCATATACAGACAGCCAGAATAACACCTGGCAACTGGATAATCAGTACCTGACAGGCTCTTCTGAGATATCTTCCAAATCATTTGATGTACAAGGCACCGAAGAGGACCCCTTATTCTTAGAGTATAGATTTGCTCAGGCAGGTACAGGTGATTTTGGATTACCTTTTGGCTACCAGATTCCAGTTGAATCTGATGAGCCTTTAACGGTTAAACTTTATTTCGTAGAACCCTACTTTGGTGTACCCGGAACCACTGGAGAAGCCCAGGGAGGAACAGGTAACCGAGTATTCAACGTGAATATAGAAAATGGTCAGGGTGCATTAGCTGACTTTGACCTGAATGCTGAGGTTGTAACTCCGGGAACAGCTATCATCCGTACTTTTGAGAACATCACAGTCACTGATGGTACTTTGAATATTGATTTCACTTCAATTGTAAACAATGCGATCATCTCAGCGATAGAAGTAATAGGAGCAGAGAATGAGCCCGTAGTAATCTGTTCGCCTATCAGTACGCTGGCCTGCGAAGAAATCGTGCAGACTTTGCCCTTTACGCTGAATTTTACTGGAGTTGAAGGAGGTATTGAGAATACAGGTTTTACAATGGTTGATGCACCTTCTGCAAGGTTGACAGCAGATGGCACAATTAGTAACCCACAGGTACCTGGTTTAGAACCATCACGTCTAAGCCTTTCTTCAGGAACTCTACAGATAGATGCAGCAAAAGGTTTAGCTTTTGCCCGAAATGGAAGTGGTGAAGGATTTAGTGATGAAGTGAATTCGCAAATCAATACACTGGGTGTTGGTTTCAATGCTAACAGTGGAAGCTTTAACCTTGAGACTACTATCATCAATCCGTACTCGGATGGCACCAATAATTTTGAGCAGGCCGGTTTATGGTTTGGTACCGATGAGGATAACTATGTGAAGTTAGTCGTTCGTAACAATAGTACTATTGAGTTACGATCAGAGGAAAACGGACTTTCTCCGGATGAGACTCAGATCATGATTGAAGCTATCACCGGACTGCATAGCAGCGAAGTGAAGTTACGCTTGCTGATTAATCCTGCGGAACTTACGCTCACCGCTTTTTACACGCTTAACAATGGAAGTGAAGTGGAAATGGGAACCATGCCCTTATATGCCAGCCTAATCAATGGCGCGAATGTAGACGGGCAGGAGGTGAGCTTCGGAGGTATATTTGCTTCCAAGCGTAGAGAAGATGCGAATGTACCGGTAGTCTACAGTTTTGAAGACTTTAGCATCACTCCTGAGGAGGTTACTGAACCCTATTTTACAGGTGTAAATCCTGCTGATGGGGCTACCGGAGTTGCGCTCAACAGCTTCCAGATCGTAGTAGGATTGTTAACACCAGATGGATACGAACTGGATAAAACTACCCTGAGCGGCAATGTAAAATTGATCAAAGACAATGGGCCTAATGATCAGGTAGAAGTAGCTGCCAACGTGAATGATACCGGAGGAGGAGATGCTATTATTCTTACACCTATAGATCGTCTGGATCCGCTGTCAGATTATATTTTCCGTATAGATGGAGTAGAAGCTAACCTTATTGGTGATTTGAATGACCGTCTGACCTTTTTAACTTTTGAGTCAGGCTTTACTACCGGTACCGACGATGATACCAATCCACCCGCTGACCTGGCAGGTGTAAGCTTTACGCAGGTGAAAGGGACAGCTTTGGGAGAAGGTATAGAAGATCGTTTTTCCAGCCTAGTAATCGGCCCAGATGGTAAACTTTATGGTAGTACTACCAGCGAGGTGATCAAACGTTGGGATATCAATGCGGATGGTTCGCTTTCTAACCTGGAAATCCTTACCCCTGAGCTCAATGGAGCTCCTCATCCAACTGCTGGTGCACGTGATAATAACGATCGTTTAATAATAGGTTTAACTTTTGCTCCTGAGGCAACTGCCGATAACCTGATTGCTTATGTTACCCACAGTGCCCTTACTTTATCAGATGGACCCGAGTGGGATGGTATGATCACCCAATTGAGTGGTCCTGATCTTTCTACTGTAAAGGATGTTGTAATTCACCTTCCTCGCTCACTCAAAGATCACCTGACCAACAGCATTATTTTTGGCCCTGAAGGAGATATCTACCTCAGCCAGGGAAGTAATACAGCAGGTGGAGAGATTGATCCTGCCTGGGGATTCCGTCCTGAACGCTTACTTGCCGGTGCAGTACTGAAACTAGATCTGGATTTGTTGGATGAAAATAGCTGGCCGCTAGATGCTTATACTACTGATAATATCAGTGTAATCAATAATGCTCCTGCTAATAGCATAACGATGTCAGATGGTACTTATAATCCCTATGCCATCAACTCTCCATTGACCATTTTCTCTACCGGAGTGAGGAATGCATATGACCTCGTTTGGCATACCAATGGGTGGCTATATGTACCTACCAATGGAACGGCTGGGAATAACAGTAATTCCCCTAATACACCTGCTTCAGCCGACTATGCTCCGGTACGTCGTCCTGATGGCACACTTTTTACAGACACTACTATACCGGGCGTAATAGGTGGAGAAACGCAGAAAGACTGGTTGTTCAAATCGTTTAAGGGAAGTTATCATGGGCACCCCAATCCACTACGCGGAGAGTTTATACTTAACCATGGAGGTATAGCGTACAGTGGATTACCAGGACAGCAGGAAAGCTCTTATACAGATGTGGCCAAGTATCCGGATAACCTGGGGCCAGATCCTGCTTATATAGAGCCTGCATTTGACTTTGGAAAAAACAAGTCACCAAACGGAGCCATAGAGTATAAGAGTAATGCCTTCGGTGGAGCGATGAAAGGACTGCTATTGGTAACTCGTTTCAGTGGTCAGGATGATATCATTGTGTTGCAGCCTGGTAATAATAGTGGTGACGTAATACAGGCTTATGAGGATGTACCAGGTTTGCAAGGCTTAGACGATCCCCTGGAGATAGTAGAAGACGTAAATACTGGTAATATCTACATGGCCCAGTACGACAGAGATGGTAACCTAAACCAACAATTGATTCTTTTACGGGCGGATGATCAGGCCACTCCGGTAGCGCAGCTCAAAGTAGAACCTAGTGAGCTTATCTTTGAAACTACCGTGAATACTGAAGGTAGTCAGACAGATGAGCAGGAGTTGACTGTGACCAATCAAGGGACTGCCGACCTGTCAATCAATAGTATTAGCATTGGTGGGCTTTTTGCCAGTCAGTTTAGCCTGAGTGGAGCAGGTACAATAACATTACAGCCTGGTGAATCTACAGTCTATACCATTACTTATCAGCCCGATCTTAACCAGAATGATCTGGGCTACCAGGAAGCCAGCCTGTTACTGGAAAGCAATGATGATGAAAATGAAAGTATAAGTGTTGGGCTGCACGCTTTGAAAAAGTCAGGTTTTGAGGGCAGTCAGGAACCACCTTTGCAGGCAGTTGTAGATGCTTTAGGAATCGGTATCAACGTTGGTTGGACAAGTTTGGCCAATGGTACCGACCCTGCTCCTGAAGGAGAAGAAGTGATTGCGCCACTTTTTGTAAAAGCAGGGGCGGGTAATATTTCTATAGCTCCAGTAGGTCGCTATTCTCCTGCAGAGGAGCTTCCCTTTGGATGGTATACGAATATAGAAGGTTCTGTAACCACTCATGAAGTAGGTATTCTTGCTGACGGCATTAGCGAGGCACAGACTTTGTATCCAGCAGTTAGTAGCGGTACTACCGAATTCAATCCACAGGGAGCATTCTTTGGAATCTATGTAGAGTCAAAGTCATTTGAAAGGTTCAACTATACCGAAGATGCAATCAATACCGGTGGTGTTGCACACCGAGCCCGTATTTATCCTGTGAAGGATAGAGAAGGAAACGTAATAGCCAATAGCTATCTGGTATGTTTTGAAGATGCTTCTAACGGAGATTATCAGGATTATATGTTTGTACTGAGCAATGTGAAACCTTACGAAGAAGGTTCTTTGCTACTGACCTTAAATCCTGCTTCACTGAACTTTATAGTAGGCACAGAAGGAGAGGCTTTGGCCCAAACAGCAACCCTGAGTGCTAACAGTGGAATTGCTGGAGATAATGTGACCTTGACAGCTTCAGAGGACTGGGTGGTACTGCCCGATGAAGTGACTATAGGCTCACCTATGGCGTTTAATGTAAATGTAACTGGCTTAACAGAGGGTAATTATTCAGCAACTGTTATTGCATCTGCTCCGGGGTATGTTGGAGCCAGTATGGAGATTAACCTTTCTGTGACAGAAGAAATTGTATGGACCTATCAGTTCAACTTCCAGGATGGCTCTGTCACTTCTCCTGAAGGGTATGTTGATGATATTGGCTTGCCGTTTGGTACAAAAACTGTAGGCGGGCAGCCTCTATCTTTCGGTTGGGTTGAGCCAGGCACTACCACTCCTGCTGATGCTACTGCAAATACCAGAAACAGACAAATCAATGGTGTGAGTGCTTTAGAAAATACTCTTAATATCATTAACCATCTGAATTCTCCTTTACAGTATCCTCCTCGCGACTGGATGATAGAACTGCCCAACGGACTCTACTATGTAAATGTAAGTGTGGGTGACCCGGGTACTGATGATGATAGCATGCATGAGGTAGAAGTAAATGGAGTAACCGTTGTAACTTTTGATGAAGAAGTAAATGGGCCACTGGGAACTCATACCGCTGAAGGCACAGAAATCGTTGAAGTGACAGACGGGATACTTGTGTTAACGCAGGGGACAGGGGGTAGCAATACTAAAGTCAATTATGTAAGACTGTCTCCTGTGGATGAAAGCATATTGCCTCCTACAATTTTGGCAGAATTTGAAGGCTACTCACCTGAAGAAAATGTGTACAGAGGAGGCGTAAGCATTAGCCTTCAGGCAGCAGACAATAGCAAAAGCGGAGGCATTGCCAGTCTGACGTACAATCTTGACAGCCAGGGTGCACAAACTTATAGCGAAGCCGTAGTAGTAGATGAAGTAGGGGAGCATACTTTGGTAGTTATCGCAGAAGATAATAATGGGAATGTAGCAGAGAAAACTTTTAGCTTTACAGTTGAGGCTGCCAGCGGAGCGCTCTTGGCGATCGAGAACATGACGAAAGTACCAGGTACCAATCGTGGTTTTCCCGCAAACGATTATTATACTTTCCATCGTTTGGGCGACCCTGGGCAGGCGCTGGTACATGACTCCAACGTAATGAGGTTGAAAAACGAAGGAACAGGTGCAATGACCATCACTGAGATTGTAATTCCTGTTCCTACGGAGTTTGAATATGAAATCTTGCCGGATGGAGAAGCTTCTGTGGAACTACCCATTACCATTGCTCCGGGAGAGTTCCGTGATATCAACCTGACTTTCATTGGAACTACCGGCAACGGTAATAATGGTATCTTTGTGCAGCCCATCTCATTCATTACCAATGCTGATAATGCACAGGATGTGAGCGCTACCCTCCATGGAGCCTATTCACCTCAGCCAGAAGGAGGAGACGAGATCACTGCACAGGAAGTGTTTAATGCTTTCGGTTTCCAGACCAGTATGCTGAGTTATGTAAATGATGAAGGAGAAGTAACAGCCTCTCCTACAACCAACCCCAGTTCAAACTTTCCACTACCAGAAAACATTGATGGGGGTTACGAAGGAGACATGATACTTTCTACCACATTCGTGCAGGCAGATCCTAGCAAACCAGTGATAGGTATACAGTTGTCAGCTTTACATGGTGGTCCAGGTTCAAATGGGGCTCAGTTTGTGGAGGTAAATGGATCAGGTACAGTGGGAGGTATTAATTTTAATCACAATCAGTTTTGGTATCAGACACTACTGCCTCGCAAAGCAGATAATAGTGGAAACATTAATTTTGATGCTGCCAATACTATCAATCAGCCTTTCCGAATCAATGTCTCTGGAGAAACTACCTCAGGTAAGAATAATGCTACTCTGCTAGGTGTGAGAGTGTATAGAGCGATAGACCATAATGGCAACATAATCCCTAATGAATATATAGTGTTGCAGGATTTCATCGGAAATGGTTGTGGTGCCGGTTCGGCAAACTGTGACTGGAATGATAATACATTCTACTTTATCAATATTCGTCCGGAAGCAGTGCCATTTGCCTTACCTATTGATGATGCAGTAGCAACGGTAAATCAGGCATTCTCATATGATCTTTCTGCTTTCTTTGACAATGGGTATCCTGGAAACAAAATCATGTACACTGCTAATGTAAATCAGACTCTGGAGGCTCTGCCGGATTGGCTGGTACTTGACAAGAATACAGGCATGCTGAGTGGGACACCTCCGTTCAATGCTGAGGCTAGCTATGAAATAGCAGTGACCATCACCGATTATAACGGTTTGGATGCTAGCGAAACCTTTACTTTAAATGTAGCGGGTGCAGTACCTCAGCTGCTTGCTTCAACTCCTGAGAGTGTTGAATATGGCATCATAGAGACTGAAACCAGCAGTGCTGAGACAATTAGTATTACCAATATTGGTGAGCCTGGGTATCCTACTGTGAACATCTCTTCTTTACAAATTACCGGGGAAGATGCGGCTGACTTTGAAATTGACCAAACAGGCATTGAGACACAGCTTACTAGTGGAGAGTCAACCAGTATTACTGTAAACTTTGTGCCTATGACATCAGGAGACAAAGAGGCTACTTTAGTGGTGAATAATGATTATTCAGAAGAGCCTCTGCTGATAACGCTTACGGGTGTTGCTAACCTCTCACCTGTGGCTACAGCTCAGAGCTTGTCTACTGAGGAAGATACACCAATCAACATTAGTCTGGGTGGCATTGATGCTGATAATAATGAGCTAAGCTACACCATCCTTGATGTTCCATCTTATGGAACTTTAAGCGGCGAAGCTCCTGACTTAACCTATACACCTGATGCTGAACTGAATGATGTATCAGAAAATGGGCCGGATAGCTTTACCTTCCTGGTAAATGATGGATATGAAAACTCAGAGTTAGCTACCGTCACAATTTCAGTTACGCCGGTCAATGACGAGCCATTCTTTGACCTGTCGGCTAATGCTACCACTAATACAAGTCTGGAGGAGCAAACCGTATTCGGTTGGGCCTTCAATATTGATGATGGTGATGATGAGGTAGAACAACCCTTAAGCTTTAGTTTAGTGACTAATGCTCCCGAGCTGTTTACTTCTACAGGACAGCCAGTAGTAAATGTGGAAACCGGCGATTTAACCTACACACCTGTATCTAATTTAAGTGGTACAGCACAAGTTGTATTGACCCTGAACGATGGTCAGGCAGCGAACAATACATTCAGTCGCAACTTCAGTATCAACGTTAATCCTGACGGAGGACCGATAGATGCAGATGGTGATGGATTTACCAATGAAGTAGATTGTAATGATGGTAATCCAAATATCTATCCCGGAGCTCCTGAGATCTGTGATGGCTTGGATAATAATTGTAACGGAGTGGTAGACGAAGGATGTGGTTCTGATGTAACTGCTATCCGAATTAATGCTGGTGGTCCAGCGATTACGATGGATGGTAAGGATTTTCAGGCTGATCAGTACTTTGCAGGAAGCAACAAAACTTCCAATAGAACAGATATTACTAACCTTAACGGAACAGTATATCAGACAGAAAGAAGTGCTGACAGTAACAATGGAAGTTTCTCTTATGCTATTCCTGTATCTGGAGAATCTAACCAGTATCTGATTGCACTGCATATGGCTGAAATTTGGTTTGGAACTCCTGGTGGTGCTTCCATAGGAAATGGTAGCCCTCGTTTGTTTGATGTTTTCATTGAAGGTGTCAAGGTGCTTGACAACTATAACATTTATGCTGAAGCAGGCAATGCTTCTGCTACGGGAGTAGTTTTTGCACCTCAAAACCCTGTTACCGTAAATGATGGAATACTCAATATCTTCTTTACATCAGCTACGAGCGAGGGAGGTACAAACCGTCCAAGTATAGGTGGTATTGAGGTAATAGAGTATGTTGAACCGAATGAGCCACCTACTGCCGTAGCAAGTGCTGATCCTACTTCCGGGTTTGCAGAATTAAGCGTTAGGCTTGACGGTAGTGCTTCCAGCGACACAGATGGAGAGATTGTAAATTACAGTTGGAATGAAGGTGGTACAGTGCTATATAATGGTGCGAATGCTGTCACTCAGCTAGAGTTTGGAGCAGGAGTCCATGAGCTTACTTTAACAGTAACAGACAACGATGGAGCTACTGCTACTGATGAAGTAACCATCACTGTAGAGGAAGCACCCGATGTATTCTCTGCTATTCGTATCAATGCGGGTGGCGGGCAGGTAAATGCTTATGGAGAAACTTTTGTAGCTGACCAGTATTTTAGTGGTAATGGTAAGTCATATTCCAATACTAATATTACCAACATTGCAGGTACAAGTTCTGATGAGCTATATCTGACAGAACGCAGCACATTGCAGAATTTGCAAAGTTTCGCCTACAACATACCTGTAACTACCGGGACCTATTTGGTGAGGCTACATTTTGCAGAGATATACTTTGGAGCTACCAATGGTGGTGCCGGAGGTGCTGGCAAGCGGGTATTTAGTGTGAGTGCAGAAGGAAATGCTGTTCCGGGACTTAGCAGTTATGATATCATCGCTGATGTAGGAAGCATGACAGCGGTGGTGAAAGAAGTAGAAATAGAAGTTACGGATGGAACCTTAAACTTAAACTTTAGCGCGTCAGTAAACCAGCCAAAACTGTCAGCGATAGAGGTACTTGGATTGACAGCCAGCAATGAATTACCGGTAGCCTCAGCAGGAGCTAATCAGGAAGTGGTAGCAGGAGAAAATGGCTTTGCTGCTGTACAATTAGATGGTAGCGCCTCATCCGATAGTGATGGCAGCATTGAGAGTTATGTTTGGACAGAAGGAGGTGTGCAGCTTGCTACAGGAGTGAACCCTACAGTAAACCTGCCAGCCGGTATTCACACTTTACTGCTTACTGTTACTGATGATGACGGAGGTACAGCTACCGATGTAGTGGTCATCACTGTAGAAGAAGCCCCGGATGTAATCAGTGCGATACGCATCAATGCCGGAGGACCTACTCTGAACTTTAATGGAGACCCCTTCACAGCTGATGCAAGTATCAATCCTGCATACCACAATAGCAACCATACGTACCAGAACAGTAATTTGAATGCGCCTGCGCTTTATCAAACAGAGAGAGGTTCGGAGGCAAATGGTGGTATACTCATCTACAACATCGCTGTGCCAAACGGTACTTATACTATCCGTACGCATCATGCTGAACTGTACTACGGATACAACGGACCTGCTGTACAGCTAGGACAGCGAATATTTGACATTACTATTGAAGGTAATCTGGTTCAAAATGATCTGGATTTGTTTGCCGAAGGTGTTGGACCAGGTGCCACTCAGCAGAAGTTCCTGGTATTAGAGTTTGAGAATGTTGAAGTTACAGATGGAGTCTTGACCATACTGATGGACGCTTCTGTCAATAGACCTACTGTGGCAGCAATAGAGGTACTTGGATTGACCACCAGCAACGAATCGCCGGTAGCCTCAGCAGGTCCTGATCAGCTGGTAGTGGCAGCGGAAAACGGCTTTGCTACAGTTCAATTAGATGGTAGTGCTTCTTCAGATAGTGATGGTAGCATTGAAAGTTATGTATGGACAGAAGGCGGGGTGCAGCTTGCTACGGGTGTGAACCCTACAGTAAATCTGCCAGCAGGTATTCACACTTTACTGCTTACTGTTACTGATGATGACGGAGGTACAGCAACTGATGTAGTGGTCGTCACTGTAGAAGAAGCGCCTGATTGTGGACCACTACCTTCTGCCTGGAATTCTACCTACATAGGAAGTGGAAACAGTAGCGGAGAAGCATGTTATGCTGCCGGTGGATTTGAGGTAACCGCTTCAGGTAGTGATATCTGGGGTACTTTCGACCAGTTCCGATACGTATACCAGCCTTTAGCTTGTGATGGAGAAATCATAGTTCAGGTGAGTGATTTGGCAGGGGTTAACAGCTGGGCTAAAGCAGGGGTAATGATTAGAGAAAGTACTGCTGCAAACGCTAAACATGCTATGATGATAGTGACTCCCGGACAAGGTGTAAACTTCCAGTACAGGGTCAATACAGGTAGTACTATGTCCTTCTCAAATACTGCGGGTAGTGCTCCTGAGTGGTTACGGATAGTTAGAGAAGGTTCGGTCTTCACTGGCTACTACCGCGAAAATACTTCTCAGCAGTGGGCAGTACTGGGCAGCGTAGAAATTGGTATGCAAAGCAATGTACTGATAGGTTTGGCGCTAACAGCACATGATAACAATTCATTAGCTTCAGCTCAATTTTCTAATGTAGAGGTGAATACATTCTGTGACGAACCTCCGGTTCTTAGTCCTGAAGAGGTTTGGCTGGAAGCTGAGTGCGCAAGTGAGTTGGGTAGCCAGTGGAACGTAGTGGCTGATGATATAGCTTCTGGAAATGCTTATGTTGTAAAACTTTCAGGAAATAGTTTAACCGCTGCTCCTACAGGTCAGCAAGCTATACTGAAGTACAACTTTAGTGTACAGCAAACTGGAGCCTACTACCTTTTTGCCAGAGTAAAAGCTACTTCCAGTGGAAACGATTCTTTCTGGGTAAGAATAAATGGAGGAAACTGGATACAATGGTGGCAGGGAATTACGATCAGTAACAATTTTGCCTGGAATGATGTAACAGGTGCACCATTTAATCTCAATAATGGCGCAAATACCATAGAGTTTGCCTACAGAGAAGATGGTACTCAACTTGATAAACTTTACTTAAATACCAGTGGTATACAGCCAGATGGATTAGGAGGAGCTGCTGTCAATGCTTGTTTTGCAAATGAAGTAGCTGCACTGAAAATAGCTGGTGGTGATAAGGGACTGGTGTTGACAGAGGCCGATTTGGTAGAGAGTGTAGAAGCGACTACAGTTAGTGTAAGCACTTATCCCAACCCGGTTATTGATTATCTGAATGTTAAGTTCAATCAATCAGTTTATGGAGAAGTCAACATCCTGATCGCAACTGTTACGGGTTCTACCATTGTAAATGAAAATGTGCTGATGAATGGTGAAGATTATATTGAGATTGACCTTTCTGCCTTAGCGAGTGAAGCTTATATCTTAAGAATAACACATGATGAATTTATTATAGACAGAAAAATCATGAAGCAATAAGGTTGGACTAAATAGTAAATTTGAAAGTAGCTATTACTCTGTAGTAGCTACTTTTTTTTCTGTTAAGAAGAGAGCGGCAACCTGCGTATAGAAGTGGTAGAAAACATGTTTGGTTGATATAGCACTACTTACTACTTTACAAATTCTGAGAAGTTGGATTAGAAATGTGTGAGCTCGGTTGAAACAATTCAGGGCTCAAAAAGAGTTGATACTTTGTTGTAAACATTCTCCAAGAATTATTAAAACTTTATGCGACGAAGCCTAGTGCTTGTTTCTTTACTGATATGCTCTGTAAGTTGGTTAGTTATTTATGGAAAAGAAGATGAAACTAAAACATTCAAGCCTACAAACGGTCTATTTTCAGATAAATTTGTTAATTCTGACTCATTAGACTTTACACAAAACAAAAACATACCGGAAATTATCAGGAAAGAAGTGATTGAGGCTTTATCACATTATCCTGAACTTGCCGAGACTCCCATAGATTTTGTATTTCGCAAAGATATTATCAAATCCTTTATGCAGGCTCAACCCAAGTGGTACGGCATTTTCCAGGGTAAGAAAAAGAGAAGGTATATAGTTAAAATCACACCGGCCCTTAAACTAAAAAATAAATCTATACCTATTGAAGAACTGCCTACCGATGCTTTGGTAGGTTGGTTTGGACATGAGCTGGGGCATATCATGGATTATAAGAATAGAAGTGGATTTGCCCTCCTACGTTTTGGTATCGGCTATATGACCTCAGAAAAATATCTGATGAAAGCAGAGCAGAGAGCAGACCTGTACGCAATCAACCATCATCTTGGTAGTGAAATACTCAGCACCAAGCATTTTATTCTGGACCATGCCCAGATACCTCTCGCTTATAAAGAAAGAATCAGGCGACTGTATATGTCGCCTGAAGAGGTAATGGAAATTATTGATGCAGATGATAGTTTTCTACCGATTGAAGATGAAATAGAAGATGACGAGTTGTAGCAATTAGAGCTTGCTGGTAAACTCTTTCCATTCCTGGAATTCTTCTTCTTTCATCACTCTTGGCATTTTCACCTGCCCCCCTTTTTTCTTTTGCTTATCATTCCACTGATAAAAAGCACCGGGAGAGACTACCGTAACTTTGACATCTTTCAGGGCTTTGTCCCTTGCTACATTATAGTTTTTATTTACGCTTCTCAGTCGATCATCCAATGCCTTAGCCAGTACTTGTTCGTCAGTTTGTCCATCGCCATCAATGCCCAGATACCAATGGTGGATATAGTCGTTCTCAGGGCGTACCGCAGCGACGGTGAATTCGGGAATTCCTATATCAAACTTTTCTTCCAGGTGCTTAATGGCATCATTCATTTTCAGTACAGAAAGCTGAGAACCTACCACGTTCAGAAAATGCTTGGTGCGGCCAGAAATGATAATTTCGGCTCTTTCTTTATTGGTAAATTGCACGGTATCACCTATCATATATCGCCATGCTCCTGATACGGTTGAAATAATAAGGGCGTAATCTACCCCTTCTTCTACCTCATCCAGCGTCAAAGCTTTGGTGCCCTGAACGATAGCTCCATTTTCATCTATGTGTTCGTCTTTAAACGGCACAAATTCAAAGTAAATACCATTGCTGGTAGAAAGTTTCATGGCCATATGTTCATTAGGGCGAGACTGAAAAGCGATGAAACCTTCTGAAGTCAGATAAGTATCAATGATGGTGATTGGATGGCCAAGGAGCGCTTCAAAACTTTTGCGATAAGGCTCAAACGCTACACCGCCAGAAGTAAATACGCTCAAGCTGGGCCAGATTTCATGGATATGATTTAAGTTATGATATTCAATGATCTTCTTTAGCATTAGCTCATTCCAGGAAGGTATACCGCTCAACGCTCCGATGTCCCAATCTTTGGCATTTTTGGCAATCTGCTCTACTCTTTCATCCCAATCTTCCAGCGCGGAAATATCAGGTCCGGGGCGATAATAGCCTCTGAACCATGAGGGTATATTACTGGCGGAGATTCCACTGATTTCTCCTTCCAGATGATCACCATTATGACCAAGGTCGGTAGAACTGCCCAGCATCATCACTTCTTTTTCAAAGAAATCGGGAGGTAGATCAAAATTAGAAAGGGCTAGTACCTGTGCCACTCCCGTTTTACGAATCGCATCCAGCATATCATCGGTGATAGGAATTCTTTTAGCGCTATCACCGGTGGTACCAGAGCTCAGCGCATAATAATTGGGTTTTCCTGGCCAGGTGATGTCTTCACCTCCTTCTAACTGCCTTTGCCACCACTCTTCAAAGATTTGGTTATAGTCGTGATAGGGAACAGTAGCTGCAAATGCCTCAGGTATTTTTTTTTCGTTCAGAAGTGAGGCAAAATTATAGTATTTTCCAAAAGCAGTATTCTTTGCTTTTTTCAGAAGCTGCTGTAGCACTTCTTGTTGTTCTTCTACTGGTGAAGACTCAGGAACTACCTTATCCGTCAGTTCCAGAGCGGATTTAATGATATTGCCAAGTATGGCCATAGCTAAAAATTTATGATAGGTTCTAGTTAAAAAAAATGGTATTTGCATATAGATAACGTCAAAACGTACTCCGGGTTTAGAAGTATTTTTATCCTTATATACTTATAGAAAAATACGGCACATTTTAGAAATCTTAAATTATCATATATCATAAAAAAAATTTACCCATATGGGTAACACAATCAGCTTTCTTACGTGTAGTATAATATGAATTACCCAAACAGGTAAAAAATGACTGAAGATTTTAACACGGAAGACAAAATACTTTACGCTGCAGAAGAGATATTCCATCAAAAAGGATTTAGCGGAGCACGCATGCAGGAAATTGCTGATCGGGCTGAAATCAACAAAGGTTTGTTGCACTATTATTTTAAGACCAAAGACAAACTTTTTGAGGCAGTTTTCAGCAAAGCCTTTGATTTGATGGTTAACCGCCTGAACACCATACTTACTACTCAGCAGAGCCTGGATAATAAAATTGATCTGATGGTAGATGCTTATATGGGCATGCTGATCAAGCATCCGCATCTGCCGCTATTTGTCATCAATGAGCTCAACCGTCATCCTGATGAGTTTATCAACAGAGTACTTACCAATAAACGAAGGCCAAATATTCAGGCATTTCTGGAGGCTATACAATACGAAATAGATCAGGGAAATATCAAACCATTTCACCCTAAGCAGGTGATTATGAATATCATAGGGCTTTGTCTGTTTCCTTTTCTTGCCCGACCAATGATACAGGTACTGCTGGATGTAGATAACTCTGAATTTCAGAAGTTGATAAAGGAGCGAAAAGTGCTGGTAGCAGATTTTGTCAAAAGCGCTTTGCGGCCCTGAAATTTTTTTTACCCATAATTTACCCATTTAGGTAAAATAGAAAAATCGGATTTTCAATTTAATAGCCAATACCATGAAATATGGCCTATTCATTTTACTCTTGTATACGCATTCAGGTATAGCCCAAATGGCTGATACGCTTAGCCTGAAGGCCTGTCAGGATGAAGCGATCGCTCATTTTCCACTGCTCAAGCAACAGGAATTGCTACAGCAGGTAAGTCAGCTTCGCAGAGAAAACATACAGGCGGATTACCTGCCCAAGCTCAACTTAAACGGACAGGCTACTTATCAGTCGGACGTGATTCAGTTTCCGCTAAGTATGCCAGGAGCTGAACTTCCTGAACTCCCCAAGGAGCGCTGGCAGGTATCACTGGATATCAATCAGCCGATCTATAGTGGTGGAGGCAGAGCTGCTCGCCAATTGCTGGAAGAACAGCAGCTTGCAATTGACATGCAGCAACAGGAGGTAAATATTCAGCAGCTCAAACCTATGGTGCAGCAGAGCTATTTTTCCATACTGCTTGCCCGACAGTCTGAAGAAATTTTGCTGGGCACCAGAGATTTACTTCAGGATAAGCTAAAAACTGTTGAAGCTGGACTTAGGGGAGGAGTAGCCTTGCCTGCCGATGCATTGCGACTGCGTTCCAAAATTGCCAGGCTGGAACAGCAATTGGCTGAACTGACTGCCCGGGAAAATGCCGCATTGCACACCCTTAGCACACTGACCGGATTTGAAATCACAGAAGCCACAGCTTTACGTACGCCTGAAGTTAGTATTGCCAATACCAATATTGATCGTCCTGAACTTGAACTTCTGGCTTTGCAATCCCAAAACCTTGGGGCACAATCTCAGCTGATAAGTACAGAGAATAAGCCCATGCTTTCGGCTTTTGCTCAGGGTGGTTTTGGATATCCTAATCCGCTCAACTTTTTTGAGATCAACACCAGCCCTTATTATCAGGCGGGTGTCAGGCTGCAATGGAAATTTATGGACTGGGGAAGCATCAAAAGAAAGCGGGAAGAAGTGAGCTTGCAGCAGCAGATTCTCAGCACTGAGGAGGAAAACCTGGAAAGAAATATCCGCATTCAACTGGAACAACAGGAGGCTGACATGAGCCGGTACCAGCAATTGCTGGAGCAGGATGAAGAAATCATCAGCATGATGCAACAGATCAGACAATATGCTTCCCGTCAGTTGGATCAGGGCATCATTACACCGACAGATTATCTGGATGATGTACATGAAGAACAAAAAGCCCGACTCAACCATAGTTTGCACTACATTCAATTAATTCAGGCAAAAGTTGCCTATCTCACCGAAAAAGGACTTTACTGATGAAAACACCGATGACCATACTCACCCTTGCCCTACTGTTTACTGCTTGTCAGCAGGACTCAGATGTGGCCGATGCTTACGGAAATTTTGAAGCTACTGAAGTGACGTTGTCTGCTGAGGTGGCTGGTAAAATAATGAATTTTGATGCAAGAGAAGGAGAGGAATTTTATGAAGGTCAATTCATTGCGCAGCTTGACACCACACAACTGCACCTGAAAAAGCAGGAACTCAAGGCAGGTATCAATGCCATCAAAGCCCGTCAGCCGGGAGTATCCTCCCGCCTTGATGTATTGCAGGAAGAGAGGGAAAACGCTGCCGGCGAACTGAAACGCTTTCAGATTCTGGCTGAAGAAGGAGCCGCAACTACCAAGCAGGTAGACGATCTGCAAAACCGTCTGGAAGTATTGGAAAGACAAATAGCTTCCGCCCGTACTGAATTTGGACCGTTGGCTGCTGAAATAGAAACCATGGAATCCCGCATTACTCAGCTAGACGAGCAAATCAAAGATGCTCGCGTGGATGCTCCCCTTCATGGTACTATACTGGTGAAACTGGCCGAAGCGCATGAGATGGTCAATGTAGGGACGCCTCTGCTACGCATGGCCGATCTGGACTATCTGGAGCTGAGAGCCTACATCAGTGGTAGCCAGTTAGATGATGTGAAAATTGGTCAGGAAGTAGAGGTGCTTATTGATCAGGATGCAGACAGTTTTCATCGTTTGCGAGGCACCCTTAGCTGGGTATCGGACGAGGCGGAGTTTACCCCCAAAATTATTCAAACGAAGGAAGAAAGGGTAGACCTGGTATATGCGATAAAAGTGCGGGTCAAAAATGATGGTCGCCTGAAAATCGGTATGCCCGGCGAAGTATTATTCAATCCAAATGAAGCCGAATCATGATACAGACAGAGCAAATTTCCAAAAATTTCGGTGATGTGCAGGCGCTGAGTGAAGTGAATCTGGATATCAAAGAAGGAGAGCTATTTGGTTTGATAGGTCCTGATGGTGCAGGCAAAACCACACTTTTCCGCATCCTCACCACTTTACTGCTGGCTGACAATGGAAAGGCGAAGGTTGCTGGCTGGGATGTGGTAGAAGACTATCGCAAAATCAGACAACATGTAGGCTATATGCCCGGACGATTTTCTCTGTACCCTGATCTGAGTGTGCAGGAAAATCTGGAATTTTTTGCTACTGTTTTTGGCAGCAGCATTCAGGAAAATTATGCACTGATCCAAGATATCTACAGCCAGATTGAGCCTTTTAAAGATCGTAAAGCAGGTGCTTTGTCGGGAGGGATGAAGCAGAAACTCGCCCTCTCCTGCGCACTGATACACCGTCCGAAAGTACTTTTTATGGACGAACCTACTACCGGTATAGATCCAGTGTCCCGCAAAGAATTGTGGGAAATGCTGCGTAAGCTTAAAAGCGAAGGTATCACCCTGCTGGTATCCACTCCCTATATGGATGAAGCAAGCCTGTGTGAAAGAGTGGCGCTGATACAGAAAGGCAAAATTATGACAGTAGATGAGCCGGATAAGATTAGAAAAACCTTTAGTAAACCTCTGTGGGCAGTAAGTTCTGATCAAAGTATGTACAAACTGCTCAATAATTTGCGAGCCTACCCGGAAACTTCTTCAGCTTATGCTTTCGGAGAATATATTCACCTTACGCTTAAGCAGAAGCATATATTGGAATCCCTGAAATCGTATCTGAAGGAGTTGGGACATCATCGTCTGGTAATTAATCCGATACAGGCTACTGTGGAAGACCGTTTCATGGAACTGATGACCACCGAAGAAACGCAAGGCTCATGAATGCTCAATTTGTTATCGAAGCCCACAAGCTGAGCCGCCACTTCGGAAGTTTTAAGGCGGTAGACCAGATCAGTTTTGAGGTGAAAAGAGGAGAAATTTTTGGCTTTCTAGGAGCCAATGGCGCGGGTAAAACTACCGCCATGCGAATGCTTACGGGGCTGCTTAGTCCTTCGGAAGGTGAAGCTAAAGTGGCAGGCTTTAATGTATATCAGGAGTCGGAGAAAATCAAGCAGAACATTGGTTATATGAGCCAGAAGTTCAGTTTGTACGAAGACCTGACTATTGAGGAAAACATCCGTTTTTACGGAGGGATTTACGGGCTTTCCCGAAAGCAGATCAAAGAGAAGAGTAGTAGTCTTGTACATAAGTTACAACTATTTGAAATGCGCAAGCAACTGGTAAAAGCTTTACCGCTTGGGTGGAAACAAAGATTAGCTTTCTCAGTAGCTGCCCTGCACAGTCCCCAGATCATTTTTCTGGATGAACCCACCAGTGGTGTTGATCCTATCACCCGCCGACAATTCTGGGAGATGATTTATGAAGCTGCTGATGAGGGGGTTACCATTTTTATCACTACCCACTACATGGATGAAGCGGAATATTGCGATCGCATTTCCATGATGGTGGCCGGAAAAATAGAAGCTTTGGATACACCTAATCAGTTGAAGAAGCAATTCCATGCCGAGAGCATGAACGATGTTTTCATACAACTTGCCCGACCATGAAAAGATTTTTGTCCTTCGTCAAGAAAGAGTTTTATCATATATTCCGGGATGGGCGTACCCTGACCATTCTGTTTGGAATGCCAATTATCCAGATTATTCTTTTTGGGTTTTCCATCACCAATGAAATCCGAAATGCGGACATAGCCATTCTAGATAAATCCAAGGATAGTGCTACGCGGCAAATCACGGATAAGCTTTTAGCTTCAGGTTATTTCCGGCTTAGTAGCATATTACATTCTGAAGCACAGATTGAGGAGGCTTTTAAGAAAGGGGATATTAAGCTGGTCATTATTTTTGAACATAATTTTCAGAAAAAGCTGCTGAAAAATGGTAGCAGTAACCTTCAATTGATTGCCGATGCGACTGATCCCAACACCGCCTCTACACTCACAAGCTATGTGCGTGCTATTGTGCAGGATTATCAGTTGAGCCAGATGCAGAATAAGGCTGGTATCATTCAAGTTCAACCGGATTTGCGTATGCTGTACAATCCTGAGTTGGAAGGGACTTATATGTTTGTTCCCGGCCTCATTACAGTCATTCTGCTGCTGATTGGTGCAATGATGACTTCTATTACCATTGCGCGGGAAAAGGAATCCGGTACCATGGAGCTACTGTTGGTTTCACCTTTACGTCCGGCAGTCATCATTCTGGGTAAGTCAATTCCTTATATCGTATTGGCACTAATCAATGCAGCTACTATACTCATCATAGGCGCTACGATTTTTGGAATGCCGCTTGAGGGAAACCTGGGTTTACTGATCGCGGAGATCTTTCTCTACATTGTATTGTCACTGTCGCTTGGCATCCTGATCTCTACCATTGCTGAGACTCAACAGACCGCTCTCCTTTTTTCACTCATGGGTTTGATGCTGCCTACCATCATTCTGTCGGGTTTTATTTTCCCCATTGAGAGTATGCCGATCCCACTACAGTGGATAAGTAATATTATTCCTGCCAAGTGGTTCATCATCATTATCAGAAATGTGATGTTGAAGGGGACAGGTTTAGCTTCGGTAATTTTTGAGACAGCAGTATTGACAGGGATGACGCTATTTCTGTTAGCGTTAAGTATTCTTAAGTTCAACGTCAGACTCAGTCAGTCATGAGAAAGATATTTTTTCTGATACAAAAAGAATTTCTGCAGATTTTTCGTAATCGCAGCTTACTGCCGATACTTTTTGTGATGCCGGTGGTGCAGATATTCCTGCTGTCTTATGCAGCAAACTTTGAAATCAAGAATATCAAAGTATTTGTAGTAGACCATGACAAAAGTCAGGCTTCGGGACAGCTTCTGGGTAAACTGCAAGGCTCCGACTATTTTCAGCTAACAGGCAGCTCAGAAAATCTGGAAGAAGGCTATCAGGCTTTGGATTACGATCAGGCCGATGTGCTGCTCAATATTCCTCCTGAGTTTGAAAAGAATTTGTACAAACAAAAACAGGCCCCAGTTCAGCTTCTGATCAACGCGATCAACGGGACCAAAGCTGGATTAGCTAATTCCTATATCAGTACAGTCTTACAGGATTATAATCAAAATGTAGGTGCTGAAACTCTTAAGAGTAGGCAGTTCAATAGCGCAGTAATCAGAGTTGAAAGCAGCAATTGGTATAATCCTGAGTTGAACTACCAGACCTTTATGGTGCCGGGCATACTGGTACTTCTGGTCACCATGATTGCCGTTTTCCTGTCGGCCATGAACATCGTTCGGGAAAAAGAGATAGGAACGATTGAGCAACTGAATGTGACCACTATCAAAAAATACCAGTTCATTGTTGGTAAGCTGCTGCCATTTCTCATTATCGCCTTGGTAGAACTTAGCATAGGACTGCTTATTGCCCACTATCATTTTCAGATCAGTTTTGAAGGCAGCCTGGGTTTGATTTATTTGTTCGCCAGCATTTATCTGGTATTGGTTTTAGGCATGGGCATGTTTGTTTCTACCATTACCGACACCCAGCAGCAGGCCATGTTTGTCTCCTGGTTTTTTCTGGTAATTTTTATCTTGATGAGCGGACTATTTACGCCTATAGAAAATATGCCCGACTGGGCACAAATGATTACGCGATTTAATCCGGTAGCTTATTTCGTCAAGATCATGCGGATGGTATTGCTGAAGGGCAGTACTTTCACTGATGTAGCCCATCTTTTCGGCATCATTGCCCTTTATGCAATAGGTATTAATCTGCTGGCCATCTGGAACTATCGGAAGACCACTGCCTGATTTCAGATCCACAATTGTGAAATAAAGTGCACTAAAAACCCAGAAAATTTAATTTACGGGCTTTTTAAGTGCCAGGAGTGGGAGTGAATCGCCACTCCAACGGAATGCTGCCCAGTTGACCGGCACGACCTAATGTTCACAGGATGTAAACAAAAAAAGCTGGTCATATTGACCAGCTTTAAATGTACCAGGAGCGGGAGAACAAACATTATTTTCACTTGAATTTACTTAAATGTAAATATTTGATATACTGAACATTAAGCTTATTTTTGAAGCAATGAAGATTAAGTAAAATCAAATAAAAATAGAAAAACTGTCCTGAAAACTGTCCTGTATATGGCAAAGCTAAATTGGTACTTGGATAAGCCGAACTCCAAAAAAGAAACACGAATTTTACTGTATTATCATTTTGAAGGGAAAAGAATTAAGGTACCAATAGGGGAGACAATTGAACCATCAAATTGGGATAACAAAAAACAAAGAGTTAAAGAGAAAATATCTACTGAAGAATTTTATGAGGATTTGAATAAACGCTTAGAGAATATTGAAAAAGAGGTGAGGAAGGCTCATAGAAAAGCTAAAATAAATAGAACCGTTTTCACTAAAGATGATATTATAAAGGCTACTAAGCCAATTGAAAAATTGGACTTCTTTACAGAATACAAAAAATTTATTGAATCTAAGAAAAATACGAGTAAGGAAAGTTCAATAAAGAAGCATTATACCACATACAATTCCCTTAAAAAATTTCAAAAGAGTACTGGTTACAAAATTACTTTTGAAAGTTTAAATGATGTTTTTTTTGATAATTATATTACTCATTTGATAAGCCATCCAGATTATCTGACAAAAGATGATCATATCATTAATATTCCTGATAAAAAAATTGGATTAGCCAATAATACAATTGAGAGTTATTTAGTACGGCTCAGAGCTTTTATGAATTATGCTACCGAGAAAGAGTTAACTATCAACAAAAACTATAAGAAATTTAAAGTAAAAGAAGATGATGTTGAGATTATTCACTTAGATATTGAAGAAATTGAAGCTTTTGAAGAGTTAGATTTATCTGGAAATAAAAAACTTAATAATGTTAGAAATTTATTTCTATTAGAATGCTACACATCTTTACGCTATTCAGATATCGTAAATTTAAAGCCTGATAATATTAACGAAGATGCAATTCTAATTAATCTTACTACTATAAAAACTAATGATAGGCTAAAAATACCAATTTCACCTCCTGCTAAAAAAGTTATTAAAGAGTTTTTGGAAGGAAATATGTATCCAATTAGCGCTCAGAAATTTAACACATATTTAAAAGAACTAGCTCAAATGGCAGAGTTAAATGAGCCAATTATTATTACAAGAAATAGCGGGTCAAAAAGGGTAGAACTGCTTTACAATAAATATGAATTAATCACCTCACATGTAGGGAGGAAAACATTTGTAACTATCCATTATTTAGGAGGGGTTAGAACTGAAATACTCATGTCTATAACAGGCCATAAAGATTATAGAAATTTTAAAAGATACTTAAAAATAGGTGAGAAAGATAAGGCTAAAGCTATTAATGATGTGTGGCTTAAATATAAGCCTGAGATAGTATAACTAAAGTAAATAGCATCCAAAATCATGTCTCCATTCAAGTAGACTTTTTTACAACCCATTGATTTCTAACCAGGGTTATTTGAATGAATTTTCTAAGTGGAAGCTTTATTCAAATAAGTGAAATTGTATTTTACGATTAATCACGGATAATCCCAATTAATCCCAAATGATCCAGTATAATCCCAAATGGATTTGACCTTTAATTAGCATCCTTCTTACTTGAATCTAACATTAAATAAAAAATAATTATGGAAGACAGAATGTTAATAATTACTACAAAGCAGCAGTTAATGGATTGTTTAAAAGAGTTAAATCAAAATAAGATAGGGGTATTATCTGAAGATAAAGAAGACAAAATTCTCAATAGGGAAGAGGTTGCCAGCTTGCTGGAAATATCATTAGGTACCCTAAATTCTTGGATGCAAAGAGGAGTTATTGAATATTCTAAAATCGGGCATAGGGTCTTTTTTTCAAAGAAAGATGTATTAGATGCTATAAAAGCAAAAAAAAGAAAAACCTAAGGGAATTAGACTATAGCAACAAGTTCATAATTCCCCCGACGCAAAAATTATAATCTAATCTAAACTTGCGGTAAGCTTTCTTCCCATTAGGTAATGAAGGAATGCAAACAATAGCAACCAGAGTCAAAATGAGGGCTTTGACTCAGTATTCTATTGCCAGTATCAAACTATAATAAAACATGTCCATATTAAGAAAAATATCAGATAGTTTTTCTAACCTGTCTGATGAAGCACTTTACCCAGATCCTGTACCAGTTGAGTCACCACTTTTACCTGTTAAATCATTTACAGAATCTATGTTACCACTTCCTATTAGAGCCTGGATGAAAGATATTTCTCAAAGGCTTTGTGTTCCTTTGGACTTTGTCGCAGTTTCTGCAATTTGTATGCTTGGATCAGTGATAGGTGCAAAAATCAGAGTCATGCCAAAAGAGAAAGATGATTGGGCTGTAACTCCAAATCTTTGGGGAGGGATAGTCGCTCCTCCTTCCTCCAATAAGACCTCTTGTTTAAAACTTACACTACAACCTTTACAGTATTTACAAAATTCATCCCGTGAAATTTATCAATCAAATCTAGTATCTTATGAAGCTGCCAATGAAGCCCATTCTGCGCTTATTAAAAACCTAAAAACTGAAATTAAGAAAAATAAGAGTAATGAGTCTGTAAAGGCATTAGAAGAAGCTCTTAGAAATAAACCTGAAAAGCCTGTATTAAAGAGATATCAAGTTAATGATGTGACCCCAGAAAAGCTAGCTGATATTTTAACTGAAAACCCAAATGGGGTTTTACTTTTTAGGGATGAGATCGCTAGCCTATTAAGCTTGTTAGATAAGGAAGGTAATGAACAAGCCCGTTCTTTTTTTTTAGAAGGTTGGAGTGGAGATAGCCCTTTTCTAATAGATAGAATTCAAAGAGGATCTACTTTAATTCCCAATAATTGCCTGTCAATTTCAGGAGGGATACAACCGGATAAACTTATAAATTATTTGATACAGAATATATCTACAAAGAATGATGGTTTAACTCAAAGATTTCAGCTACTAGTTTATCCTGATAATTCTGTACAACAAAAATATGTTGATAAATCTCCAGATAGAATTGCGTTGAAAAATGCAGTTCAGATTGTTGAAAAACTAGCAAGTGACAGCTTATTACACTTTGGGATTAAAGAACCAAAGAATGATTATGTCCACTTTCATTACAGTGCTGATGCTCAACTTCTGTATATTAAATTTTATGAAAGTCTTATGAGTAAAATTCATAACGCTGAGATTCCTACCTTACTAAGAGAACATCTGAATAAATACCGTAGTCTGGTTCCCTCATTGGCATTAATATTTCATTTATTGGACTTAGCGGATGGTGGTAAGTCTGAAGAAGGCATATCAAAAAAAGCTACTGAACTAGCTATTCAATGGTGTGATGTGCTTGAAACACATGCAGCCAGGATTTACGAATTGGCAGGCAATCCTACAAAAAATAGTGTTAAAAAACTTGCTAAAATGTTGTTGCAAAAAAAGCTGACTGGCGAGTTTAATCGTAATATTATTATGCAGAAGAAATGGAGTAGCCTTAGACAACTTAATGAAGTTAGGGAGGCTCTTACAATTCTAGAGCAGCATGATTGGATTATTGAAAAAAAAATCTCCGAAGCAAAAGGACCTGGTAGGCCAAGGAACAAAGTTTACCGTATCAATCCCAAGATTTACAATATATCTCATAATTGAACCTATAAAACCTATAAAATTATTTTGTGGGTTTTATAGCATGCAATAACCCTACTATAATAAATATTATCTTGAGTATCATAGCATGTTAAATATTGCATTAGATAAACGTCTTGGAAGCCATAAACCTAAAAAATGGAAGTGTCCCTCACCTCACTGTAGAAAAAAAAGATATGTGCGATACTACAACTTTGATACAATGGAGTATTTGCCATATGAGTTTGGAAAATGTGACCGTGAGAACAATTGTGGCTATTTCAACAAACCCGATAGTAATTATTTCAAATCTCTATATGAAAATGAAAGTTATGATACTGTAAAGAATCATAACATTGCTCCACCTAAAAAAATACATGCTTCAAGTATAAATACACCACCTTTTTCAACTATCCCACATGATAAATTTAAGGCTACATTAAAGTATTATGAGCATAATTACTTTTATCTGTTTTTGGAGCACAAATTTGGTAATTGTTGGGCTTCTAAAATAGCAAATATGTATCATTTGGGAACTTCTCGTCAATGGCCAGGGGCAAACATTTTTTGGCAGGTAGATGAGAATGGCCTGATACGTACTGGTAAAATCATGCTCCACGATCCTGACTCTGGGCGTAGAAGTAAATACCATTTCAACTTTGTTCATTCACTATACCGTCCTGACAATTATCAGTTAAAACAGTGTTTATTTGGCCAGCATTTGTTATCTCAAGTTGATGACGATACAAAAATTGCTATTGTGGAAGGAGAAAAGACTGCTATGATAGCAAGCTATTTTTTCAGAGACATTATTTGGCTGGCTACTGGTGGAGAAACTCTTTTAAATGAAGAGAAATGTAAAGTTCTTCAAAATAGAAAGGTAGTATTTTTCCCAGATTTGGAAGAGAAAGCAAGAAAGAGGTGGACTCATATTTCTCAGGAGGTGAATCAAAAGTACAATATTCAAACTACAGTTTCTGACTATAAAGCGGAAATAAATGATGGGTCCGATATAGCAGACCATTTGCTGGACCAATTACCTATAGACAAAACGTTTGGAAATGTGCTGAATGAACTGGGGTATCCAGATGACTGGGATTGAAGAATTATTATCCCTAATGTACGTAATAGAAAGTCACGGAACTGTTGCGTGAAGCAACGTAAATGCTGCGAACTTAAAGCTACGGGGATCTAGCGTGACTGCATTGTGCTCAGATTCTACCCGAATAGTAAGCCTTCTTTTGATGGAATCTTGTATGGCTACAATGAGACATACTTTGCGAACATGCTTTTTGATTCTTAATCCTTCTTTTGGTGGAATTTTTTATTAATAAACGCCCAGTAATCATTGCGTGAATTTACGAGATGCTGCGAACCTAAAGTTACGGGAATGTAGCGTGACCTCATTTTGCTCACTTATTAACCTCATAGTAACCCTTCTTTTGGTGGAGTATGCTCTTGGTGCCAGAGAATTCCTTATTGGTGTGCAGAAGAAAGTAAAGTCTTAATCCTTCTTTTGGTAGAATTTATTATCAACAAACGTCCCATAATCATTTCGTGAATTTCTGAGATGCTGCGAACCTAAAGTTACGGGAATGTAGCGTGACCTCATTTTGCTCACTTATTACCATGCTAGTGATCCTTCTTTTTATGGAGAACGTTATCGGTGAATCCAAACACCTGACGCTAAGGAAATAAACATAGGGTCTTAATCCTTCTTATGGTGGAGTATGCTATCGGTGTTTGATACTGAATACTGTAAAGATTTAGTACAGGAGTCTTAATCCTTCTTTTGGTAGATTTTTTTCATTAATAAACGGTCCCGTAATCATTGCGTGAAGGTCCGAGATACTGTGAACCTAAAGTTACGGGCATTTAGCGTGACTGCATTTTGCTTAATTATTATACTACTAGAAATCCTTCTTTTGATGGAGTAAGCTATCGGTGAATGACCCAAAAAACTAAATACATCCCGGCCACTGCGTCTTAATCCTTCTTTTGGTGGAGTATGCTATCGGTGATTTTCATTTCAACACTGGCACTACTTTTTTTAAGTCTTAATCCTTCTTTTGGTGGAGTATGCTCTTGGTGTGCAATTCCATGAAGGGCTGAGCAAAGATAATGTGTCTTAATCCTTCTTTTGGAGGAGTTCTTCATCAATAAATGTCCCGTAATTTTTCTGTGAATTACCGTAAATGCTGCGAACCTAAAGTTACGGAAATATTGCGTGATACATTTGCTCACATCCATGCTAGTGATCCTTCTTTTGGTGGAGTATGCTATCGGTGTACATGATCAGTAACGTTCGCTCAAACAGATTCCCGTCTTAATCCTTCTTTTGGTGGAGTATGCTATCGGTGATGTATTTAAACAACTTAAAATTGAGCATGAACCTAGTCTTAATCCTTCTTTTGGTGGAGTATGCTATCGGTGAGTACAGATTATCACTATAAGATTGAGATTGAGTAGTCTTAATCCTTCTTTTGGTGGAGTATGCTATCGGTGACTGGTATGAAGATGAAGAGGAAAATTATTTTCAGGGTCTTAATCCTTCTTTTGATGGAGTAATTTCTAAATAAACGTCCTGCAACTATTGCGTGAATTCCCGTAAAGATAGCGAACATAAAGTTACGGGAATATAGCGAGACCTCAATGTGCTCACTTATTACCATGCTAGTGATCCTTCTTTTGGCGGAGTATGCTATCTATGCCTGATCGTGTTGATCCATCAGGAGGACGCAATGTATAGTCTTAATCCTTCTTTTGGTGGATGGAGTATGCTATCGGTGACTGAAGAAGAAAAATAATTATCCATCTTACACACTGCCTTAATCCTTCTTTTGGTGGAGTATGCTATCGGTGAGAAAATGGGCATACTATCTGGTAATAACCGAATTGTCTTAATCCTTCTTATGATGGAGTTCGCTATATGGTTTTGTTAAACCCTTAAATCACTACCACGATGAAGGGAGTCTTAATCCTTTTTATGATGGAACATTAGATCGGTGATAACATGCGATTGCTCAACTGCTCTTGTAAACATGTCTTAATCCTTCTTTTGGTGGAGTATGCTATCTGTGTTGTGGATGAGCTTGAACTTGCAATAAAAAACTGGACAAAAAGTTAAGCAGCTTTTTGAAGTTGATTCAAATTTTGTCCGTACTGTTCTG
>NZ_JBBPHP010000127.1:0-514 GCF_038039535.1 Catalinimonas locisalis | reverse complement strand
ACTTTTTGATGAGATATTCTGCTTCATCTTGCTGGCTTTATTACGTCCTGATAGTTGTATGACCGGTAGCGGGATGTTGTAGGCAGTGCCACCCTTTTTATCTTTATCTTTTAGGGCACGGTGTTCTATCATTTTCTCCGCTCCTTCCCTTTTCCTGATTTTAAATTTAGACTATGATGTTTATGTCTGCATAGACGTTCGTGGTCTAAATTGGGCCAGTAAGAAGCCAAAAGAGCTTTATCTTATATCATTATTTCCTTCTGACCCCCTGAATGTATGTTTCCGATAAAGTCTATCCAGCAATTTTGATCTAAATTCTTTATCTTCAAGTCTTCAGTGACGTTGCTACGTCATCAAACTCAAGTTTGAACGGTATCACCGACAGAAGACTTGGGCCAAAATCAAAGATTTTCTCCCTTACATACATCCCCCTCCTGCAGAAGGAAATCTCCATCTTCTTACTGGCAAAATCAGGAAAAATGATCCCCGAAAATGATTGAATTGCCTATCAACG
>NZ_JBBPHP010000126.1:0-557 GCF_038039535.1 Catalinimonas locisalis | reverse complement strand
GTTGTGCACAAGCTAAAATTAGAAAATGTCCTTGCGAACGAAATCCATTGAAGAATTAGAAAACGATTATTGGAAGGACTTAAAAGAATTTCCAACCGGATTGGTCAAGAGATGCTATGAATACCGAAAGATTCCTTTGCGTCAACTGACCACAGAACAGATTCGAACGTTGATTTCTCAACAGATTGGATTGAAATTCTTGATTGGAATGGCGATGGAGAAACTCGGACAAAATGTACTGGAAGAAGGAGATTTATATAAAGGCGATTTGCTAGAAACCGTGTCAAAAGTTCCCTCAGAATTATGGGATAAACATCCCACTGAACGACAGATTTTGAATGAAATTATTAATGCTAACTCAAGCTTGATTCGAGATGAACTTGGTGAAAAGGAATTTGACCGAATAAAGGCAAGGATAGATTAAAAGCCTGTGCACAACATCGGGCAGCCGTCAGCCTGGTTTCAATGAGCCAGAACGTCCTTTGCGCCAAGCACGAAAATTGTAAATTGAAAGATCAACGCAAACAACACCGGCCGACCGGCTCGCCCTGGTCGTT
>NZ_JBBPHP010000125.1:0-562 GCF_038039535.1 Catalinimonas locisalis | reverse complement strand
AACGACCGATGTAGCGGCTGGCGAAGGCTTTAGCCGAAGCGATAGCCGATACATAATGTTAGGCCTTGTTTTCTTTAATTTTCCAAGTTTGGATAAGTAGCTTTTACCCTTGAGTTATTGCGATTATTAAGCGTTTTCTCAAGGTTTAGAACATCAGCTATCCTGATAATATTATTATAGTTTCCTTTTATACTATCTTGCCAATTTATAAATCTTATATTTTCACTAAATTGAAATAGATACAATGGTGAATTGCCTCCTATCTCTTCAAAATGATCATACATTCTAATAAATTTAACTTGCCTATTTTTTTGAAACACAAGATAGCCCCCCATGACTCCATCTAATCCATGATATTCCGCCCAAATAAATTTATCAGGGCAATGCTGAATATCATCACATCTCCCGTAGTAAAAATAACTTTCAGCTTCCTCATCAATTCTTGTAATAGTTACTCCATCAAATTCATAATAAATAAATTTTTTTTCCGAACAGGAAACAGATAATGTAACAATCAAGATTAGAACTATAAATTTCATTTATTCCAATAAGGCCTAACGGC
>NZ_JBBPHP010000124.1:0-569 GCF_038039535.1 Catalinimonas locisalis | reverse complement strand
AACTTCTCTACTGAATGGAAAAAGCAAATGATCACCCACGCTCAAAAAACCTTTCAGGGAGGACATCATTCCTACGAAATCAAACATAAAACAAATAACTATAAAGTAAACACCATGCCGCTGGATGAAGGGCACCTGGATGTAAACCTGGTGATGTTTGTGTTTACCAACATTTCCGAACAGAAGAGCACAGAGAAAAAGATGTTGAAAGCCCTGAAAAAAGAAAAAGAGCTAAGTGAACTTAAATCACGCTTTGTATCTATGGCTTCTCACGAGTTCAGAACACCATTAAGCACCATCCTCTCTTCTGCTAACCTAATCGCACGTTTAAATGAGCCTGGCAAGGAAGAAAAGAGGCTAAAAAATGTTGAACGCATTAAATCCAGCGTAAAAAACCTGATTGATATTCTCAATGAGTTTCTTTCCCTGGGAAGGCTGGAAGAAGGAGCCCTGCAGATGAAGAAGGAGGTTTTTGACCTCATGGAGTTTATGGAAACCATTGTTCAGGAGTTGCAACATGTTCAAAAGTTGGGACAGGAAGTGAGACTCACCTCTGATCAGGAAACCAT
>NZ_JBBPHP010000123.1:285-581 GCF_038039535.1 Catalinimonas locisalis | reverse complement strand
TTGGGAGGCATAGCACTATGATCAGGATTGATAAGATCTTCGCTACAGCTACTTACAGAGAAAGCGAAAGAGGTAAGCAGTGCTAAAGTGAGGAGACTGAATTTGTTGATATACTTTTTCATGATTTTGTGTGGTTTGTATTCTTGATGGATAAGTGATGAGGTATAAATGACTAGTTTTTTCTGGGAGGAGTTCTGATCTGATCTTTGGGAGGCATAGCACTATGATCAGGATTGATAAGATCTTCGCTACAGCTACTTACAGAGAAAGCGAAAGAGGTAAGCAGTGCTAAAGTG
>NZ_JBBPHP010000123.1:0-186 GCF_038039535.1 Catalinimonas locisalis | reverse complement strand
GAGGAGACTGAATTTGTTGATATACTTTTTCATGATTTTGTGTGGTTTGTATTCTTAATGGATAAGTGATGAGGTATAAACGGCTAGTAGTTTTTTCTGGGAGGTGTTTTGATCTGATCTTTGGGAGGCATGGCACTATGATCAGGATTGATAAGATCTTCGCTACAGCTACTTACAGAGAAAGCG
>NZ_JBBPHP010000122.1:0-582 GCF_038039535.1 Catalinimonas locisalis | reverse complement strand
GGAGGAAGCCACTCTGGATGGAGCCACTTCGGAGGAAGCCCCTCTGATCCTGGTAGTGGAAGACAATGCCGATGTACGAGCCTTTATTCGGGAAAACCTACAGGCAGTCTATCAGGTGATGGAAGCCGCAAACGGAGCAGCAGGCTACGAGAAGGCTATTGAACACATTCCCGACCTGATCTTAAGTGATGTGATGATGCCTAAGATGGATGGAGTGGAACTCTGTAGTAAGCTCAAAGCTGATGAAAAGACCGCTCATATTCCAGTGATCCTGCTCACGGCCAAAGCCAGTGGTGGAGATAAAATAGAAGGACTGAAGACCGGAGCAGATGACTACATCATCAAACCTTTCAAAGCTGATGAGTTACTGGTCAGGATCAAAAACCTGATTGAGAGTCGGAAAAAACTCAGAGAGCAATTTAGCCGGGAGATCACTCTGCAACCCACTTCAGTCAAAGTAACTTCAGCCGATGAGCAATTTCTGCAGCGCCTGCTGGAAATCATGGAGGAGCATATGGCAGATTTTACTTTCGGCGTTGAAAGCTTGGGTAAAGCCTTGGGCATGAGCAGGGTACAACTCTA
>NZ_JBBPHP010000121.1:0-589 GCF_038039535.1 Catalinimonas locisalis | reverse complement strand
CTCAGTACGAGACCCGTACGCTGAGTGGTGTGTGAGGCGCACTGGCAGTCAATTGACTGTCAGCCGTCTACACGATTGGTAGCCGCCTGTCAAGTTTTTTCTACTTTTGATTTATAAATCACGTGATTTTCTATTCCATCTTCCGTTTCTTCTTCAACAATTTCCCACTTCAAGAAATCAGCAATCTTTTTCATTAAATTTAGATATTCCTCCAGTTCTTTATCTGCTTGAGTTCCTCTCTTTGAAGCAGTGACTGAAATTAAATTAACATATTGGATTTCAATATCACTTGCCCAACTATCCATTGTAGCTGTTTTTACTAATGTTAAATTAATCCATGGGAAAAACTTATGATTCTCGTAATTAACAATCCCTCTTTCTTTTATCTCAGGTAAATTATCAAGAAATTTTTTTACCTCATTTATGGGTACGCTTTCTGTCAATTTTTCATCTGATCTAATGACGAAGTAAAAATATTGAGAGCTATACATTTTTCAATTACAGTGGCTACCAACGTTAAAGCTACCGGTCGTAGAGGCAAGATGTGACTTTTTGATGAGATATTCTGCTTCATCTTGCTGGCTTTATT
>NZ_JBBPHP010000120.1:0-607 GCF_038039535.1 Catalinimonas locisalis | reverse complement strand
ATATTACAATCTATGAAATGCCTTTTTCCGCCCTGAATTTCATTTTTATCTGTTGACTCATTGCAGGATAAGCCATTCCAGTAGTGAGCATAAAAAATAAGACTCCGTTGCACTTTAAAAATTTATGTTTTTAATGGCTTAAATATATTTCTCCGTTTCTCAAATTTGAAAAACAAATTAGCCTAAGAAGATGCAAAACTGAAGTGTTGGCTCCTCAATACAAACAATTCTGCATATATATTCAAGTAGCTCAAACAGTAAATTTTCAACTTTAAATAAAATTATTTCCTCTATTTTTACTTTTCAAAATTATTAATGTTAATTTTATGTTAACAAATTATTAACTTTATGTTATGCATGAAGTTACTATATGCTGACACTTAACTTCTGTTTGCCACTAATTTTGGACGTGAATTGCATAAGGTAGTTAGTGAAGAAGGTAGCATATATTTTTTAAAATAAATTCAAAGAAACATGAAAACTCCGTACGAAAAAACATATAAGTATAGTTTACAACACTTATTAATTGGTAAGAGCATGTTTAAAAATTTGCTTTTGTTTCAAGCTAATCTTTGAATTACAATTTGGCAATTCTGCCAGAGCACCC
>NZ_JBBPHP010000011.1:0-178022 GCF_038039535.1 Catalinimonas locisalis | reverse complement strand
TATACCTTGACTCTTTGACTAAGCATGCCAATAAACGAAAACTACTCTTGAATCAAATTGTACCGTAGTGTAATTTTCCAGATAGTTAGGGTTGTTTCAAAAATACTTTTAGTTGTATTTCTTTTAAATAGAAGTAGGTTTGGAATATTCTTGCCTAATTCAAACATTCAGTGAATTTTGCGGTATATTTTATTCGGTCCTCACAGGATGAATTGAAATAAAACAGTAGAATACTGACGAACTGTCCAATGAAAAACCTATTACTACAACCTTAAAAGCATGAGAAATTCCAGAATTACAGGAGTAGGCAGATACCTCCCTGAAAAAATTGTAACTAACGACGACCTGGCCAAGATGATGGATACTTCAGACGAATGGATCAGGGAGCGGTCAGGTATTGAGGAAAGACGTTTCTTTGAACTTGGCAAAGATACGACAGCCAATATGGGTACCCGTGCAGCCCTTATGGCTTTGGAGAATGCGGGTCTCCAGCCCGATGATGTAGATTTTATTGTATTTGCTACCCTCAGTCCTGATTATGATTTCCCTGGCTCTGGAGTACTGGTTCAACGAGAACTGGGCATCAGAGAGGTAGGTGCACTGGATGTGCGTACCCAGTGTACAGGATTCGTATATGGGATCTCTATCGCTGATCAGTTTATTAAAACCGGCATGTACGATACCGTATTGGTCATTGGTTCAGAAATCCACAGCAGTGGTCTGGATATGACCACCCGAGGAAGAGGCGTTTCTGTACTCTTTGGAGATGGTGCCGGGGCTGCTGTACTCCAGGCTAGTGAAGAAAAAGGTATTATGTCTTCCCATCTGCACTCGGAAGGTAAGTATGCCGAAGAGTTAGCGGTGCTGGATGTTGGCAGCAGTCGTTCAGTCCCCAGGGTAAAGCCTGAGATGATTGAAGAAGGCACCATTTTTCCAGTTATGAACGGTAATTTTGTTTTCAAGCATGCCTCTACCCGCTTTCCGCAGGCAGTGATGGAAGCCCTGAACCATAACGGATACAAACCTGAAGACCTTAACCTACTCATTCCACATCAGGCCAATTTGAGGATTAGCCAGATGGTACAAAAGCAGCTAAATCTGAGAGATGATCAGGTGTTTAACAACATTATGAAATATGGAAATACCACGGCAGCTTCAATTCCCATTGCAATGAGTGAGGCCTGGGAGCAGGGAAAAATTAAGGAAGGTGATCTGGTATGCCTGGCAGCATTTGGAAGTGGATTTACCTGGGGCTCTGTATTGATGCGTTGGTAAAGGGCTTAATTTAGAATAATCTGCACTGCGTATCCAGCGGGAGATTTAAATGAGGAAACTTAATTTCAGAGAAGGAAAAAGAAAAAGAGGAAACAGCGCTAAAATCTGTGGTAAAAAAAATAGCAATCAATAAGATAATCGCAATCAATACGATCAAAATTGAAAACTTAGGTTCTTTTACAAAAAAGTTTCGCAAAGATCGGTTGCCGGTTTTCATATGCGAATGAGTTTAGTTGTTGGTTTGTTAGTATGACACCTGATTTCTCATTAACGTTTAAAGCTTTTATAAATTTTTTGCTGAAAAATTTTTGACATCAATATTTACTACCACATGATAAACAACCATTACTGTGCCTCTTTTATCAGTTGGGCCACCAATTTCGGTAATCCAGTACTGGCTGATTCTTTTAATGGGGTAATATAAGGCTGTTCTCTGTACTCTGGTGTCATGGGGTCGACAATATAGATTGGGGTTCCGGGAGTAACGTCGTACAGTAATCCTGCTGCCGGATATACTTGCAGTGAAGTGCCTACTACAATAAAAAAATCAGCTTTAACTACTTCATTATAAGCTACTTCCATCATAGGCACCATTTCACCAAACCAAACGATATGAGGCCTTAGCTGTGATCCTCTCTCACACTTCTCTCCCCATTTAATTTCCCAACCTTCAATATCATATATCAGGTTTTCATCCAAAGTACTGCGTGATTTATTTAACTCACCATGCAGATGAATTACTTTGGAAGATCCTGCCCTTTCATGCAGTGCGTCAACATTCTGGGTAATAATCACCACATCAAAGTATTTCTCTAATTCCACAAGGCTGAGGTGACCAGCATTGGGTTTAGCCTCCGATGCTGCCTTTCTTCTCTGATTATAAAATTCCAGCACCAGCTGTGGGTTTTTAGCCCAGGCCTGAGGCGTAGCTACATCATTAATGTCATAACCTTCCCATAAGCCTCCCGAATCACGAAAAGTTGGGATACCACTCTCTGCACTGATCCCCGATCCGGACAATACGACTATCTTTTCCATTGCTTATTCATTTTTAATTGATAACACTTATAAAAAAACTAGTAGTTTTTCGCACATACTTTTAAAAATTTACAGTGAGAAATGCTAATTTACAAACTCAAGTAAGCACTTGCCTTATGCCTGTACAAACAAAGAAAAAGAAAAAAAGAAATCCAGTCCTCATCATTGGGATTGTGGCAGTCATCATTATAGGTCTGCTATTCGCAGCCAAACAACTGGGGTGGATTGGCAAAGATGACGTTATTGCCGTCAATTTTGCCCAGGTGAGACCTCGTACGATTGTAGAAAGGGTGACTGCCTCCGGTACGATACAACCTGAAAAAGAAGTAAAAATATCTCCCGAAGTACCGGGTGAAATCATAGAACTCAATATTGAGGAGGGTGATTCCGTAGCCATGGGTGCCCTGCTGGTGAAGATTCGTCCCGATAACTTTGAGTCGGTAGTTTCACGAACCTTAGCTACGCTCAATCAGCAAAGAGCTAATCTTGCACAGTCCGAAGCACGAGCTGCCAGCGCTGAAGCTCAGTTTACGCAGGCCCAGGCCGCTTATCAGCGGAACAAATCCCTCTATGATGACAATGTTATCTCCGATGCTGACTTTGAAACTGCCGAAAGTAATTTTCAGGTAGCCAAGCAGGAACTTGAATCTGCTCGCCAAAGTGTAGAAGCGGCTCGCTTCGCAGTCAAAAGTGCCGAAGCATCGGTAGAAGAAGCGCGCGAGAACCTTTCCTTAACTAATATTTATGCGCCGGTGAGCGGTATCGTATCCAAACTGGACGTAGAACAGGGCGAACGCGTAGTAGGTACTTCGCAAATGGCAGGCACTGAGATGCTGCGCATTGCGGACCTCAACCGCATGGAAGTAAGGGTGGATGTAAACGAAAATGACATCATCCGGGTAGATTTGGGCGACACCGCCATTGTAGATGTAGACGCTTATTCTTATATGGATAAAGAATTTAAAGGCGTAGTAACCTCCATCGCCAGCACTGCCAACGAAAAGGTTACCGCCGAAGCGGTGACTGAGTTTGAAGTGCGTATCCTATTGCTTAATGAATCTTATCAGGACCTGCTTGATGAAAAGCAATACCCTTTTCGTCCGGGTATGACGGCCAGCGTGGACATCATCACCCAAAAGAAAGAAAACACCCTATCTGTACCTTTGGCAGCCGTTACTACCCGCCCTACCAATGCTTCGGCCCCGGCAGAAGATCAAAACCAGGAAGGAGAAGCTAACAATGAAAATGAAGAAGATACATCTTTCTCAGAAGAAGAGAACATGACTGAAGTAGTGTTTAGAGTTAAGGGTGAAAATACTGTAGAACGGGTCAATGTCAGGACAGGCATCAGTGATTATGAGAATATTGAAATACTGGAGGGACTTTCCGAAGGAGACAGGGTAGTCTCAGGGCCATACATTGCCATTTCTCAGCAACTCAAAGATGGTAGCGAGATAAAAAAAGCTGAAAACAATAACCGTAACTTCGGTCCTCCTGCTAATTAATCGCTTTATACATATTATCTGCATGTACCATCCAGCTCCTGCAAAAGGAGCTTTTTTTGTGATTCAGGCTTTCTATTTTTTTGGAATCCTACAATTTACGGCTAATTTGAAAGCTAAATTATATACTAGGTTCAAGGCGATATAAGAACTGAGTCTGACATCAATTAAACTATCCGGCTATGACTATAAAAACTCGTATGCAGCTATCAGGAATGATGTTCCTGCAATTTTTTGTCTGGGGAGCATGGTACGTAACCTTAGGCACTTATCTGGGCGTTACCCTTAAGTTTGAAGGGTCACAAATTGGGCTGGCTTACAGTGCATTTGCGATAGCTGCCATGATTTCTCCCTTCTTTGTGGGTATGGTGGCCGACCGCTTCTTTCCTACTGAACGAGTACTGGCAGTTTTGCACCTTCTCGGAGCAGGCTTGCTCTACTGGCTGGCACAGATTGAAGATTTCAGTCTTTTTTATCCGGTCATCATTGCCTATACCCTTTGCTTTATGCCTACCATTGCGCTCACCAATTCTCTTTCCTTTGAAAATATGGAAAACCCCGGTGAGCAGTTCCCCGCCATAAGAGTGGTGGGCACCATCAGCTGGATTATCGTAGGATTGATTGTAGGTTATCTGGATATTGAAGCACTAAATACACCTATCCTTATCGCTGCCGGATCTTCAGTAGTCATGGGTCTGTATTGCTTTACTTTACCCCATACTCCGCCTAAAAGTAAGGGTCAAAAAGCCAGTGTGAAGGATATCCTGGGACTGGATGCTTTAAAACTGATGAAAGACCGTTCTTTCGCCGTTTTATTTATTGCTTCACTGCTCATTTGTATTCCCTTATCGTTTTACTACAGTTTTGCCAACCTTTTCCTCAATGATATAGGCGTAGAGAATGCTGCGGGGAAAATGACCATGGGCCAGATGTCTGAAATTCTGTTTCTTTTGCTGATGCCCTTCTTTTTCAAAAGGTTTGGTTACAAAATTATGCTAATAGTAGGTATGGCCGCCTGGGGAGCACGCTATGCGCTCTTTATGTTTGGCAATCCTACCGAACTGGTATGGATGCTCTATGGAGGTATCATCCTGCATGGTATCTGCTATGACTTTTTCTTCGTGACCGGACAAATCTATGTGGATGAGCGGGCACCTAAAGCGGTAAAGAACTCCGCGCAGGGATTGATCACCTTTGCGACCTATGGCGTAGGTATGTTCATCGGCTCCTGGCTCTCAGGTATCATCGTAGAGGCTAATACTGTGATATCAGATGATGTCAAGAGGTATTTGTGGGATCAGATATGGTTAGTACCTGCTGTATTATCGGTTATTGTACTGGTACTTTTCACTATTTTCTTTAAAGAGAAAAAAGGTGTCAAAAAACCTACAGCAAGCAGCGATGATACCACTGCCGAAGGTATTGCGGAGACAAAAGCGGTGTAGACTTATTATCTGTTTGCTAAAACATTCATTATCAAACTCTTCTTCATTCTTGGAGAAGAGTTTTTTTGTGGAATTTTAATCATATCTTTTTAGTTTCTAGCGCATGAGCTATTACAACCTTTACTTTAAACGTTAATTCAGATTTGAAGCCCTAAGGTTGTATTACATTCGTTTTGCTTTACTTATATTTGTAATTCATTTGAAATTGTAAACAACAAAAGAGTTTATCGTGAAAAACTTATCCTTAATCCTTAACGGTATTTTGGCAGTCGCTGTCATCTATCTTTATGTGCTGCACTTTAGTGGTGATAGCCCTGCCCAGGCTGAAGAAACTGCTGGCACAAGCGCTGCCGGAGCCATGCCTAAAATTGCTTATGTCAACTCAGATACTTTGCTGGAGAACTATGACTTCTTCAAAGACAAAAGAGCTGAGTTGGAAGAGAAAGCACAGAAGCTACAGGCCGATTATGAAAACCGTGCTAAAGGTTTGCAAGGTGAAATCACCGCTTTTCAGCGTAATGCCGGTACCATGACCATGAACCAGGCGCGCGCGCTGGAAGAAGACCTGATGAAGAAGCAGCAGAACCTTATGCAGTATCAGCAGAACCTAAGCAACCAGCTGATGCAAGACGAAGCGAAAGTACAGGAAGAACTGTATGACAAAGTAGCCGATTACCTGGAAGAATATGGTACCGACCAGAATTTCAAGGTGGTATTGACTTATACCAAAAACAGTGGGGTATTATATGCTGACGACAGCCTGGATATCACCAAAACTGTTGTGGAAGGACTCAATAAGCGTTATAAAGGCCTGGATGCGGCTGAAAATACCGCAGAAACCCCTGCCGATACTACCGCTGCGGCTAATTAATTTAATCTTTTTGCATAGAGAACTGCCACCCTGAATAGATTTCAGGGCGGCAGTTCTTTTTTTATTCTTTAACTGGACTTTCCACCTTTTTCTTCCGCTGCGTGGACACTACCATCCCAAAAGACTCCAATACCTGCGGATTATCCTTGAAAGCGATACGCGCCAGCTTACGAAATTCTCCATACCAGGCTCTCAAGTCCTTAATCACCTGATTTTTCTCCTGCGTACTGTTTTCTGCATTATTACAGCGTACTTTGTAATCGGTATTACAGAGGATTTTTTTGCCCACAAAACTCCCTGATAATGAGTAAACTAAGCGCATTTACGGCGTTTATGCTCTTTTTTTATTTATCACGCTATCGCTTGTGTCTCACCGACGAGTTTTTAGCCAGGACTTATAAATCATCTGAAAGCACAAAAGCCCATCATTATCGCAAATGCCGGAGATGTACATTACTTCAGGGGATGAGGGGGAAGGCATAGGAAAGTCAGCAATTCAGAAGTAGCAAAAACCAGCTTATATGTTTTTACAGATTTGGGAGTATCTACTTTAAAATCAAATTTATTTTAATTTTGCTTCCTTAATATCAATTCTAGCTTTCTGGCCATGTTTCCCAAGGAGATATAGTAAGTTAGAACCATTTAATAAGGTGAGAGGCTTATCCTTTGCAAAAGTATATGCATCAGGCCCATAATCTGATGTAGTTACTAAAATTCCTTTGGAAGCACCTTCATTCATCACTGTGCCAAACAAATCTCTTACTGCAGATACCCCTACAGTATTTGTATATCTTTTCGCTTGAATAACAATCTTACCTCCTCTGATAGGATCTGGATCAAAAGCGACTGCATCCACTCCACCATCCCGGCTAGCTTGGGTAATTCTTACTTCTCCACCACTTTGATTAAATTCCTTTTCAAATAGCTCTCTGATCAAATGCTCAAAGTCTTCCCAACCCATAGTAGCAAGATTAGTGCTCTCATCCATCCCTTCAGTAACACTATAATGCTCAGAGAAACGTTTATCTTCCCTATTAATCGTCATTAAAGGTTTAATTGGTGAAAGTGAACTTAGCTTTGAGCTTCCTACCCCTTTAAATTGTTTAAAACAAGCCTTAGGGTCTACATTTGCTAAATTTATTTTTAGAAATTCTTCCTTATTAGCATTGATTGAAAGTATACACTTTCTTTCTTCTATCCCTGTTGCTGGATTTATTGATTCCACCCATCCGTTAAGATTTATAGCATCAACCCCGTCTACAACATCTGCCTCAAATACTTCATGAAGTGTTCTGAGTGTAACATTGTATAAAGTATTATCATACATTTTCATTATCTGATTTTCAGAAAGATGAGATTCTTTAAATTCATCATTTGTTTTAATGTATTTTATTTCTTTCAGTTTAGGCATATCATCTATGGAGGGAAGAGTATATTCTATGAGTAGTATTCCGTTGTCAGCGTTAAATTCAATTTCATAGTTCTTTGGAAAAGTCTCAGGATATATTGAGTTAGCCAAAACTATGTCGCAATACTCGGCAATAGCATTTGGTTCTTTATTTTGATAATCAATTCTGAGTTGATCAATACGTAAATTTCTTTCTTTCTGCAATTGATAGAACTCCTCTCCTTTAGCCTGCCACTGTCTAACTTCTTCTTCCCATTGTTTAACTTCGTTCACGTATTTATGCTCTTTCTCTTTATTTGCATGATTTATTTCATGATAACTTTCTCTCCATTTTCTATGTGACTCCTGAAATTTCTTATAAGCGTCTTCTTCCTTTTTTCTTCTTAAGGAAGGAATAATCTTATCCAAAAAGGAAAGCACTGGCTTAAATTCTACATTTGAAGGTGTAGGTTCAACAGGATACTCTTTGAGTTTCGGTTTTATAGGTTGTTGCGGTTTTGGCTTACTATATTTACGATGGTCCTTAACTGACTCCCAGTTCACAGCATCATCTACTTCAAGAGTAAAAAGTAAGAGGTCTTCCACTTCTTTAAGCTTTCTTTCAGCTTCTAAAGTAGCATCTTTGGCCTCCTTAAGTTTATTTTCTTTATCTCTTTTTTCAGCTTCCTTTTCCCTATATTTCTGCAGTTTTTCTTGTTCTTTTTCCCATTTCTCTTGCCACTTTTCAAGTTGATTATCAACTTTATTTTGAAGAATGTATTTGTCTAATGAAGAAAATACTTTGTGGTCTTTAAGTTTTGAATGCTTTAGCTCAACAGTATATTTAATCTGATTTCTGCTATTTTGATAAGCATAACTATGAGAAGTAACAAATTCATCTAATTGTTGAGTAGACATAGGTTAGTTAGTCATATAGTTTATTAATTCAAACTGACACAAAATATATATGAATTTTTATTAAAAATCTAGATTAAATACAGTGTTAATGTGAATACTACGATTCATGCAAATGAAATTAGCATGTAGAATCACTTATTCCCTTAGCGCTTATTGAGAGGATACAATAAACCCCTCCCCTTCTGTCATCCAGGCTACGTGCCCCGGATGGAACCCGCTGATGGTTTGAAGAAATATTTAAAGGCTTAAGGCTCATTGGGAGCTAAAAAAGCTACATCTGCATCAGAACAGAACTTCAAGCTACTACTCATAAAATAATGTGAAGCTATTCATTAATTTCCCATTCCAAACCAAAAAAAAATCCCTGACGGGATGACAGGGGGGTAAGAAGTGTAGAGAAGCAGATGAATTTATCTTAAGCATCTAAGGAAAACTTCCCTCGCCGTGGTCAGTGTCTCCACTGACCTCTTCATGGCGCTTTGGGGATAATAATGGAAGCTGTTCTTACAGAATGGTTTTATTGATATCCATCTCTTATGATTTTCTCTTAAGAAGACGTTTGATTTCATTATTAAAAGCTTGTACCTGATCCAAGAGAGGGATTACGGTATCCCGGTCAAACTCTACAAAGTCCGCATAGTCCGTTTCCTGCCTCCAGTCAAATAAGTGGGAATAATTTTGCCGTATTCTTTGCTTGTCAATCCTTTTTTTACAAAATGTAAAAAGAATTGTGTCTTGGTTCCATTATGGGTCTCTGCTTTGATGCCCTGCTGGTAAAGCAAAGCGCTGAGCAGATAAAAACTTGAATAATACAGCCTGTTGATACAAGAATTCCATCGCTCATTTTCAGCAAGCAGTACTGCGTCCTGGTAAATTTCCTCAGACTTCTCTATGCGGTACTTTATATAGTCTTGTTTGCTTCCTGGCATTATAAGCGCACTCCCTCTTTCTGTATGTTCTCAAACAAAGGTGTAATAGCATGCCTGCTTTCCCAATCCTGCCGGGAAAAAACAAAAGTTGAAATCGCTTCTCCTGTTTCCAGTTCCACATCAAACAATGCCTCGCGATATTCTTTCTCGGTCTTTCTGTCTACAGTAGGCATATCTAATAATACTAAAATATCCCAATCCGAATGTTTATGCTCCTGTCCTCTGGCTCGAGAGCCAAACAAGATCACTTCAGCCTCAGGATTTTTTCTGTGAATAGCAGATTTGATAAGTGAAAGTATGTTGGCTTTATCATTTTCCATGTGATGAATATACAAAGTTTGCCGTGAAATAGTTATCATCATGTAGCTGACTTATGTGCCTTTGCGTATCATGTAAACATCTCCCCTTCTGTCATCCAGGCTACGTGCCCCGGATGGAACCTGCTGATGGTTTGAAGAAATCTTTAGAAGAATAAATCTTATTTGGAATTAATACGAGTGTATCTGCATCAGAGCAAAACATCAAGCTACTGCTAGTGAAATAATTGGTGGGGTATTCCATCGTTTCCCATTCCAAACAAAAAAAAGATCCCTCCTGGAAGACATCTGTAAGAATAAGCTGTATTTAGAGAAATACATTGGCATCAGGGGCATTGCAACTATCAAAATCAGCGTTAAATTCGCATTGTGATCACTTACATCCGACATAGCGTATGTTTTAGATATTTGTGGGCTGCCATGGCCCTCTATCTGCTCAATATCAGTGTGGATGCCACCGATCCATATCCTGAACATATTGCCGAAGACCTGAGCATCAACGATCAGGAGAGTATGGTTGAAATTTTTATTGAAAAAATTCTCGGCTACGAAAATGCTATCGCCGAATACGACGATCAGGATACAGATGAGCAAACTAAGAAAAGCAAAGTGGGTATAGACCTCTACTTTTCTTGTCATCATAAGCACACGCTTCCCCTTTTTAATTGTACGCAACAAAAATACCCTCCTTACACAGAAAGGCTGTCAGGCGGATATTATCATCTCTTTACTCCTCCCCCCAAAGCCTGATTTGTTTTTAAAACGCTCGCATAGCCGGGGCTAAAGCTTCAGCCTGCGGCTTCATTCATATATTCTTAAAAACAAATCAATATGTACATCAAAAATATATTGACGCCGATATTTCTATTGGCATCATCACCCTATATCCTTGCACAAGATCAGGATGCGCAGAAGGATAGCCTCTATATCTATCAGTTGGAAGACCAGAAGGAACCTGATAAGGTGCTTCATGCCGAACCCCTCTACATTGACCTCATCCGGGACCTGGGAGCACGAAAAGGAGAAAAAGAATGGAACATAGGCCTGGGCCTTACTGATAATACCCGCTTTGATTCCTATGAAGCCCTGATTGAATACGAATGGGCTCCTGTAAACCGTTTAGGACTGGAAGTGGAACTGCCATTCACTTTTTATACACCCCTAAACGGCACACCTCAAGAAGCGCTGCCGGCCAATAAGCTGAATAGCATAAAAGTAGCAGCCCAATGGTCTTTTTTCGTTAATCAGCAGATGGCTACATCTATGGCAGTAGGTTACATCAACGAATTTGAGCTATCTGACTTTAGTCAGTTTGGCAATCCTCTGATCAAGGGAAATGTTTACAATCCCTTCTTCGTGATTGCTAAAAGATGGGGAAACAACTTTCACTCATTGGTGTATACCGGGCCTATGATAGAGCAAAACTTCCAGACGAAGCAGGTTCATACGACTTATGACATCAATACCAGTTTTCACTACATGATTACTGGTACGAGAAACTTTATCGGTATTGAGTTTAACAAAACGCTGGACCATGATGACTTTGATATGACCATACGGCCTCAGATGAGGTTAGGCATCAAAGAAAATCTTATGGTGGGCATAGTGGCAGGCGTACCGGTCAGCAGAGAGCAGGAAAGATTCAGCTCGTTTATACGGCTGATATGGGAACCGGGACATTTACCCCATAAATAATGATCACTAAGTGAAGTATAGTGTTACATTACTTTGTGTCAAGAGAAATATTCCTGCGATGTAAGCTATACTTCACTTATTATGTGCTGTTGTTATACTACAACTTCATTAATTACGGCATGTCGCCGCGCTCAGTGGAGACACTGACCTCTTCATGGCAGTGAGAGAGCACTGCCATAACATTTCTAAAAAAAGGTCTCCAGAGTATGAAAGTAGGGGTTAGAAAAGTAAGTAAAGTGTGATACTTATGAAGTTGGCTTGCGTTGTATTAAAAGCGCCAGATCACTAAAATGATTTATGCTTTTTGCTATACATTGAGTCAACACTCAAATATTTTTGTTAAATGACAAACTGATACATGATGACACAAACTGAATTATATCAATCCGTCTTAAAGAAACTCAGTAAGGTTCCGGCTATGGATTTAGCCCAGGTAGATAAGTTTCTATCTCAATGGAGCGATGAGCCCGAGAATAAAAGCAAACACAAAGATAAAATTATGGCTTTCGCCGGTGCATGGGAAGATATGAAAGAGGAAGACTTCCAAGACTATCTGAAAAATGCTAAAGAAAGTGGAAATGAATCATTTGGCAGAGAAGTTGAATTATGAAACAGGCTCTTTTAATTAATTATAGGAGTTACGCATGAATAGTTTGTGGACAAAAAGATGTGCGTAGGGGTGGAAAAATTGCGCTTGCTGCGTGGGTTCTGTGTGTATGGCTATTATTTTTCCTTGATTTCTTTGGCGGCTGCCGCGCAGTTACTTTATTGATCAAGCAAGAAAGTAACGGAGCAAAAGGGTTAGTTCTACGTCAAAACAGCCATTTAGATAGAGGTCTGCGTAACTCCTAAATTATACTATTTTTTACTACTTTAAAAGTAATATAAAAGGTGTGCTACATTTAGTTGATGGATAACAAAAAGTTATATGTTATATCAGGATGGAATGGGGCTGGAAAAACAACGGCTTCTTTTACAATACTGCCTGAAATTCTTGAGTGTAAAGAATTTGTGAATGCAGATGAAATAGCCCGTGGGATTTCACCTTTTCAACCAGAAAAAGTGGGGTTGGAAGCAGGGAGGCTGATGCTCAAAAGAATAGCAGAACTTATGGAGGAGGGTGAGGATTTTGCTTTTGAAACTACCTTATCTACCAAAAGTTATAAAAGTAAAATTCTGAAAGCTCAACGGCAAGGATATTTAGTTACACTTATCTTTTACTGGCTGGAAACTCCTCAGTTAGCAGAGAAAAGAGTAGAACTAAGAGTAAAAGAAGGAGGTCATAACATACCAAAAGAAATTATTTACAGAAGATATGTTAAAGGAATCCAAAACCTGTTCAACATATATTTACCAATATGTGATTATATTATGATTTTTGACAATTCAAGCTCGGAACCCGTGTTAGTTTACGAATCGGAAAAAGGAGCAAATGAAAATTTATATGATGTTGATAGGTTTGCCAAAATAAAAAAATATCTAGCATGAAGAACACTGATATTGCTAAGTTAAGAAATGACATTATTGAGGGTATGAAACTCTCTGCGCAGAGACTAAAAGCTAAGAAGAAACAATTAGGGCAAAGTATTGTGGTAAGTGAAAATGGTGTGATCAAAGAAATAGCCGCCAAAGACATAAAGTAGTAGTTGGGTAGATTAAGCAGGAATTTCGTTCAACCTTCCCCAGTAATCAGCTTCTTAAGCTTGGGTTTTAACCCTCACAATGCGGAAACGCACCGTATGACAGGCTTTATCTGCTCAAAAATATACTGTTTTGTGAGGATTTGACGTTCAATCTTCGCAAAATCATTGTCATCTGCGAAGATTGAGCCTTCAATCCTGACGAATGAGTAGTCATCCGAGAAGATGTAACGTTCAATCCTGACAATATCATTGTCATTTATGAGGATTTGCCCTTCCATCCTGGCAAATGACTACTTTTTTACGAGGATTGAGCCTGAAATCCTGATAAAAAAGTGTTAAGCGGCACGCGTTTCAGTTGCACTCAAACGCGCGCCAGATTTATTATAAAAGATTATAGCTATTTGCGGGCTAAATCCCTGATGGCGGTCTCGGCAGCGTGAAACCCACCCATACCATGTACTCCTCCGCCGGGAGGCGTAGCGGATGAACATAAATACATGCCTTTTACGGGGGTACGATAGGGATTTAATCGGTAAACGGGACGGGTAAACTGCTGATTCAGGGTCTGTGCTCCGCAGTTGATGTCTCCGCCTATGTAATTGGCACTGATCTGCTGCACCGCTTTGGTATTCATCTTATGTCTTTCCAGAATCACATCCTTAAAGCCGGGGGCAAAGCGTTCTATCTGATTTTCAATGGCCGAAGTCATATCCTGTTCAGAATAGCGGGGCACATGGCAGTATGCCCAGGCGGTATGCTTACCTTCCGGGGCACGACTCTTGTCAAAGAGGGAAGGCTGGACAAATAATACATAGGGGGTGTCAGGATGCTTTCCTTGCCATATTTCCTTTTCAGACTTGGCGATCTCCGCATAGCTGGGCCCGAAATGTACGGTAGCAGCTTTGAGACAATCTTTATTAATAAATGGTACGGGTTCGCTCAGTGCCCAGTCCAGTTTGAAGATGCCCTGTCCGTAGTGATAACGTTTCAAGTCCTGCCGATACCAGAAGGGAAGGCGAATACCTTTCATATCCAGCAAAACCTGGGGGGCAGTATCCAGGATAATCACCTGGCAGGGAGGGATATCGGATACCGAATGCACCCTGGTATTCAATTGAATACTACCTCCCAGAGATTTATACAATCCATCCAGCGCATGGGTGATGGAGTGTGCGCCTCCTTCGGGAAATGGCCAGCCTACCTTATGCGCCAACACCCCTAATACCATTGCTATGCCTGATGAAGCCCATTTGGTCAAAGGTAGCATGGCATGAGCGGCCAAACCTGCCATGAGTGCCCTGGTACGCTCCTCTTTGAAAGCAATTTTGTTCAATAAGCTGAGCGGCTGCACTGCTTTTAAGCCAAACTGAGCCAGTTTGAGGGGATGGCTGGGCCAACGTAAATTTCCCAGAAAATCAGGGGCTATTTGCTCCCAGTTTTCTACCGCGGGCTGCATGAGCCGGGTATAAGCGCGGGTATCTCTGCCCAGTTGCGCGGCAGTTTTGTTTAAATCCTGATACATCAGCAGGGCTTCCCCCTGTTCAAGCGGATGAGCCAGTGCGGCTTCCGAGTACAGCCATTTTAGGCCAAATTCCTCCAGAGGCAGGGTTTTGAAGTAGGGAGATGCGTAAGCGAGCGGATGTATGGCTGAGCCTATGTCGTGAATGTAGCCCGGCAAAGTAAGTTGGGATGAACGCACCCCTCCTCCACTTTCAGCATTGGCTTCCAGCATCAAAACTGAATAGCCCTGCTGCAATAAGCGGATTCCGGCCGCATAGCCATTGGGTCCGCTGCCAACCACTACTGCATCATATTTCTTCATATGTAGTATTCCTGATTATGTGTTTATTTCTACAGTATGACACACTATGCATGACAATTTTACATAATTGAGATTTTCCTTGACATTTTGACTTAAAATCTTATGAACAAAAGAGAACTTTTATGCTGGTATTATCATTGTGACCTATACAGTAGTTAGAAAGATCGGTTAGGTTGTAGAATATGGAACTATAAGTGATCAGCATACGATATTGTTTTGCTGAGAAATTCCGGAAAAATCTTAACCCGGCTAAACACTATCCAGTTTAATACAATAAGTAAGTAGTGTGTAAGTTATTGGATAGTAATTCATTTTTCTGATGCTAAGTTAAACCCAAACATTAAATATATAATGAAGAATATAATCACTCCAGTTATTTCAGCGGTGATAGCCAGTTTAATCACTATTGCTGCTTTTTTCTATTTCGCAGGAGATAAATTCAACAATGAGCAGTCTGATGCAGATGCTTTTCCTGCCATTTCAGCCAGTTATTATGATGATGATACGAACAACACGGCTGAAGCGCCCTTTGATTTCACCATTGCTGCAGAGAAAGCTACTCCGGCGGTAGTACATATTACCTCAAGGCAGGAAGCAGCGACAGCGTATAATGATCAGCAACAGCAGATTCCTGAGTTTTTCAGAGACTTCTTTGGTGACCAGATGCCTCAGCAGGGACAACGTCAGCCTCGTGTAGGTTCAGGTTCAGGTGTTATTATCAGTGATGACGGATATATCATTACCAACAATCACGTAGTGGCAGACGCTGACGAGCTTACGGTAGTATTGGTAGATAACAGAAGTTATGTAGCTTCTGTGATCGGTACTGACCCTTCTACAGATTTGGCATTGATCAAAATTGATGAAGAAGCATTGCCATTCCTGAAGTTTGCCAATTCTGATGATGTAAAAGTAGGACAGTGGGTAGCCGCTATTGGTAATCCTTTCAGAGGACTTAACTCTACGGTTACTGCCGGTATTGTAAGTGCTACCGGAAGAAATATCAACATTCTTCGTGATGAGCAGTATGCGATTGAGTCATTCATCCAGACAGATGCAGCAGTAAACCCTGGTAACAGTGGTGGTGCACTGGTAAACACAGATGGAGACCTGATTGGTATTAACTCTGCGATTGCCAGTCCTACCGGAGCCTATGCAGGTTATGCATTTGCCGTTCCTACCAATATCGCTGCTAAAGTAGTTAGCGACCTGAAAGAATTTGGAAGCGTGCAGAGAGGATTCCTCGGCGTAAGCATACAGGAAGTAAATGCAGCTATGGCTGAAGAATATAATCTTTCTACCAATCAGGGTGTATATGTAGCCGAGTTAGTTGAAAGCGGTTCTGCTGCGGCAGCAGGTATTGAGCAAGGTGATGTGATCATCCAGGTAGATAATCAGAAAATCAACCAGACTTCCGACCTATTATCTTATGTAGGAAGAAAGCGTCCGGGTGATGAAGTAAATGTGGTTATTCTTCGTGACGGAGAACGTCAGGAATACGAAATGACGCTAAAAACACTGGATGGAACTACCAAGCTTGCTTCAAGAGAGCGTGTAGAAGCTTTGGAAGACCTTGGTGCTGAATTCCAGTCACTGACTGAAGAAGAAGCTGAGGAACTGAATGTGAATGGTGGTGTAAAAGTAGTCAGAACATTTGCTGGCAAGCTAAGGCAGCAGGGAATCCGTCCTGGCTTTATCATCACCGGTGTAGCGGGTAAAGCAGTGACTGATGTAGATGATCTTACTGAAGTTATTCAAAACGAAAGAGGTGGTGTACTGGTAGAAGGTATCTATCCTGACTCACCAGAAGAAAAACAATACTACGGACTACCACTCTAAGGCTGAGTGAGTAGCAACAAATTAAAAATCCTCCTGAATACTTCAGGAGGATTTTTTTATGTCTTAATGAGAATGCACGCATAATAAACGCACGCAAGACTTTTTAAAATCTGGCGCGCATTTGTAATGCGTGCCTCTGGCATAATATTTCTATTTACTCACCGGGTTGCTCTCCTTTATCCATTTGTTCGGAGCGGGTTTCTATCATATTTCTAAATTCCGGCAGATCATTCTGTATTACATTCCAGATTTGTCGGTGATCTACTTCCATGGCCTCGTTGAACTTGGCTCTCTTCAGCACATCCAGCACACGGTAATCTACTTCAGTGAAATCAGCCTTAAACTCGGGAGAAAGCAGGTTTGCTGCTTCGCCAATCTGCTGCAGGTTAACTGCTACCGACTGTCTGACGCTTTCCTCTTTAGAGAATTGATTGTAATCCATATGGGCTACATAAGCATCAATCTCATTGATCATGGTAGTAATATTATTCAGGTGAATCTGATCTTCTTCGTTCATATCTAAAAAATAATTTTAATTACACAGTCAAAAAAGTAAAACTACTGAGACAGGAAGTTGTTTATTGTCCTCCCGCTCCATTTTCGTATCCCTCGTCTACCAAAAGATTATCTCCATCGGCACAGGCTACTGCCAGTTCATCGCAGCGCTCGTTTTCAGGAATACCGGAGTGTCCTTTGATCCAGCTGATCTCCACATCATGTTTATTGAATAGCGGAATGAGGCGTTTCCAAAGGTCAGCGTTCTTTTTGTCTTTGAAGTTTTTCTTTTGCCAGTTCCATACCCATCCTTTATTGATGGCATCTACTACATACTGAGAATCAGAAAATATTTTCACCTTCATGCTGGGTTTCTTGATTGCTTCCAGGCCTACAATCACAGCCATCAGTTCCATACGATTATTAGTCGTCTGACGGTAGCCTGCTGCTAACTCCTTTCGGTGTTTTTTATAAATAAGTATGGTGCCGTATCCTCCTCTGCCCGGGTTTCCCCTCGCCGCACCGTCAGTGAACATTGTTATCATTAGGTAAACTGGTTTTTCACTAGTTTGATGGCGATAGACAATAATATGATGCCAAAAATTTTCCTTAATATATTAAATCCTGCCTTGCCAAGTTTGTCTTCCAGCCAGGCAGATGATTTAAGCACTATGAATACTAATATAAGATTAATTACAATACCGAGTAGAATGTTGGGATAGGTATAGGCGGCCCTCAAAGAAATCAGCGTAGTCATTGTTCCTGCACCGGCCAGCAATGGAAAGGCAAGCGGCACGATAGAGTGGCTTCCACCTCCGGTATCTGCTTCTTGTTTGAATATTTCTACCCCCAGGATCATTTCCATACCGATCAGAAACATAACAATAGCTCCGGCAATGGCAAAAGATGCTACATCCAATCCAAACAAAGCCAAAATCTTATCACCCAGAAACAAAAAAGATATCATGATCAGACCGGCTACCAGTGTAGCTTTGCCCGACTGTATATGACCATGTTTTTTTCTAAGCTCAATAATGATAGGGATACTTCCCAGAATATCAATAACTGAAAATAATATAAGTGTAACCGATACTAGTTCTTTCCAGTGAATCATGCGTAAATAATCCTATAAAATCACAATGCTAGTGATAAAAAATTAAACCGAAAAAGATTTTAAGAAATTGGCGAGTTTTTCTATTTCCCAATCTTCAATGGCCGGAAAGTTGGCGATACGCAGGCTTTTTTCTTTCCAGGCTCCGTAGCCATTCCCTAAAACAATACCGGATTTTTTGCTTTCCGCCCTTACTTTATCAATGACTTCTTTTTCTGCTACCAGAGGGATTACCGTTTTGGATCTGACTTCTTCATTGTCTACCATCAGGTTTACATCATCAAGACTTTCTATGAGCTCTATCCAGTGTGTATATCTTTGAAGCAGTACTTTCTCTGTTGCTTCAATCTCAGGTCGGGACTCCATTACCCGATTCAGCAAATATATATTCAATACATTAGGTGTATAAGTGGTCTGCCATTTCTGCATCATTTCCTGCATAAACACCAGACTGTTATAATGATTACGCTCACCAATCCGCGCAGCTTTTTCCATTGCCTGCGGAGAACAGACTAATAATGCCATGCCGGCGGGTAAACCAAAACATTTTTGTACAGAAGCGTACCATACATCAGCCTGGCTGAAATCCAGTGCTACGCCTGCCATGGAAGAGGTAGCATCTACCGCTATCAACTTTTCAGGATATTGTTGTTGGAATGCATTGATCTGTTCCTGGTCTAAAGCTGTACCATTGGAAGTTTCGTTATGTGTAAGCGCAATCAGCTCTGCGTCTTCCGGCACTGAAATTTTATCAGCTTCTAGCGTATCATTCAGGTCAAAGCTAAAGTCACTCGCACCGGGCTGAAGCTTTTGCGCATACTGAAACCACTTTTCACCAAAAGCTCCATTGTAAATGTGAAAAGATTCTCTCTGAACCAGCGACTGGCTGATGATTTCCCAGCATTCTGTGGCCGAAGAAGTAAAAAAGACAGTATAGTCCTGAGGAATGTGCAATTTGTCTTTCAACGAAGTAATTGTCCGGGATGATAAAGCCACAAAGTCCGGACTTCTGTGGTTGGCACTCAGTAAGCCCTGATCATAAGCTTCCTTCACGTACGCAGGTACTTCCGGATACACTTTGGAAGGACCGGGATAAAAAGAGATCATCTTTGTTTGGCTTGATTTGCAAAATACTGTACTGCCAGGCGGTAACTTTCCAAACCGAAGCCTAAAATCACCCCGGCACATACTTTACTGAGATAGCTGTGGTGGCGGAATGCCTCCCGGGCGTGTACATTGGAGATATGGACCTCAATCACGGGAGTTTTGATGGCTGAAATCGCATCGGCAATAGCCACTGAGGTATGGGTATAGGCAGCGGCATTCAACACGATCCCATCATAAGAAAAACCTACCTCATGCAGCTTATCCACCATTGCTCCCTCATGATTTGACTGAAAGTAGCTGAGTTCAAGACTGGCAAACTCTTTTTCAAGGGTTTTAAAATACGCTTCAAAAGAAGTAGCTCCATAAATACCGGGCTCTCGCTTACCCAGCAAATTGAGATTGGGTCCGTTGATGATCAGGATTTTCATAGTTCGGGCATCGGATAAAAAAATGCTAACAAGAATTTGTTACCGTAAAGTTAGAAAATGTCTTTAATTTGCCGGACATAGAAAGATTTATTTCATCATCAAAGTCATTTATGATGGCTTGGTTTGAGCTTGATTATATCTTAGGCGAAAATTGCCTAAGCTTAGGTCCTGGTATTTTTATCCTTATCCAAAAGGATTAAATTGAGATATGACACAATATAAAGCCTGGGAAACATATATGAGTGAGTTTGAGGATTACCTCAAGCTGGAGCGCTCTCTTTCTGAAAATTCACTGAAAGCCTATATCAGCGACATTGAAAAGCTACAGCAGTTTGTGGAGATATCAGAATGGGAGCTTTCACCGCTTGATATTCAGCAGGACCATCTGGAGAAGATGCTGCAACATATCTGTGACCTGGGGCTAAGCGTTGCCACGCAGGCTCGTATACTGGCAGGGATCAAAGCTTTTTATAAATTTCTTCTGCTTCAGGATTTAATTCCCGAAGATCCGGCCTTACTGCTGGAAGGTCCACGCCTTGACCGTAAATTGCCGGATACACTCAGCTATTTTGAAATTGAAAGCATTTTGGAAGCAATGGACACTTCCACTGCCGAAGGTCTCCGAAACCGGGCGATACTGGAAACACTTTACAGCTCCGGGCTCAGGGTTACAGAATTGACCGAACTCAAAATGAATAATATTTTTGAGGACATAGGTTTTTTAAGGATTCTGGGTAAGGGTAGTAAAGAAAGAATAGTACCGATTGGTAAAGATGCCTTAAAATATACGAAGCAGTACATACAGGAGATCAGGCAATATATGGAGATTGAGCCGGGCCATGAGAATTTTGTTTTTCTCAACCGCCGTGGAAAAAAACTGAGCCGGGTCATGATTTTTTATATCATCAAAGACGCAGCTCTAGTGGCAGGAATTGATAAAAAGGTGAGTCCGCATACTTTCAGACACTCTTTTGCTACACACCTGATAGAAGGTGGAGCCAACTTAAGGGCTGTGCAGGATATGCTTGGGCATGTATCTATCACAACCACCGAGATTTATACTCACCTGGACCGTGACTACTTAAAGCAGGTAATTACTGATTGTCACCCTCGTTCTCGCCGACCTATTGCCGAGGATAGATTTAACTCTCAAAACTGATATTCAGCGTGTATAAAGAATTGATCAGACCCTTACTTTTTCAGATGGCACCCGAAAGTGCTCATCATTTTACTACCCGTATGCTGCGCGTATTATACCACAGCCCGGGAGGCGCTGCTTTACTGCACAGTATATATGGCATGGAGGATCAGAAGCTGGAAAAAGAGTTGTTTGGCCTGAAGTTTAAAAATCCTATTGGCCTGGCTGCCGGTTTTGACAAAAATGCTGAAATGGTAGATGAAATGGCAGCCTTAGGTTTTGGATTTGTGGAAATAGGCACCCTCACTCCTCTTCCGCAGGATGGCAACTCTAAGCCTCGCCTCTTTCGCTTATCCGATGACGAAAGCCTGGTTAACCGTATGGGATTTAACAATAAGGGTGTGGAAGATGCAGTAAAACGGCTGAAGAAAAGAAAATCTGATATCATCGTAGGTGGAAATATCGGAAAGAACAAGGTAACCCCCAATGCCCAGGCTCAGGATGACTATGAAAAATGTTTTGAAGCCCTCTATGAGGTAGTAGATTATTTTACCGTTAATGTAAGCTCGCCTAATACTCCGGACCTTAGAGAACTCCAGGAAAAAGAACCTTTAAAGCGACTACTTCACCATTTAACCACACTCAACAGGCAAAAACCAAAAGCCAAGCCGATACTACTCAAAATTGCTCCCGATCTCAGTACACATCAGTTGGATGATATTGTGGAGATTTGTCTAGAGCTAAAAATGGACGGTATTATCGCCAACAACACCACGATAAGCAGAGAAGGTTTAAAAACTTCAGAGTCTAAGATCAAAGCAATAGGTGCGGGAGGCTTAAGCGGACAAGCTATTCGTAAACGTTCTACAGAAGTCATTCGTCATCTTCACAGACAATTGGGCGGACAAATTCCTATCGTAGGCGTGGGGGGAATCGCTTCAGCCAGAGATGCTTTGGAAAAACTGGAAGCCGGAGCCAGCCTTATCCAGCTTTATACAGGATTTGTGTATGAAGGCCCTTCTATTCTTAAAGAAATTAAGCAAGCACTTGTTCCTCACTCTACTTTAGAAGCAGCAGATCACTAAGCACTTATGTTCATATTTTTCCAGCCTTCCGTAAGTGAAGGAGCACATTATTTGGATAGAGACGAGTCAAAACACTGCGTCAAAGTATTAAGAAAACAGGAAGGAGACCAAATTCAGATCGTGGATGGCAAGGGAAATTTTTATGAGGCCAGCATTACCCTTGCCAATGATAAAAAATGTGAATTTGAAATCCTCAGACAGACTACCCATACACAAGACGACTTTAGCATCCACATTGCCCTTTCCCCTACCAAAAATATAGACCGCACAGAGTGGTTTGTGGAGAAAGCGGTAGAGATAGGGGTACATCAGATCAGTTTTATACTCTGCGAACATTCGGAGCGGAAAGTACTGAAAATGGATAGGCTGGAGCGCAAAGCTATCAGTGCCATGAAGCAATCTCAGCATGCTTATCTACCATCTCTTCATCCCATGACTAAATTCAAGGATTTTATCCATTGGCAGAAGAAAGAAACTGATTCAGCTAAGTTCATTGCTTACCTGGGAGACGAACCTAGCCCCCAGCTTATCCATAAGGCAAAAGCACATCAGCACTATGTAGTGCTTATCGGACCGGAAGGTGACTTCAGCCCACAGGAAGTAGAAAAGGCAATGCAAGCAGGTTTTAGTCCGGTAAGTCTGGGAAATAGCCGCCTAAGAACCGAGACTGCCGGACTGGCAGCCTGCCATAGTCTGCAAATTTTACAGCTTTAGTACTTAATCTTTTATTTCGTAGAACATGACCAGTTCTATCAGATCATCGCGCTCGTTCAGATTCAGATTTTGTTCTTCAATATAATTTTCCACCGCTTCTCTACGTTCACTCATAGCATCCAGTATAGATGGTTCCTCAGGTTTTATCTGGTGAATTTTACCGCTGGGAGAAACAAAATAATAGTCTGCCTTAAGTTCAGTAAACTCATCATAGGCTTCTCCTCCACTGTCAGCCCCACTATTTTGGCTTAGGGTTTTCTTATTGACAGCATATAGGGCTCCTTCACCTTTATAAAGTTCCTGTACATACTGATCCTCATCCACATTGTCTAAATCATATTCCAGGTAATCTGCTTTGAGGAAGTTTCCCATATTGGCATTGTCATTTTTACCCATGGTAAAAGAACGCACTATCTCTTTATTAACGACTATAGGATTTCCTCCCTTATCGCGGGCTAGCAGTTCGTCTTCATAGACATTGTAAAGCAGTTCCACATCGTTGTACTGACTTCTGTCATCAAATTCTATTTCCCCTGAAATCCAATCTTCTGTAAAAAAGGGGCTACCTTTCACTTCTTCGTAGCGGGAAGCATAGGTTTGCGTTGTATCGCTACTCAGACTCTCAAGCTTTTGCTGATGAACAGATGTATTGTTTTCCTGTGCGTTAGCTGAGAGGGTAATTAGAGATAAAAAAATGAGTGCTGCGTTAATTTTAAAAAATTTCATAATTCAGTGTTATTTTCCTTTAAACTTCGGATCTCTTTTTTCCATAAAGGCCTTGATCCCTTCCTGATGATCCTCTGTAGCAGCGGCCTTCTCCTGATAGACTGCTTCCAGTTCCAGTACTTCTTCCAGGCACATATTGGCTGACTTTTGCAGCATTTGTTTGATCAGTCCTATCGTAGTAGAAGGTGCATTCATGTAGCCTTCCACGTAGGTTTGCACAGCTTTATCTAATGATTCTTCTGATACTACTTTATTGACCAGTCCCAGTTCCAACGCCACTGCCGACTGCACCTGTGTACCTAAACTCGCCAGCTCAAAAGCTTTTAAGCTGCCGATCATCCGGGGCAAAAAATAGGTAGAGCCGGAATCCATTACCAAACCAACACCGACAAATAGCTCACTCAGAATGGCTTCCTCAGAAGCTACCAGCACATCGCAAGCCAGTGCCAGTGAGCAACCCGCCCCGGCAGCAATGCCTTGAATACGGGCAATGATAGGCTTTGGCATGTTGCGCATCTGAAGAATCAGAGGGTTATAATATGTCCGAATGGCTTCAGCATAAGACTTACCTTTCATTTCCTCCTGGGCAGACTTAAGGTCCTGCCCTGAGCAGAAAGCATTACCGGCCCCTGCTAATACTACTACCCTGATGTCAGGATTGTTTTCAGCCGCTTTAAAAGCTTGTAGTAATTCTTCTTTAATCCCCTGATTTAAAGCATTATATACTTCCGGACGGTTCATAGTGATGGTAGCTCGCCCCTGCTGTTCTTCGTATTGAATGTACTGATACATGCTTTTTCTTTTTTATATACTTGAATGTTGGAGAGTATACACTAAAATGCGGAAAAAACCATTGTGTACTATCACAATTTTTCTAATTTTGTGCTCCCCTACGCGCACGTGGTGGAATTGGTAGACACGCTGTCTTGAGGGGGCAGTGCCTTAACTGGTGTGGAAGTTCGAATCTTCTCGTGCGCACACATAAAAGCCTGAAGCAGGATGATCCTTGTTTCAGGCTTTTTTTATTTTGAGTTTAAAAAAAAGATAGAGAAAAGGTTATTTTACTTTCTCAATAAAGTCTTTTACACTATGGAAATTAAATTAGTTTGTAGTACTGTCTTTTTTGAAATTGAAGAATCAGCAAATGGATTTAAAGTTGAAGATTTTATCATTTCAAATGACAAAACTCTCCTTAGAAAAGAAATTCAAAACAAAACATTTGTAACAAACATAGGATTAAAAGCCTGTTATTCGCTGGATAACAACCCTTTTTTGCTTTCTAAAGCAGATAGCTCTTATTATTTTAACCAATTAAAAGTAGATAGTGATATTAAACTTTCTGAAATAAGACATGAACATGTACAATTCTTTTTTATGTGTTTATGGTTTATAAAAGACTGTTCATCTAATGCTGATACACTTTATACTTATAACATAGAGGAAAATAATGCATATCCGAGATACAGAAATATTTTTATTAGTAATGCAAGCGGTGAATATACAAACACAAAATTTTCATACGAAGAGCTAGCAAATGCATATTCCATATTTCATAAAGCTGCTTCTTTAATGAATAAAGGACTTGATGCAAAAAAGTTCATTGAAAGCAAACCTGTTGATAATGCTCAAACCACTCTAGGCAGCATGCATTATATTCCTTACAATGATCGCAACAGAATTGATAGGGCATTAATGTTTTTATCTCTAGCTCGAGCTAACTCTTTTTTACCACTAAAAATCTCATTTTATGTAGCAATTTTTGAAACTCTATTTACGACTGATAATTCTGAAGTTACCCACAAAGTCTCAGAACGAATAAGCTATTATTTAGCATCAGAATTTGAAACTAAGATTGATACTTTTAAGCTAATAAAGACTGCATATACAATCAGATCAAAATTCGTCCACGGTCAACATTTGGGTTCAAAATTTAAGACAAGAGAAAAATTGATTAATATTTCAAAAGAGATAGATCAATTAACTCGCATTTTACTACTAAAGATAATTAAAACTGATTCAGAGTATTTTTTACAAGACAATAATAGGTTAGATGAATGGCTCACTTCTTTAGTTTTTTTATAAAAATAAAAACATTGCCTAAATCAAAAAGGCATAGTAAACCTATCCCAACTTCCAGTCTCCCATCCAGTTCATGAGGTTTTCTGACCAGATGCTAAGGCTGGGGTTTTCTAAAGCCATCCCCATACCGTGTCCGCCTTTGGGAAATACATGCAGTTCTACCGGAACATTATTCTCCAGACAGGCATTGGCAAACATCAGACTGTTTTGCACAGGTACTCCTCCATCATCTGCTGCATGAAATAGAAAGACAGGCGGTGTTTCAGCAGTGACATGCTTTTGATTGGAGAGTTGCTCCTTCATTTGTGGGTTAGGATTTTGACCTAGCTGAGCTTTGACTGATCCTTCGTGAGCATATTCGCCGAAGGAAATCACCGGATACCCCAAAATCACTCTGTCAGGGCGGGCAGAAAACTGCCCTGCCAAATCGTCTTCCGGCTCTTGGTACAATTCCGGCTGGGTAGCCACGGTAGAAGCCAGGTGTCCTCCTGCACTGAAGCCCATGATGGCTACTTTTTCTGTATCCAGTTGGTATTGCTCAGCTTTGGAACGCAAAATACGCATGGCCCGGGTAGCATCGGCATAGGCTGCAGGGTAGAGGTCAGGATGTACTCTGTAGGTAAGCACTGCACCTACAATGCCGTGCAAGGCAAATAATTGCGCAAAAGGTTGCCCCTCATGATGGGCCTGCCGCATATAGCCGCCTCCCGGACAAATCAATACTACCGGAAATTTCTTACCCTCATACAAGGCTCCCTTAAGCGAAGGGAAGTACAAACGAATCTTAGGGCGATAATTTTCATGACTTCCATTATTCGGTGAATCATCATCCCAAAGGTTGATTTCTTCACCCAAAAAGGGTGGATTGGGATCGCGAGGCTTATCATCCTGCATCATGGTAGAAAGTGTAGTTAAACCAGCTGTTCCAAAGAGTAAAGAGGTGTTTTGAATGAATTTTCTTCTTTTAATTCCCGACTTCTTCATTTGTAAGATATATAGTGCCAGCGAATATTCGCCATAAAACTTTTCTACTGTACTTCTCAGGAAAGTTAGCAAATAAGGGTTTTAGCAGCAATTTTTTGGGTTTACTAGTTTTTATTTCACCTGACTCATCTTATATACTGTTCTTTAATTTTTATTATTAAAATTATATTTATTATTAATATTTTATAATTATTATAAAAATTATTACATTTGTGAATGTAAACATGATTGTTGAATTATTAATATTCAATCATATGAAAAGGTCAAAGCCCATAAATAATAAATTACTGTCACTACTCATGCTAATTTTTCTTTTAGCGTTTAATGCCTGCCATGAAGATAGCATTGAGAAAGAGGAGAGTAATGACAGATTTAGTTTCAACAGTAACAAAACAGATCTAAACAGCCGGGTTCGTATTCCTGAATATGAGGAAATGCTGTCTTTGTACGATGCTCCTGAAGATATGGCAAAAAATAACGCACGTTTAAAAAATGTAACCTCTGGAAGTTCAGACTATGTACTAGTCATGCGAGCTGAGGTTGAGTCTCCTGAGTCTGATGGTCATACACTGAGAGCTTCTCACGTATTTATTGAAGGCAATAAAGCATTTGTATCTTATAATACTGAAGGACCAGAGTACAGAGGAGGGGTGGAAGTATTCGACATCAGTAATATTCAGGCACCTTCACTTATCTTTCAAATGATTGTGGAAGATACCGACTACAGTTCTGTATTTTACGCAGATAGCAAAATTTATCTGGCGGGTGCTACAAAAAATACCGAAGATTTTGACTTAAACTCAAATGCTATACTGGAAGTAATAGACTATCCTTCTACTGAAGGAAGTGAAAGCCAAATGGTAGATATTTCCAGCTTCGTGGCTACCGATGTGAAAGTATATGGCAGTAATATTTATGTGACTTCCGGTTCACATGGAGGAATTACCGTGCTGGACAAAGAAACGCTAGAAGAGGTTTCCTCTACTGGAATGGATGATGCGCGCTCTATCGCTTTTAATGATGAATACTATGCCGTGATGCAGGGTACTCCTGCCAGAGTGAAAATCTACCGTACTGCTGACAATAGCTATGTGAACGGATATAATGCAGGGGGAGCTGACATTCCCGAAGCCAAATCCATTCTGAATATTACGAATGACAAAATCTTTTTGCCAGCAGGTAAGCAAGGTCTTAAAATTCTTGATTTTCAGACGGGTGAGATACTTTCAGAAATGGGCTTACCTTTAATGGATGGTATTGATGAAGAAATGATTGTAACTAATGGTGTATCTGTCAATGAGGAGAAAATCTTTTGTGCCAATGGTGCCGCAGGTATGTATCTGTCAGCGCAAAGCGCTAATAGTACCAGTCTGATCGGTAGCGTAGGATTTCAGGCGTCTGCCAATTATGTAGAAAGTCGTGGGCAGGTGATGTTTGTAGCCACGGGAACCGGCGGGCTAAAAATTATTGAAATTGTAAACTATAACCCTGGTGATGGAGACTACATCCCCGGAGATGAATGGGAAGACGATGGCACGCCCAAAAACTTATGTGAAGAGGCTACTGAAGTAGATCAAAATCTGGAAAATCTGATCACCAATAATTTTATTGAAACAGAAAATCTAATAGAAAGAAAACCTGACTACTTTGCTGATGGAGTAGTGAGCGACCTTTACATTAAAGAAGATACTGATCTGAAAATCACTTTCTATAGTGAGGCTACCCTCTTCAAAAATACATTAGGCTACTATATTTACGATCCTCAAAATCCACCTAGCAGCAGAGAAGACATTGAAAACATGACCATTCTATATGCCAATGCATCAGCTGAGGGAAGTGGGGGAAGCCTGCGAAAAGGAGATAAAGTTTGTCTGACAAATCTGAAAGCAGGAATGGCCATAGGATTCTTCCTTATCACCAAGGGTTGGGATGGATCTGATGTAACTTCAGGCGTTTACACACACTTCACCAGTAAATATTTAAACACTGACCGTCCGGAGGAGTATCGTCAGGCGAGCTTACTGCTCAGAGCAGAGGATCATCCTTTAGGCATACTCACCTTTGAAGACATACGCTTGCCTGGTGGAGACAAAGATTATGACGATGTCATCTTCTTCCTGGAGCCCACCAATGCCAATAGTGTAGATTTCTCAAAGCTGACACCTATTCATTGATACAAAAACATTAACTACCTAAACTTAAATCAAGACCGCCCTATAATTGGGCGGTTTTTTTATTTTTGCATATGGCACATATAATTTCTGTAAGAGGATTTACCCCAAAATGGGGAGAAGAATGCTTCATTGCTGAAAATGCTACGCTGGTCGGAGAACTCAGTATGGGTGATCACTGTAGCGTATGGTTTAATGCAATAGTAAGAGCTGATGTCAATGAGATCACCGTTGGTCACCATTCCAATATTCAGGATGGAGCAGTTATTCACTGCACCTATGAGAGGGCCGCTACCCATATCGGCAATCATGTAACGATTGGGCACCGAGCAATTGTGCATGGCTGTACACTGGAAGACAAAGTGATGGTAGGAATGGGTGCTATTGTGATGGACCATGCGGTAGTAGAAAGTGGAGCTATGATCGCTGCTGGCGCAGTAGTACTTGAAAATACTATCGTAGAAGCTAACAGTATTTATGCAGGGGTTCCTGCTAAAAAAGTAAAAACCGTCGGTCCGGAAAACAAGGCTATGATGGAAAGAATAGCGCAGAACTACATTAAGTATTCACAATGGTATAAAAAATAATATTCTTAATTTGTTATCAATTACCTTTATATATTTAGGTTTTTTCAATAGAATTGAGAATAATCTATCTGTAAATAACTACACATGAAAAATTATTACCTAACCTTAATACTCTCCGCTCTATGCTTAGCCTTCCTTTCTGCTTGTAATACCGAAGCGCAGCAAGGTGAAGCTGAGGTTACTGAAGAAAATGTAGAGGAAAAAGCTTTAGCACTTGCCAAAGAGTATATCATCATTGATGGACATATTGATCTCCCCTATCGCATGCGAATCGCAAATTTCAGGCTGGAACGCGAGTTTGTTGATCCTTCCGTTGAGACTGATGGTGATTTTGATTACGTAAAAGCCAAAGAAGGCGGGCTTGATGCTCCTTTTATGTCCATTTATATTCCAGCCTCCTATCAGGCTGCTTTTGACCACGAATATGGTAATCTGCTGGAAGGAGAAAAGAACCGTGCTAAAGAAGTAGCTGATTCGCTCATCACTTTGGTAGAAGGAATCACAAAAAAATATCCTGACAAATTTGCTATTGCTACCAGTCCGCAGGATGTTGAAGCTCATTTTGAAAAAGGACTTATTGCTTTACCTATGGGCATGGAAAATGGTGCTCCTATAGGGGATGACCTGGCTAATGTAAAATATTTCTACGACCGCGGCATCCGCTATATTACGCTTACCCATAGCAAAGTCAACCAGATTTGTGACTCTTCTTATGATTCTGTAAGGGTATGGAATGGATTGAGTCCATTTGGAGAAGAAGTAGTACAGGAAATGAACAAAGTAGGGATCATGGTAGATGTTTCTCACATTTCTGATAGCACATTTTACGATGTCATGAAGATCACCAAGGCTCCGGTTATTGCCTCTCATTCCTCTTGTCGGGAGTTTGTTCCCGGCTTTGAGCGTAACATGAATGATGAGATGATCAAAGCATTGGCTGAAAACGGTGGGGTAATTCAGATCAACTTCGGCTCTACTTTTGTAGATGATGAATCTCGTGAAAAATCAGAAGTAGTGAGAGGACATATACGCGAATGGCTAGAAGAAAACAATCTCACTTATGAAGATTCTGCCGCGCAAGCCTATATTGAAACATATATGAAAGAGAACCCCGCCTACTCTACCGTAAAGAAAGTAGCAGACCATATAGACCATGTAGTCAAATTAGTAGGAGTAGACCATGTCGGCTTTGGATCAGACTTTGACGGTGTGGGTGATACACTTCCTACGGGGCTTAAGGATGCTTCTGAGTATCCAAATTTGATTGCAGAGCTACTATTAAGAGGTTATTCTGAAGAGGATATTGCCAAGATTTGCTATAAAAATGTGTTCAGAGTCTGGCAGGAAGTACAAAATGTTTCTGAAGAATTAAGCTAAAGATATAATCTTTCCCAAATTTTGATGGTTATAGCTGTATGAGAAACATTCATATCGCTATAACCATTTTTTTTATCTTTTTGGTAGGGAGCGCTAAAGCGCAGAATCAGCAAAAGCATCATGTGCAGTTACAAGGAGGATTGAGTTGGATCGGATTGTCGGCTAATATTGCCAATACTTTTAATGTAGTAGATGATATTCGTTTTAGTTCCAGTCCTGCATTACACCTGGAATACAATCATTTTTTCTATGACAGGGTGAGTTTAGGGGTTGGCCTGGCTTATCAACAGATCAGTGCTTACTATGATGGCTATGAGTACGAGTCGGGAGGGGAAACAATCACCGAAAATATAAGTGCCGAGCTTACCAGGCTAAATTTTTCAGCAAGAGCATTATTTTGGTATAATCCCAGCAGTACCTTCCGCTTGTACTCAGGAGTAAGACTGGGCATATCCAACTGGAGAGCCGACACCCATACCGGAGACCCAAACTTTGATATTGATCAGTATATCAACATTGCCCTGGGAGCTGCCTTTGCTCCTCAAGTTATACTTTTGGGTGGAGAGATTCCAATCAATAACTTTTTACGAGTTGGAGGAGAATTAGCTGTAGGCTCACCCTACTTTATCAGTGCAGGAGTGAGCTATGCGTGGTAACTTATTCTTCAGGAGAGGCTTCTGCTTTTAGACCCAGTGCTTTTTTAATCTCTTCTATTTCCTGCTTTAGTTGTTGGTTTTCATCTCGCAGCTCTTGTAGTTCAGCTTTTACCTCAGTTTTGTTTGAGACAACTGATTTTTCTGATTGAAGTTGCTGTATCTGTAACTGTTGCTCCTGTATCGCTTTGATCAGCAGAGGGATGAGCTCATAATAATCAATACCCAGATACCCATCACTACGTTCTCTAACCAGGTCTGGATAAACTTCAACCAATTCCTGAGCAATCAGTCCATAACTTATGCCTCCTTTGTGAGGATCCTTCCAATTGTATTGTGAGGGCTTTAGTTTAAGTACACCTTGAAGTGTATTATTAAGAGGCTGAATATCTTTCTTGAGGCGACGGTCACTACTTACTGCATTCGCAATTTCAGTATCAACATAGTCTTTAGTAGTAAGTGTATTTCCATCATCAGTACCCAAAGTAGCAGCAGAGGTAGCTTTACCACCTGCAGTAATATTTTGAGCACTAATATTACCGGTAGTACTCACATCCTGAGTTCCAAAATTAGGGCTGATCTTTGTTCCGTCTATTCCTGCAATTGTTGAAATATCGTTATTAATGATTGTCTCATCCGCAATTTTTGAAGATGAAACTGCACCATCAGCTAACTTAGTGGTACTGATTGCTAAATCACTTATTTCTAAAGCGCCTCCACTATCAAAACCAAGGCCTGCTCCGGCATTTACTCCTACAGTAGCTGCTACTGAACCATCGTAAGAGAATGTAGTAATACCATTTCCCTCCGTCAAATCCTCGGTATTCAGAGCATCTACATAACCTTTGGTAGTAAGCGTGTTCGGGTCATCCGTACCCAGAGTAGCTGCCGATGTAGCTTTTCCAGTGACAGCAATATTTCCGCTCGTAGTAATACCCTGCACACTAAGATTACCGCTGGTATTTATATCTTGTGCTCCAAAATTCGGAGTAATTTTGGTGCCCGTAATAGCCGCTCCGTCATTTACATCAGCGTTTACAATCGTACCATCAATAATCTTCAAGGATGTAACAGCATCATCTGCCAGTTTAGCACTTGTAACAGCCAGATCAGCCATATCCAATGAGCCTACCTGTCCATCGGCAATTTCATCCGTACCCACTGCTCCGCTAGCTATCTCATTGGCAGTAACTGCATCTGCCTGAATTTGCGCGTCACCAGTACTACTCAGGCTCATATCTCCACTAATAGCCAGGCTATTGGCAGAGGTTCCATTACCAATCAATATATTGCCCTCCCCTCTCACATCTACGGGAGAAGGCTTATTTTCACTGTCTCCAATATACATTCTACCTCTGGGTAAGAACGTGATTCCGAAAATGGATTGATTTTCCCAGAAAACAGTGCCACCACTTGTGGTAATCAGTACTTTACCTGCACCCGGAGACTGCAAGTCCTGAGGAAGCAGACTATTATTGGCTACCTTTGCTGTAGTGACTGCGCCATCAGCAAGCTTTTCTGTAGTTACAGCATTGGGTGCAATGCTAAGGGTAGAAAATGTACCTTCAATATCTCCTTCTGCTAAGGTAGAAGTTGTGATATCATTGGTAGAATCAGTATCTCCGATATTCGTAATTGTACCATCAGCAGAAACCTCTATTCCTTCTCCACCAATTAAACCCTGCGTAATACTACCACTTAAGATAGGCTGCCACTGACCATCCATCCAGTAGAAAAATGTATTGAGATCAAGATCAAAAACCAAAAGTCCATTCTCAGTACTGCTCAAGCGTGATACTAAATTAGAGGATTCCCGCTGAGTTGTAGTAAGAGTAGGAATAAGTAAACCCTGATCTCCCTCAGAAGCCACAATGTGTAGTGCAGCATTACTATTAGGTTCTCTGGTGCCAATACCTACATTATTTTGTGCCCAAGCCTGATGAACTCCCACAAAACAAATGATTCCCACAAACGCCAAACAGTATCTTACGTTAAACTTCATATTCAGACCAATTACATCTTTTTCACAATTTAGCATTATTTTTATACACTTCACTGATAATCTGTATCTTCAGAACGAAGCTGCATTTGATAAAACAACCCTTGTGCTTGTTCATATGCCCAACGATATAACCTTATAGGTTTATAAGCTTGCAGTTCATTACCACTAAGTCCATTCAGCTGCTTGATATCTTCCAGGCTCATGCCTGTTTCATTGGCCAGGGTATAAAGGGTAATTTTAGGTCTTAGCATCCGGGTTACAACTTCCTGTTCAAACTCAAGGTTTTTCCCCATCACATAAAATTCTACCCTACGATTGAGTTGCTGGCTGATGAATGAGTTGGAGGATTCAATTGCAGTAGATACTCCTTTGGCATTGAATACCAAAGCTGAGCGATCCACACCCTGTTCCAACAGATAGTTAAATGCGGATTGACCTCGCTCTCGACTCAATTGCAGATTATAAACATCATTACCTGTGCTATCTGTAAAAGCATTGATTTCAATAACCGATTCAGGATACTGACTATGATATTCAGCCAACTGATCAAGCGCTACTTTAGCTTCACTTCTGAGATACGATTGATTGAAGTCAAAATATATGTTTTCAAAATGAAGTGTCACAAAGTCATTGCCATACCCAAAAACTCGTAAGTTTTCCATTTTATAACTTTGCTGCTCACCTTCAGCAGTTTCAGAATAACGAATCTGGTACGAGGCTGAAGCCTCCAAATTAACAAACCTGAATTCTCCCTGAGCATTGGTAGTGGTAATCTTGGTAATATTTCCCTCTTCGTCCAGCAGATATAAGCTAAGCCTGGCTACTGGAGTATCTACCTGATTTCTGTAGTATACCGAACCACTGATCTCAACCATCTCATCACTACTAATCTGGAATGTAGAAAATGAGACCAGAAGGTTGTTTTCAGATAAAGTGTCCGCACTATTCTCGCTTACAGGGGTATAAGTACTCCCTTCGGTCAACGCCTTTTCATCCCGTAACTGCTCTAGCAAAATATCATTAACATCTGCACTTAGTACAAAGCGAGAAGATCCATTTCGTAAATAATCCTGTCCGCTTGAGCGCATAACTGTCAGGTTTTCTTCCTGTTGAGACATCAAAACTGAGTAGTCAGTGATAATATCTTCAAATACCTCCCCTTTGTTTTGTTGTCTGGCAACCTGATGCGAAGAAATCCCCTGTAATAGTTTGGTGAAGGATTGTCCATTAGGTTTCTTAATATGATAAATATCAAAACTACCTTCTCTATTGGAAGCCATGTATGCAGTATTTTCTCCCAGTACCATGTAACAATCATCTTTGCTGGAGTTGAAGGGAGCAGATAAAGCAACTGTCGTTGACTCCGGACCATTTCTAAATTCTGTCATATACTGATCCATCCCTCCTATGCCTTGTCGTCCATCCGAAGCAAAAATCAGTAAATTATATTTGCTGCTATAAAACGGAGAGATTTCATCATCTTCAGAGTTGATATTTCTTCCAAGATTAACTGCCGTTGTCCACTTTCCCTCTACACGCTCACACATCCAAATATCTGTTCCTCCCAGGCTTCCTGACCTATCCGAGACAAAAAACAGTGTATCACCACCTGCGGAAACTGATGGGTGTTTGGTATTGCTTTTTGGGGCATTGATTTTTGCTTCCAATGGTTCAGCTGACTGCCATTTTCCATCTTTTTGTACTGATACATAGATATGGCAAAAACCATCTGAAGCAGGGCTGCATCGTGTAAAATAATAATACATGCCATCAGCAGTAAAAGAACCGTTGGCATCTGACCATTTGGTGTTGAGTTGATTGAAATTTGTTTCGCGCGAAATATCTCTCCACTGCTGACTATCTTTCTTTACCAGATATTGATTGGAAAAACCTTCACCCGATCTATTACTGATCTTTTCATGGGTATCAATTTGTGTAGAGCTATAGGCGATGACAGAATCCTGCTGATAAATTACCGGGGCGAATTCCTGATAGTCAGGAGTATTAATTTCACCAGGCAGACGGGTAAGTTGAAGGTTATCATTAGATTGAGCCAGCAAAGCCTGAATACAGCCTTCTTTCTCTCTTTCTGCCTGAGTGACGTATTTGGATGACTTTTCAGGAAAATTTTCAAGAAACTGATTGTACCAGAATAAAGCTTCTTCATAATGCTGATTATATTTCAGCATTTGAGCATAATAATACGTAGCGAGGTCAAAATTTCTGTTGGCATTTCTTACTACAGTACCATAGTATTTTTCAGCCAGTTGATATTTGTAAAGATAGCGGTAACAATGTGCGAGTTGGTAAGCTGCCTGATAGTGGGTACTGTCTTTTGAAACTAATTTTTGATAAAGCTGTGAGGCTTTGTAATACTGCTGAGCATCAAAATAATTGTCAGCCTGTGCTATACTTTGAGCCGGTGCAGCGCTTAAAGCAAGAAAGCATATGCAGCTAATCACTGCTAAATAATAATAAGCACTTTTTTGAAGCTTGGCTATGTATTTATGATTTACACGCATAATTCAGGCAGGTCAAAAAAGCGGTGACGATATTTTTTTAAGATTTTTTTCTTTTAAAAACTTTAACGCCAAAGAAAGTTCAACCGCCCCCTGACTATCTATCCCGGCTTGTGCAGGAACAGTATTGATATCATAACTTAAAGCTGCATTAAATCTACGGTTTGAAGCTCCAATCAGCAGGATCAGGGCATCAGTAGAACGATACCAGGCACCGGCAAACAGGTTAATTCTGGTCAGATTAGGGTTATTGGTAGAACGTACATCTTTCTCAAAATTTAATAATGTACCCAGTGTAAACTGAGAGAGCCCATTCTGTAGCATTACGATAAAATCCGGTGCCAGGCTCATTTTTTCACCCAACATTACTTCTGCCCCTCCATGAACTTTATAAAGCAAGGGTAGCTCATAAGTGTTGTCCTGCAAGAAGCTTTGAGAGGGTGAATTCAGATTAGATACTGCAAAACCTGTGAAGAGTTTCAGCCTTTGGTCTGAATTCAACTGATTGTTTGCCGGATTGTATGACCATATCATCCCAGCATTAAACCTGACAAAGCTGTTTCTGCCTTCAATCACATCAACCGGGCGGCGCCCTGGATCAAACCCATAGTAAGTGACCTGTGAAGGCCAGTTGAGTACTCCATAGTCTATACTTGTGAGCATATATTCACCCTGAAGTCCAAAGGTGAGTGACTGTACGCCGTAACGGTCAAAAAGCAAGCTGTAGGCACCTGATAGATTTACTCCATTTGTCTTGATCTCTCCTGCATCACCAGCCATATCGTTGATGGCTCCTAATGAAAGACCGCCTACATGCCGGGGATCCTGAGACTGATCATATAAGGGCATGGTAAAAGAAAAGTAACCGGTACGGTAAGCCAGTAAACCAATGTTCTGTACTCTATAGTTGAGATGTAGAGCGTAATCAGACTGAGTGCCGGCAAAAGCAGGATTGACTAAAAGAGGGACCGTCTGATACTGAGAAAAGCGCGCTTCCTGTGCCATTGTGTGCATTGTACAAAGCACAGTGATCAGAAAAAATAAAGGAATACTCCTTTTTAGGATATGTAAAAAAGTACGCTGCATACATTAACGAAAAAGTGTCAGTGTACCCTTTTGAGTCACTGTTTCATCATTAGTGAACCTTCCACTCAGATAATAACTATAAACACCAAACTGAGCAGGCTGATTGGTTTCCTGATTGACCCCATTCCATCCTGTTTGTAAAGCTTCATCCAGAGAAGTGGTTTCGTATACCAGTTTACCCCAACGGTTAAAAATGCGGAAAACAAAGTTCTCTGGCAAAAGATTGACGGCAAAGATAGACAATGTCCTATCTTCTTCCAGGGGCGAATCCGGCGCAAATGCATTTGGCACTAACACTTTCCCTCTTTCAGAAAACTCCGCACTCAACCCCAAAGTAATGATAGAAAGATTTGTAGGGTCAGCACTTGTAATATTTCCATCCTCTACTCTGCCTACTACTTCAGAAACCCCTAAACTCTCATAAGTGGCTGACACAGACGGAGCAGCAGCTACTACCAGACCGGTGAGCGAATTAAAATCAGGATCATTTACTATCCTAACCCTTACTACTGAACCTTCATAGCTCCCATTTAATACATTCAGTCGCCAATAGCGGGTAGAGGAAACACTCTCCAGTCCGTTCAACCCCTCAGGCTCGGGATGTGGTTCAAGAACCTCAACACTGATAACGGGATTATTCCCCTGCACATCAAGTAGCGTTAATGGAATATAATGTTCACCTAATCCTAGTGGAAAATGTTTGTACCCGGTTCCTGTATTGACAACTTTCCCTTCCACAAACGCAGTAGCATTTCCCCCGTTTGACTGAGCATCAGCATCAAGATATACTACTGCATCATTTTCGGCCCTCAGAATACCGCTGTTTAGATTAAGTACAGAAGATATGCTGACATCAGAGAGAAGAACTTTATCTCCGCCATTCTGTATATCCAGTTGATAAATTTCCTGCCCACTGTGATCAAAAGTTTGGGTCTCATTACCACTAAGGGTAAATAATCCGGTAGCTGCCTGGTACTGGCCCCGGTTATGCCAATTACCATTTATACTGATCGCTCCCTGGTTTGTGATTTCTCCATTATTTTCAGCACTGCCATTCAGAGTGAGCACCCCACCTTCACCTACCCAAAATTCCTGATCACCACCTACAAAAAGTGCCTGCGCTTCAAGTTTCACATTTATGAAACACACATATACTAATGCCAGTAAGCAGACAATTTTTGAAGTAAAAATCTGCCTATGGAAAACTTTTCTAATGAATAATACTAAGTGCATGGCCAAATGAATGTCTAAAAATCATCTTTTCCAGATGTATTTTACTAAAAATGAAGAAAAATATATAACGATCAGTAACAAATGTTGGCGTAAGGGCAGAAACTACACTTCTTATCGTCTTTGGTTTGATCAAGCTGAACGCTTTTATCAAATATTTCTTCCAGAAGGCCTGTGAGATTTTCAATGAATTCCGCTTGGTACCGCTCAAAATTGCTGACCTCTTCTCCTCCAAGAATTAAGCTGGGATCAAAATCTTCTTTGAAAAGCTCAGTAGCATTCACCAGGCCAGGAACAATGCGCTCATTACTTCCTTGCTGGTTTTCATGATAAAGCCAGGCATAAAACAAAGCCTGCATAGCCGCTTTATTGCGCCCTGGGTGCTCTCTGTCAAACATAGAGGAAATATCTGAGGCTTTGCGCTCATCACGTCCGGTTTTGTAGTCTAGTACTCTTATTACCCCTTCTTTGCGATCTATTCTATCTATAATTCCCTTCAATGGAACACTAATATCCTCACTATCTATACGTATTGTCAACTGGGCATAATGGCCTTCCTTACCCCTTTCTTCCAGACTTACAATTTCAAACGGAGCGTACCGCTTGTCATGATCAAGTATCTGCTTAGCCATTTTCTTTACAATTTCTTGGGCAATGATATTTCTTCCCTCAAACCCAAACTCCTGATCTTTTTCCGGCAGATAATGTTCTTTAAACCCTTTTTGAATCGCTTCATCAAGCTGTCTGCCTTTGAGTTGCATGCATTCTTCTGCTTCAATTATTTTACTTCCTTTTAACTTTATTAGATTTTTATAGAGGACTTCCATAGTCTTGTGAAGAATGTTTCCAAATACTCTGGCATCCAGTTCCTCTTCTACCTCATCTGTTTCTTTCAGCCGGGCTATGTATTTGTAATAAAACTTAAGGCGACAATCAAGATAGGTATTTAGCGCAGAAGGCGTTAATACCGCTTGGGCAGTACTGCCTTCCACATTCAGATACCTCAACATTTGCTTCCATACTTCTGCTGTCTTGGTGATAGAAATTGGCTTTACAATAGAAGGTGAAACCTGCATACTCAGATAATCCCTATGTATTACAAAGTCACCACTGGCATCTGGAAAGCGAAGCTTTTGTTCATTGTCATACGCTGACTCATAATATATTTGATAAAGAAAACGACTCATCTCACCGCTTAACTTTGAGGTATCCTCAGTATTATAGAAGAGGTGAACATTCTGAGCGTGATGTAGCAGGCGAAAAAAAGCATGCGCATAAAAAGCGTCCTGCTGATCTATCCCAAATAAACCAAAGCCTTTTTTCAGATTAGCCGGTATAAATGAAGTCTGACTGTTGGATGCGGGCATTATCCCTTCGTTCATAGAAAGGACGAATACATGGTCAAAATCAAGGTTACGGGTTTCCAGCAGTCCCATAATCTGTAAGCCTCTGAGCGGCTCCCCGGTAAAGGGTACGCGAAGAGACTGAAATATCTGGCGGAGTAGTTTGATAAATGCGGGTAGTTCAAAATCAAACTGACGCTCCTGGGTTAGGGATTTTAGGCGATTGAGGTGGATATAAAAGTGATACAACAACTCCTGCTCCAATACAGGTATATCTGAATTAGCAGCTTCAGTCTCACTTGCTCCAGCTGCATCAAAGTCCGAAGATTTTATACTTTCTTTTGGTTGACTTGTCTCTTCTATATTAAGTAATTGGTGAAGTGTAGCACTCCATTGCTGAAGGTAATCAAACAGTTGTGGTACATCCTCCACCGCTTTTAACAGATGCTGATAAAAAGCTTTGTCCCCTTCCAGCTCCGTATGATGAATATATACAGCATTGCGCTGCATGATACGCTGAATATTAAGTTCTGCTTGTGCTGGCGAGTAATTTTTGATAAAGGGGTGCCTGAGCAAAGCCAGCAAACTCTCGTAATGATAGATGTACTGTTGAGTATCTTTCTTCTTCTCCAACTGAAGATTGAGCAAATGCTCAATAAAGCTGTAGAGAGAAGTATTCCGTAATGGATAACCCATGGTTACATTTACTTTACGGATGGCAGGTGGCAAGGCATGTAGAACAGGAAAAAGCATATGCTCGTCGGGAAGAACTACCACACATCGCTCTGGATTGAAATCCTCTTTTTTGCTGAGTTCCTGCAAAAACTCTCCTACTTTTTTTGCCTGCCCTACTTCAAGCGGAACTCCGTGTATATGGATTTGTCTGCTTCTACCACTATGGTACTGGTCGGGAAAAGCTTTGGGAAAGGTAGGGGCCAGTGTATTGGAACGAAGGTATTTTCTTAAAAACATGCCTGCCTCCTGTACCTCATTGTTCAGATAATGGGCATCAATATCCCAGTATACAGTAGCCTTTTTCTTACTAATCAGCTCTTGTACAATCCTTAATTCTGCACTTTTTAAAGCATTCAGTCCAACGAATACAAACTGATCAGAAGATAAAGTAGTAGCATCATCTTTTAACTTTTCAACCACCTGTCTAAACAACAAGCCCTCATAGGCTAAGCCTTGCTCGGTCAAAGCTTTTTTATACTGCTGATAAACCGGATAAAGCTTATTCCAGAACAAAAGAAATCTTTCCTGAGAGCTACTTACTGCCTGCTTTTCTTCCTCGTATTGGAAACTTTCCCAAAAGCGAGAAATTACTGCTTTTTGCTCTTCTGTAAGGTAGTCATACCCCGCTTCAATGGACTTGAGATCTTTAAGGTTTGAAAAAAGGTCTTTTGCATTGACCATAGCCATATCCACTTCGCTGAAATCTGCAAGAAGTAACTCCCCCCAAAAGTAAAAGCGGTCAAAGCTCTCTATTTCATGATCTAACTGATGAAATACTTCGTAGAGCTGATATACCAGAGTCAACTTATCGGCTAATACTAAATCTGACAGGCGTGCTGCCAAATCTTCCAAAGTACAGACTTGAGGCATCCAACCGGCATCATTAAGGTTTTTGGCCAGTAAATCTTTAAAAAATATTCCTGCCCTACGATTAGGAAAAACTACCGTAATTTTATTCAGTTTGCCAGAAAAATCTTTAATAACATTCGTTACAATTTTCTGGAGAAAGCTCGTACTATCCATGCGTTCAAAGTAATATTCTTTCTATTCAATCTCTTTCTAAAGGAGCAAAAAATTATTTATGCTTAAAATAACCTCATTTATTATAAAGCATCTGATAGTGAAATGCTTAAACGAAAAAACCTGTCTCAGTGAAGCTAAAAGCTTACTAAAACAGGCTTAAAATTATAGTAGCTAACGAATTATTTAAAGAGCAGCTTTACTTTTAAAAATCACGTAACCATTCATTTCCTTGATAGGCGCATAATTTGAATAATCAGCACTCAGGAAATCTTCAGAGATTACTATTTCACTGTTCTCAGTTACAATATTTCCTTCTGCTACGCTGGCGATGATATATTTAACATCACCATTCTGTAAATCTTCCTTAAATTCACTGTAATCAAATACTTCTTCAGGATTACGATATACAATCTCTTTCTGAGGGAAAATAGCATTTCTATACATAAACTTATTCAGATAATCGTGTACATGAGTAGTGATAAAAACCTGTTCTCCAGGTTTAATATTTTGTTCATTGTACATATAATCTGCAATCGCTTTATTTTTTTGATATCCTTCGCTACCCAAAATATGAGGTTGTGCTTTAATAATTTCTGTATCTACTTTACCGGCAAGTCTTGGCAACAAAGTCATTCCTACCAAAACCAAATAAAACAATATCTTAAAATTTTCCGGACTCTCTTGAAGAGAGGTTTTTTCTTGGTAAAAAAGCTTATCGTACTTCTGAAGAAAAACGAGCGTTGCAATGATAGTTAAGGCAATAAACTCAGTAAAGTAGTTCGGAGCGGCACCAATCTTTACTCCTGTAATAACTGCAAACATAAATGAACCTAACATGGCAAGCCCTAAAAACTTAAGCTGTTGACTTTCTCCTTTGATAAGCCAGTAAATCGCGAGGGAAATACCGACAATGTTAACAAACCTTTCTTTTTGAAAATGCTCAATCAATATTCTTTCAGCAAACCACCGAAGGCTAATTCCATTATTTACTCCTTCAATAACATTTTGGATGAAAGGAACATAATTCCCTCCTGTAAAAAGGAAAAGCAAAGCTGTGAACGACGCAAGCATCGTCCCTAAAGAAATCAAGGTCCATCTGATATTCTGGCAATATACCAGTACAAAAAATACCAGTAATACAGGTAAGAATATTCCAGACTGCTTCACATAAATGGTAAATATTGTAAGCAATGAGGCAAGTATAAGAAAACGCTCTTTCTTGGGCTTTACATCTTCCCTCAAAAAAAGTAGAATGACATATATTGTAGCCATTACCATCAGATTGTACAGGCTATCGGGTCGGGAGTAACTTTCCTCATCCAGAAATACAAAAGCAAAGGCAAAAACAACCACACTCATCCATCTATTGCCTTTAAATATGTTGCCAAATATGAGTGCTGAGAGATAGGCAAACCCCAAATTAAAAATAAGAGACACGCTTCTACTCAATACATATACACTTTCAACATCATTTGCACCGATTTGGAACAGCCTACCAAATCCATAAATGATAAAATAGTAAATGGGAGTATATTGTGTAATGGAATAAGGAGGACTTGAAGGATCCATGTACAGAGGGTATCCATCCAAAATTCTTTGGATGCTGTATATCACATTACTTTCAACTCCTCCTAAATCTGGAATAAAAGTAAATATTAGCACAATGCGTAGTATTAAAGTTGCCAGAAATCCCAGCAATACTAACGCGATAATAAGTTTGAATCCATTCCTAGCAGCATAGTTATATGCTACATCTAAGACGGAATTGAGGTTTTTCTTACTCTCTTTGTTTAGCATTTCACACAAAACTTAAACGTCGCCTTATAAAGATGTATAGGTAGTGTAGAAGTAAGTAGTACTGGCTTAACCTAATAAGCAGCAATTAAGTAACAAATAATTAAGATTTCAGTCAGCTGAATTCATGTTCATAACGATCATTAATCAGCTCGTATACCGGTTCTTTTGAAGCGGTATTTCTATAGTGAGAGATATTGAGTAAAATAATGCCTATTACGTAAAACCCGATTGAAATCAGGGCAGTGTTAAATAAGCCCACTGACATAGTACTGGCCCAACCAAGAATTGCATTATCTGTAAATAGTTTCTGGTAAAAGATGTACCCAATCAGCCCTAAAAACCCACTGGCCAACACCATAAACAACTTCAAAAAAATCATCAGTAAATCCTCTGCATACTCAGTAAGTGACTTAAACGCATGGTAAACCAAACTGCTGGTCTTCATCTTCGACTCCCCTCCAATGCGTTTTTGCCTGTCAAAAGTTATGTATGCATGACTTCCGCGTACTTTTGATAAAAATGCAGCAAAATGAATAAATGAATTGTGAGTAGCGGCTTCCAGCACTCTTCTGTTGATCATACAGAAGTTACCAAAATTCATATTTTTATGCGTGATTGCCCTGAAAAGCATTTTATAGAAATAATAGGCTATTCTAAAGAAAAACCTTTCATTACGTTTGCCTCGCACCACATGTACGATATCAGACTCCTGATGAACCAGCAAGCTCAAGATGGCATGTGGGTCATCTTCACCATCAGAATCCATTATGATAAACTTCTCTACTTCAAGTCCCTTAGCATAAAGTAAGCCCTGATATATTGCTCCCTGATGCCCTAAATTAACCTTAAGGGATAATAAGTCCATTGACAAATTACTGGCCTCAAAGGTGAAGTTAGAAAGCATCTCTAAAGTTTCATCCGTAGAACAATCGTTAATCACCACAACAGTAAAATGGTATGGCAGATTTTGAAGTGTGTCCTCTAATGATAAAAGAAACTTGATGATGGTCTCATTTTCATTAAAGCACGGTGTAACAATTGCATAATGATTTTCCATGCCATGAAAGTAAAAAAGTTTTTTTAATTATTAAACTAAATAATGTAATTTTTTATAGTTTTTTCTTTTTTTATAAACTATAGGCTCTTCAGATAAGGCTCAACATTACTATTACGAGAGGCCTCCACGAATTACTATAAAAATCAGATTAAAAATTAACAAACAAAAAAATGCTTTGGTAGCCTTAATAAGATTATTCTTAGCTGTTGCTACATGAGGTACCTGTAAAAAAATCATTACTCAAAAAAGACAATATGCTACCCCAAATTGTTTAGAAGTAAGGGAAATGAAATTATTTCTTCAAAAAGTACATGAACAGGCTAAAAAAAATATAAGTATGAAAAAAATTAAATGCGATCACTGAGTTAGATTCAATGATGCTGATTGATAAGTATGATTCTCTTCTCCTTTGATTTTAAATGTGAGGTTGATAGTGTTTCCCCATTCAATTTCAATTACACCGAAATTTAGGTTTGTCACCAGTTTACCAACTCTGTGCCGATTACTTTCGTCAGCAGATTCATAAATATGGGTAAGTCCACTTGATGTAATGTCATACACAGGATAAGGTACTCCTGAAATGTTAATTTTTGAGATTTCTCCAAAGTGTCGGTCTCCGCTTAAAAAAACCACTCCTTTTGCCTTTGCATCCGCAATTAATTGAAATAAGCGTTCTCTGGATGCTGGAAGATTAGCCCATTTCTCAAATCCATGTTCTTCAGAAAGAACCTGAATGCTGCTGGCTAGGATATTGATTTCTGCTGTGCTCTCCTTTAATTCTTTCTCCAGCCACCTCCACTGCGCTTCTCCCAGCATGTCACCGTCAGGATTAGGTTCATATCTACGCCCCACTTCATTACTATCCAGTAATGTATCTCTAAAGTAACGAGTATCTAAGAGTATCACTTTTACTTGCTTACCTTCCGGTCCGATAGTATAAGCCTGATAACCTCCTTCTCTTTGTCTCACCTCAGCATCTTCTGCTACATCCAGGAAGTCAAGCATCAGGTCACGACTTTCTGCTTTTTTATGGAAAGCTTTACCTCCGTCATTGATGCCATAGTCATGGTCATCCCATATGCCAATGACAGGCACATTTTCATACAATTCCTGATAGTCTGCCTTCTGCTTCTGCTGAGCATACATGCTAGCCATCTTTTCCATATCATCTGTATCACCATAGATATTATCACCCAGCCAAATCCAGAGGTCAGGATTATTGGCTAAGATAGGCTGCCAGAGAGGCTGAGGCTGATCCTGCCTGTTGCACGAACCGAAAGCAATTGTGCTGACCACTGCCTGAGTATCAATTTTGGCAGCTTTTGTACTTTTAACTTCAGTTGTTGGTGATGCGGTATTACCAGCTTGATCATTTTCCGAAGGACTACAATGTGAAAAGAGGCTGATGATTACCAGCCCCTGCATGAAAATAGATAGTGTTTTGATCATTATTCTTCTGACTCTTTTACTAATTCGGTTTCAGCAGGTTTTGCAATTCTGTAAGTTGAACTCTCTCTAAATTTCCTTCCAAACATATCCGTTGCTTCTACTTCAATGGTATGTGTTCCTACGCTCAAATCAGTAGGAATGCTCGCTCTCCAAAGATGGCGTGAGGGAACTGCGTTGGAAGGTCTTCTGCCCGGCATCAATTCTTCAGTATAATCCCATTCATGCAGAAAACCAAGATAAGTCGGATCTACATCTATGGTATAATACATATCTTCCCACTCTCCCTGATCTACTCGGTATCTAAGCTCTGCTTTTTCACTACCCTGAAAGAAATTCACATAGATACCCGCCGAAGTACGATCATCATGAGGTACCACCTTAGGCGTGAATATACGCATTCTGTAATTTTCTTCCTCCCCTACTACCTTATAATCAATTTTATACTGATTGCCTTCAAAACTGATAAAAGCATAACCCTTGGGTGTACCGTCCCTCATGGTAGATATTGGTACACCATTTTTATCAAGCCTGCCAGAATACCAGTCACCGGAAGTAGTGCCTACATTATAGTGATGGTGAGGGTTATCCTGTTTCCAGCCTTCTTTCTGGGTAAAAAAATCATGTCTTTGCAGGTGAGTATGGGCGGATAATGACAAAGTGTGTGGGTAATCCTCCAAAAGCGCGAAGAAACTTTCTCTGTCCTCATCTTTAAAAGTGTCATTGTCTTCGCTGGGATCAAACAGGGGAATATGGAATGCAATAACAATCAGGTGATCTTGAGGCACATGCTTCAGGTCATTTTTCATAAACTGAAACATATCTTCTCGGAAGCCGCCCCAGTAACCTCTGCCATCCCTGGGATCAGGGTACATTACATCATCCAGCACGATGAAATGAACTTTGCCGTAATTAAAAGCATAATTGGCCGGGCCATAGGTGGCCTCAAAAGTTTCATCAGCCAGCGTATCGGCTTCCGCATCAAAATTCATGTCATGATTACCGTACACATTCCACCAGGGAATCCCTACCCGGCTGATTGCTTCATTGTAGGGCTGAAATAGATCAAGATCATCTCCTACCAGATCGCCCAGGCTCAGGCCGAAAGGAATATCCTGAATACCTGCTACCTCTTCCACTACTGCCCTGTCAAAAAAAGCTACTTCTTCTCGTGTATAAGGTTGGGGATCACCGAAGAATAAGCCGGTAAAATTTTCACTTTCCTCGGCAGGTAGCAAGGCGAAATCTACTGACTTGGGCAGTTTACCTGTGGGATCTACACCTTTAAAATCTAAATCGGGAGAACCATCTGGTTTATGGATGTAGTAAAACTGCGGAAGGTTTAAGTCATTAACCGGAAGTTCATAGCCGCTGGGCTTTATGACAAACAGTATATCATCATTGTCTACAGGAAGCGTATAACGACCCTCGTTATCAGTTTGCACCACCTGAATACCATTGGAAACTGATACCCCTGCCACTCCGGGTTCTCTTCTGTCTTTTTTACCATTTGCATTCTGGTCTTCGTATACCACGCCTCTGGCTTCTTGCTGGGCCTGAACGTAAGAAAAGGTAAATAGCAGGAGAAAGGAAAAAATTCTGGTCTTCATAGTTCGTTTGCTTAAGGTTAGGAAGTTTGATAGTGCTAAAATAAAAAAAGAGACCCTTAAGGTCTCCTTTTTAAGTATGAAGTTTCTGTTAAAGAAATAATATGTTCTAGAAGCTTACTTTCAATCCGGCATTCCAGGTTCTGCCAAATCCGTAGAATACCCGGTTGGCACGACTTCCGCCATTTACAAACTGCATATTTTCTGGATCATTGGCTGGATCGTAAAGAATATTGGTATCAGACTCAGAAATGTATTCTTCGTCAAAAACATTGTTCACATTCACTCTGACGGTAGCATCTAATCCACCGATAGGGAAGTTGTATGATACACCAAGATCTACCAGATCATAAGCAGGCAACTTCCAGGCCTGACTACCAGCTTCGGTAAAAGTACCTTCATCAGCCAGGTCGTAATCCGCATATAGATCATCGGCATGGTAGTAGGTTCCGTAGATGCGCAAGCCGGTAATGGCCTCATAGGTAGCGCCTACACTTAAGGTAGTTTGTGCTGCGTCTCCTACTTTTACATCTTCCAGGTAAAGTGTTTCACTTCCTAAGAAGTTTTGTTCATCATCAAACACTCTTGCTTCAATATTGCTGGTATAGGTCCAGTTTCCTAAAGAAAGCATACCGTTAAGGTCTAATTTTTCAAATGGACTAGCTACAAAATCCAGCTCAATTCCCTGGTGAAGCTGTCCGAGGTTTTCAATGTTGGCTGTACCTTCAAAGTTAGCGCCCTGCACACTTCTGTTAATAGCTCTGTCAGACCATTCTGTACGATATACATTGAGATTTACATTCAAGAAAGTAGAACGGAAACCATAACCAGCTTCAAGACCTACTACTTGTTCATTATTAGCATTTTCATTGATCTCATTCACGAAATTGATAAACACATTATCAAAGACTGGCTGACGAGAGAAATAGCCTGCGTTAGCATATACGTTATGCTGGCTGTTAATATTATAATTGATACCCGCTTTAGCATTGCCTCCAAAGAAATTCTGCCAGTCGGTTTCCTGCTCAGGATCGCTATCCAGGTAGTTAAAGTAATCAATACGCTTGTAGCCCTGATTGGACAATGAGAACGAGCCAAATATAGACCACTGGTTGAGCGAGTATTCCAACTGACCAAAAACGCCTAACCAATTCACCAGACCGTCATTATAATAATCAATTTCATTGCCTTCGGCACGCCCTTCATCAGTAATGTACTTTTCAGGATTATTAATGTCATCATCATCAAAATAAGCAGCAGCGCCAAGCAGGTTTTCTACTCTGCGGTAGTGTAAGCCTTTATAGTATCTGCCATCAATACCGGCAGTGAGCGTAAGCGTCTGGCTAAGTTCGTGTGTCAAGGTAGATAAAACACCGAACCAATTGTGCTCATTCATAGATGCTCTGCGGATAAAACCACTGCTGGAGGTGTTTACATATTGGCCGTCAAAACCCCCACCATTTGACCAGACTTCCTTATCGTCACCAAAGTCTTCTACAGTTTCTCCCTGGTTCCATCTTTCTATGTCATCCCAGCGTAGAATTCCATTTTCTGTTTCAAATCTGCTGGAAAATATACCACTTCCGTTGATAGAGCCCAGATCTCCGGTTCCGCCTCCTCTACCCAGTGAAACATAGGCAGAAGTTGCTAATTCAGTCTTATCAGAGATCGTCCAGTAGTGATTCAGGAAAGCCTTAGGCTTGTGGTAAAAGTTTTTGCGGTTAGAAAACTCCTCACCATCACGATACCCCCAGTCACTATTGTATTTGATTCCCCATTGGTCATATTCAGTAATTGGGTTAGCCCAGCTGCGCTGATTATGCCACTGTGGAGCACCTACTACTGTAAGATGAAGTGAGTGCTGGTTATTAAACTGCTTGGCCACTGAAGCGAAATAAGACCAGGCCCTAAACATGGTACCGTCTACATAGCCATCTCCTCTGGTATGCGTACCTTGTGCGGTAAAGGCCCAACCATTCTCACCAAGTCCGGTTGAGTAGGAAAAACCATATTTCTGATACCCATCATTACCTACTGATGCGGAGACTGATCCACCCTTCTTCATTTGTGCTGCATCGGTGATGATATTAATAGTACCCCCTACTGAGGAAATGGCCAGACGAGAAGCTCCCAGGCCTCTTTGTACCTGTATGCTGCTGGTTACATCGCTGAGGCCGGCCCAGTTTGACCAGTATACCCAGCCATTCTCCATATCATTTACCGGGATACCATTGATCATCACGGCTACGTTGCGCTGATCAAATCCGCGCACGTTGATTCTTGAGTCTCCAAAGCCTCCACCCTGCTTGGTTACATAAATAGATGGCGTAGAACGCAGAATTTCAGGAAACTCCTGGTTTCCTATCTTTTGTTCAATTTCTCTTCCCTTGATAGTAGATACGGCCACGGGTGTTTTTCTGTCAATGGCTACAGAAGCGATTACTTCCACTTCCTGTAATCCTACAGCACCTTCACCCAACGAAATAATTCCCACATTAGTGGTTTCGTTAGCTTGTACAGTCACAGGAATGCTGATAGACTCATACCCTAAAAAAGTGATATTCAAGGTCTGGTTTCCAGCTTCAATTCCGTTAAGCGTAAAGCTCCCGTCCATATCTGTAACTGTACCGGTAGAAGTTCCTTCCAGAATCACATTAGCTCCTATGAGCCCTTCATTTGTACCTTCATCCGTAACTTTTCCGCTTACCGAACCCGTTTGGGCATAGGCCTGTAAGCTTAGACATAACAGGCTAAGGTAGATTAGTAAATATTTCTTCATAGCAAAAGGTTAAGTTTATGTACTAAAAAACGACCGCAAATTTCTAAAAATCAGAAGCTTTTCATACTCCTTTAAGTTTTATCAAAAAATTAATTCAGACCAAAGAATTTAATAATTACTTAATATGAATTTCTTGGATATGACAGGTTGTCAATTGTGGGGTTATTTGTGAGAATCACACTTAAACTGCTAAGCGTCTTGTTTTGATACCTCATCGTATTCAGGAATAATTACTTCCTTTTTTGGTGAAATACCAAATGTTTCTTGCATAAACTTATCAGTTTCATGATAAACACCTTTCCAGTCTCCTGATCTGATGTAGGAACTGATTACATGATTGCCTGCTTCAGGAAAGGCAACTTTTCGCTTATTTTCGGGTGCTGTACCGAGTTGATCAAACATGTCCAGCATGGCCTCTACTGATACCACATCATCCTGCTCTTCTTCATTCTTATAATAGTAGCCCAAAAACACCGGACATTTAACTTTTGCAAAGGTTTCGGGAGTCATTGCATTTTCTACCAAACCGGCCAGTGCAATATAGCCTTCAATATAATATAGCCTGGACCAGTATTGCTTTTGCAGCCCTTCCCGCTCTTCTATAAGGTATTCTCCCCCCACCACTGATTCCATCATCTGCCTTCCCCAGGGGCGGTTAAGCAAAAGTAGATTTTCGTCCTTGGGCGCGATAATCGGTGAATAGAGAATGAGTCCGGCTATTTCGGAATTTTCAGCAGTAATGTACAAGCCTAATGCACCCCCGGTAGAGGTACCCATAATGATCACACTGTCACCCAAGGCTTTACCAATTGCTACAGCTCGTTTGGCGGTTTCCAGCAGGTTTTCGGTAGTCATGCTTTTGAAGGCACTATCTGATTCTATACCCTGCTCCTTTAGTCTTGAAAGGTAGAGGTTAAAACCATACTTTTCGGCTAGTAAGCGATGTACCGGCTCTCCTTCGCCCTGGCTTGCTCCAAAGCCATGCAGATATACTATACTATAGGGTGTTTTTTGTTTGCTGCTATCCGCCCAGATGATTCGGGCCTCATTATCAGGTTTGATATTAGAATTGCCCTGTTCGTGCGTAACCACTTCCTGCTCAAGTGCAGTTAGGTCAGTAGGCACTTCAGGAAGTTGCCCGCTAAGCTCTCCATGTTCAGGTGTAGGCCCCATGCTATATATTCCGGCAATTAAAACTGCAAATATACCCACACCATACAATATCTTTTTCATGGTTTATCATACTTAGGAATGTGCTACAAAGGTAATGAAATATTGCCGAGGCTAAAATTTTTTGCTTTGTGACAGTTAAACTGAGTATCCTAAAAAAAGCAGCTTGATCTTCCTTGCTCTAGACCTACCCTCAACATGAAAGAAAAACAGCATTTATGACTTTTTGTAACTATTTTCTACAGAAACAAATCTCTTTTGTACCTCAAACCTACGTTAACCTCCATACTTTCCCTCCTGACTCCGGATTTAATCCCTCTAAAAACTCACTAAAAAACTTAAAAAAAGCATATTTCATAAAATTTTACCGGGAAATAAGTAAGAAAAATTAAATTTTTAACTAAAATATTTATGTTTTATATAAAAATAGTTATATTTGTATCAGATAGTACATAAGAAATGTACAAAATGAATAATAATGATTCAGATATGAAAAGGCTTATTTATACCATTACTTTACTTGCATTTAGTTTTTCGGCTTTTGGGCAAGTAACATATAATACAACAAATACAACTCCTTCACTCTGGTCGGATAATATTTGGACAAAAAGTGAGACCTGGGCTTCAGATATTCCAGGCAGTGTATCCTCAAACACCAGAAGCCTTGGAAGTTATATTACTCAAGTGAATATCAATGGATGGGTAACTGAAGAAGGAAATCTAATAATAAACGGGTCATCTATTGTAACAATAAAATCAGACCAAAGGCTTACAATTGCAGGAAATTTAACTATTACCGGTTCAGGAGATATTAATATTGAAGAAGGAGGAATTTTAATTGTTATGGGCAATATGGTCATGGACGGTGGTTCATTATCCTCAAATGAAGGAACAATCCTAGTAATGGAAGACCTACAGGTAAGCGGTGGAGCTGATTTCAATAGCACAGAGGCTGGAAACTCATATGTATTAGGAGAAACTACTAGATCAGGTGGAGCAAAATTTAATGGACAAGATGATCCAGGAAAATCTAATGTGTATGGTGAGACTGAGTTTATGGAAACTGACCTATATAATGAATTAATTTCCGTCCAACCCATCAAACTGCTTTCCTTCACCGGAGTAGCACAAAATAATACTGTACAATTGGATTGGGTAACTGCCTCTGAAGAAAACTTTGATTTCTTCACAGTAGAGCGTGCCGGTGCTGACCTGAAGTTTGAAGCCATCGGTAAAGTAGGCGGGACAGGTAATACTACTACGGAAGTAGCTTACGATTTTGCTGACAAAAGCCCTCTTCAGGGACAGGCCTTCTATCGCCTCAAAGCTACTGACTATGATGGCTCGGTAGAGTACCACAAAATCATCAGTGTATTCTTTGACGGTTTTGTTTCATCAAATACGAGTGTGTATCCTAATCCCGTGGTTGATAATACCTTTAAGGTCAACAGTACTGCAGAAGATACTCAGGAGATCAGGCTGCTTGATTTGAGCGGTAAGACTGTTTACTCAACTACCCTACCAACGGGTTTACAAGAAGTTACGCTTCCGGAGGCTATTCGTCCGGGTGCCTACCTCCTTATGGTGACAGGTAACCGGGGAGCCGTGCATCAACAAAAAATTATGGTCATATAAGTTTGGTTTGAAATAAGTCATAGCAGAAGGTGGGTATTGCCCGCCTTTTGCTTTTTGTGACCAATTATGTGCCCTGCCTCTTAATAATCTACTTTACCCCAGCGAAAGCCTATGCCCAGTTGCCAAAACCAGAGGCCACTACTGTATTTGCTCCCTTCCCTATTCGTGTCCTCAGTAATTTCATAAGCTGATCGCCAGTAAGTAGCCGCAGTCTGTAAAGACCAGCGTGGATAAACCCAGTAGCGTAGCTGAACCCTGGACCGCCATGAGCCTGAAGACGCGAAAGAGGTGTTCAGTTGAACAGGAGCTGCATTCGCTCCCTGAGGGTTAGGGTCATCAGGGCCACTGGCGAAAAGACCTTTCTGCACATCTCCCCAGCTTACGCCTATGGCATCAACCAATAGACCAAAGTCTAGCCGGTTATTAGGAGCGTAGTTGACCAGTAAAAAAAGATTGAGAGATGAAATTTTTGCATTCTCAACCTGGAACGTATCCAATCCAACGCCAGAGTCCAGTGACTCCCCCACAATAGTATAAGGAATGTCATTAAATCCCCTAAAGCGGATAAAAGCTACTCCGTAGCCCATACGGAAGCGGTTTTCCGGGTTCAGCCTATGGATGTGTTGGTAGTCCAGTTGCATCAGAATACCTCCCCGCCTGAACCCTATATCAAAGTCAGAAAGTTGTTCAAATTGTCTGGGTTCTTTTAATTGAGGTTGGTTCCTTTCCTCCCTGGGCCCGCTATCAATTGTTTGCGCGTGGGATTGCAGAAAAAAAATAAGTCCTAATAAGGTGAAAAAATATTTGTTGATCATATGCTATACTTTATCTTAATAAATCTAGTTTAACCTTCTTTGTTATCAGCATGAGTCGTATAAGTATAATTATTCCATGCCTGAATGAGGAAAATTATCTAAATGATACGCTTCATCGCTTAATGCAAATCAATCCACCAGCCTATGAAATCATTGTAGTGGATGGGGGAAGTACAGACCATACCCTTGAGGATGCAAACCGTTTTCCTGTCAGGATAATTAAATGCCGAACAGGCCGGGCTATTCAGATGAATGCCGGTGCTGCTGAGGCAAAAGGAGATTATTTATGTTTTTTGCATGCAGATACTGAAGTTCCTTCCAGCCTAGTATCTGAGATCAGAGAGGCATTAAAGGATTCAAAGCTCGTATTGGGAGGCTTCGTTTCTATCATGCGAGGCAAAAGAAAAACCAGAACTTTCACTTCCTTGCTCAATTATATCAAAACGCACCTTTGTCCGCTGATCTATCGTCCCTATCACTACTTTTTTCGTGGTTTACGATTACTTTTTGGAGATCAGGCGATGTTTTGCAGAAAAACTGACTTTGTTAAGATTGGAGGCTTTGATGAAAATTCACCTGTTATGGAAGAAGCTGATTTTTGTCTGCGTATCAATAAACTTGGGTATATCAGACAGCTTGCTACCAAAGTCTACAGTTCTGACCGACGAGTAAGCAGATTGGGAATTTGGAAAGCCCATGCGCTTTATTTTACTGTATTGATCTTATGGACATTGGGCGTCTCACCGCATTGGCTCAAGAAGAAGTTTTATAAAGATGTGAGATAATCTGGATAGTATCTACTCACTAAAAAACCATAGCCTTACAGCGATGGCAATGACAGTGGCTATCAAAAAAACTTTCACCCACTTGTCTCCTTTCTCCACTGACCAGCGCGAGGCAAACCAGGCTCCGGAAGAGTTACCCAGGGCCAGGACCAAACCATAGCTCCAGTTAATTTTACCTTCCCAGATAAACACACCCAGGGCTGCTACTGTATATATGAGTATCACAAAGACTTTTACACTATTGCTTTTGACCAGGCTAAAACGATTGACTGTAGACAACAAGGCAATTACTAAAAAGCCTACTCCTACCTGTATAAAGCCTCCCCATAAGCCAACAAAAAAAAAGAGAAAGATACTGATGGCCTGGTGCTTTTTATCCATTCGCTCCACTGTTTCAATAATCCCCTTATTGGGGTGAAAAACGATGAAAATAACCACAACAAGCATGATCACTGCCAGCAGCTTGTTAAAAAGTTCAGCATCAATATCTACTGCGATTTTAGCGCCTATGGCAGCCCCTATAAGTGCGGAAAGCCCCAGCCAGAGACTAAAACGAAAGGAAGATATTCCTTTACTTTTAAAGCCTAGTACACCAAAAACATTTTGCGAGAAGACCGCAACCCTATTGGTAGCATTGGCAACGGCAGGAGGAAGCCCCATAAAAATCAAAGCCGATAAGGCAATTAGTGAACCACCTCCTGCCAGAGTGTTGATAAAGCCCGCTGCGAAACCGGCAGAGATAACGATCAAAATATCTAGCCAATCCATTAGCGAGGCAGGTAACTAGCCTGCTGCAACTCCTTGACATTACGGAAGGTTACATTTGGTTTTAAGTAATCTGCTAAAAAATTATATACCTTCAACCTCACTTCTTTGGCTTTTTGCGTATCAATCCTGTCAAAGGTATGACCGCCGGGAATGTCTTCATAGATTTCGTATTCAAAATCCTTATCTTCTGCTTTAAGGGATTTGATCAGGTGCTCTACCTCAAAGACATTTACATCTCCATCATTGGTATTGGTGTGAATAAGCAGAGGAGTTTGTAGCTTATGGGCCTGCCAGGCAGGAGAACGGCGCCTATACTCTTCCACATCCTCATAAGCGGACTTACCAATGTGATAATCAGCGGAATATAGGTCACGATACCTTTGGGTTTTGTAGCCCATCCGGGCAATGAGATCACTCACAGGAACGCCTGCATAAGCCACTTTATAATCGTCAGGATGCTCAAAGATGTTGTGCAGCGTGATCAAGCCACCATGACTCCAGCCTAAAATGCCTACCCGGTTCGCGTCAATAAAGTCATAGTTCTCCAGCATATAATTACGACTGCTATACACATCTTCTACTTCTAGTCCTCCATAGTCAATAGTTTCGTAGAATCCTTTGCCGTAGCCGGTACTCCCTCTATATTCCGGAGCAACTACAATATACTCCTGCACCATCAATTCCCGGACGATATGCTGGTAAAATGTATTGAAGTTACTATGTACTCCCCCATGGGGTAAGACGAGCAAAGGGTACTTTTTGGAGAAATCAATATTTCTAGGAAGGAAAACGTAAGCACTAAATTTAAGCGGGTTATTAGCTCCCTGTCCGGTAGGATTATCAATTACTCTTTTGGGTGGACCGGTCAACGTAACTTTATCTACAAAAGCAATATTATCCATTGACTGCTGCCACGCCAAGTCATCAATTGACTTTTCTAAAGCGTTAAACTGATGACGAAGGTCTCCAATTTCTTCCTCCAGTGACTCTACTTGTTCTAAGAGTTCGTCGCGCGATTGCGCATGGCACAAAGTATGCACTGATGTAATGCATAAAAGCAGTAGAAAGCAAATTCTCTTCATGTGGTTTGGTTTGTTAGGGAGTCATTGATAGGCCGCATGCAGCCATTAAACTTTCAATATGCCAAAAAAAGTTAGTTTGTAAAAGCGGCGGGGGAATTATGCATGCTGCCTACTTGTTAGTCATTCGTTTTGCGAATCAGCTATTTATTATGATACAATGTCATAACAAAGCGGATGATTTAGCGTAGTAATGTAGATTGTTTTACCAAACTGACATTTCATTGAATCCCAAGGTCAAAAAAACATTAATGAACATCATTCGGAAGTTTTTCCGGATGATACAGCATATGTTCAAAGCTATTTTTCGTACGGTTAGGCATTTTGGCTGGCGTCAGTGGCTTCGCCTGGGCGTTTATACATTTTTTGGTGTTCTGCTGTCTGGCCTGTTGTTTATTTTCCTGGTCCACATGGGATTTTTTGGCAGACTTCCCAATGAGCAGGAATTGCGTAATATCAAAAACTTTAATGCCTCAGAGGTCTATTCTTACGACCGCCAGCTCTTAGGCAAATATTATATAGAAAACCGCACCAACGCGCGTTACGAAAACATTTCTCCTTACATCGTTCAGGCTTTGGTATCTACCGAAGATGCTCGCTTTTATAAGCATGAAGGTATTGACTACCGCAGCCTGGCACGGGTACTGGTCAAAAGTATTATGCTGGGCAATGAAAGTTCCGGAGGAGGTAGCACCATCAGCCAGCAGCTGGCCAAAAACCTTTTTCCTCGTCAGGACTTCTGGCTACTAAGCATGCCGGTTAACAAACTCAAGGAAATATTCATTGCTACCAGCCTGGAAGAGATTTATAATAAAGAAGAAATTCTGGCTTTATATCTCAATACTGTGCCTTTTGGTGGAAATGTATATGGTATAGAAGCTGCTACCAAGCGCTTTTTCAATAAGTCAGCCAAAGATATTAAACCCGAAGAGGCTGCCCTGCTGGTAGGTACGCTCAAAGCTACGACTTTCTACAGCCCAAGACTTCATCCTGAACGTGCCAAAGGCAGACGTAATGTGGTACTCAATCTGATGGCTAAGTCGGAATACATTACTCAGTTTCAGGCTGATTCTCTGAAGTCTATTCCTATGGAACTGAATTACACCTATGTCTCTCATAACGAAGGTCTTGCACCTTACTTTAGAGAGAAGCTTCGGCATGAAGTACAAAAGTGGCTGGATGATCACCCCAAAGATGACGGTACTACTTATAATATTTACACTGATGGTTTAAAGATCTTTACCACCATTGACTCACGCATGCAGGCTTATGCTGAGAAGGCAGTGCAAGATCATATGAAAGAGCTGCAAACTACCTTCTTCAAGCACTGGCAGGGCCGCACCCCCTGGGATCAGAATAACGATTACCTGAAGACGCTGATGCAGCGCTCTTCCCGCTATAAGCAAATGATCGCCAATGGAAAAACAGCTGAAGAGGCGGAAGCGAGCTTTAAGGAACCCATTCCCATGACGGTATTTACCTGGGAAGGAGAAAAGGAAAAAACCATGAGTCCGCTGGACTCCATCGCGTATTACCAGATGTTCCTCAACGCCGGTTTCCTGGCTATGCGGCCCGAAAATGGTCATGTCAAAGCCTGGGTAGGAGGCATTAACCATGAGCACTTTAAGTATGACCATGTGACGGCCCGCCGACAGGTAGGCTCTACTTTCAAGCCCATTGTATACGCAGCAGCTATAGAAGACGGTAAACAACCCTGTGACTTCATCAGCAATGAGCTCAGGACATACGATGAATATAAAGGCTGGGCACCCCGCAATGCCGACAATAAGTACGAAGGCTATTACTCCATGCCCGGAGCCTTGGCCCATTCTGTCAATACAGTGACGGTAGATCTGATGATGCAAACTGGGGTGAGCAAGGTAACTTCGTTAGCATATGATATGGGGGTGGAACATGAGTTGCCCTCAGAACCCTCCATTGCCCTGGGCACGGCAGACCTTACACTTTCCGAGATGCTTACGGTTTACAGCACTTTTGTGAATCGCGGTTACCGGGTAAAACCCATGTACCTGCTGGGCATAGAAGACCAGTACGGCAATGTGATCGCAGATTTTACCAAAAAAGAAAAGGAGGATCTCAGAAAAGTCCTGCATTCGGAAGTGGCCGACATTATGGTACACATGCTCAAAAATGTAGTAGATAGCGGCTCTGCTCGCCGAATTCGTTATGCCTATGGACTGAAAAATGAAATTGCTGGAAAAACCGGCACTACTCAGTCGCAGGCGGATGGATGGTTTGTGGGAGCAACTCCCAAATTGGTAGCCGGAGCATGGGTAGGTGGTTCCACCCGAATGATTCGTTTCCGTAGCCTTACACTAGGTCAGGGAGCCAATACTGCTTTGCCTATCTGGGCCAAGTTTATGCAGCAGGTCAACCGGGAGCCTGATTTCCGGATGGTAAGCAATGGCCACTTTCCTGAGTTGAGCCGCAGGGCCAAAGACAAGCTGGACTGCGATTTTTATAAAGAAAATCTGAATGAAGACAGAGGCTTCTTCTGGAGGCTTTTTGCCGGTGATGAAGACCGTAGAGAGGAGGAAAAAGTAGCCGAGCACGAAGCTCAGCCTGTACAAAGAGAAAGCCCAGCCCAAAGGCGCGAAAAGAAACGTACTACACTGGGAGATGTAATCCGAGGTATTTTTGGCGGCAAAAAGAACTGATCAATAATATTTAATTTCAGCTCCTGAACTGTTCAGGAGCTTTTTATTTTTTTAGGAGTTAAACTTTTATCCCACTCCTCATTATGCTGAATGAATTTCATTTCCTTTGTGCATTTTGTGTAATATTAGCTTTTATTACTATTTTCAGGCACGACATCTTTTTCAACCCAACTAATTTTTTTCTATATGTTTTCCGACCAAGATTTAAATCATCTTAAAGCATACGGTGCCAACCTTGACACCATTAAGCAGCAAATCCAACAGTTTGAAGAGGGTTTTCCTTTTCTCAGAATTATCAAGGCTGCCACCATCAACGATGGTTTACTCCAGATAGATGAGCAATTAGCTGAGAAATATATAAGCACCTATGAGCAGGAATCTCCTCAAATAAAGGTAGTGAAATTCGTACCCGCATCGGGAGCTGCCAGCCGTATGTTTAAAGCGTTGTTTGGCTTTATGAGCTCTTACAGTGGCAGCGATGAAGATTATCAGAAGCTTACCAGCGATGAAGAACTTCGCCCTATTTTCAATTTCTTCAAGCATATTGAAGATTTTGCATTTTACAATAGCCTCAAAGAAAAACATTACGAAAAGCACGGAATAGGCCTGAACGAAGCTATTCTTCAACGTCAGTATGTGAGTGTTTTAGAGACGCTTCTGGAAGATGATGGCTTGCAGTATGGTAACCTTCCCAAAGGGTTGCTTGAATTCCATGCCTATACCGATACTACCCGTACTCCGGTAGAAGAACATCTGGTAGAAGGGGCAAAGTATTGCAAAAACGCTAACAATGAAGTGTTTATACATTTCACTGTATCTCCCGAACATCGTAAAGGTTTTGAGCAGCATATTGAAGAGGTCAAAGTTTCTTACGAACAAGAGTATAGCGTAACCTACCATATCTCCTTTTCTGAGCAAAAGCCTTCTACCGATACTATCGCGGTAGACATGGAGAATAAGCCCTTCCGCAATGAAGATGGCAGCATATTACTACGTCCAGGAGGACATGGAGCCTTGATAGAAAACCTGAATGATCTGGATGCGGATATTGTCTTCATTAAGAATATTGATAACGTAGTACCTGACTCCATCAAGGAGGCTACCTACCGGAACAAAAAGATGCTGGGAGGTATACTGCTGCGCTATCAGGAGACTATCTTTTCGTATCTCAAGCTTATCCATGAATCTGACGATCTGTCTCCGGAGAAGATAGAAGAAATCCAGCACTTTGTAGAAAACCAGCTTTGCACCATCTCTCCGCAGGTTTTTAGTACGATGGAAGATGATGAGAAAGTAGCGTACCTTTTCCAGAAACTGGATCGTCCCATTCGCGTTTGCGGTATGGTGAAAAATGAAGGCGAACCGGGTGGTGGACCTTTCTGGGCAGAGAACAGTGATGGCTCTACTTCATTACAAATTGTAGAAAGTGCGCAGGTGGATACCCATGATACTGAGCAGATGTCTATCTTCAAAAACTCTACCCACTTCAACCCGGTAGATATAGTATGCTCACTCAAAGATTTTGAAGAACATAAATTTGATCTGAAAAAATTTGTAGACCCTCAGACAGGCTTTATTTCAAAAAAGTCAAAAGATGGGAAAGACCTCAAGGCCCTGGAATTGCCTGGCCTCTGGAACGGCAGCATGTCAGACTGGAACACCGTTTTTGTGGAGGTGCCTATCATTACTTTTAATCCGGTCAAAACTGTGAATGACCTACTGCGGGAACAGCATCAGTCTTAAAAAAGATAAGATCTGGCAGATTTTGAAAATCTGTCAGATCTACTCATACTAGTAGCTTGTAATCCAGTGCTGCGCTTTTTGCTTTTCACTTATCTCAAAGAAATGAACGTTGGCATTGGTAAATGGCTTAAAAGCTTTGGTTACTGTTTCCTGCCACTTCTTATCTCCTACCACAGCAATCTTTTCATAGTCGCTGGCATGCTGGATATCTACTTTCAGGTCTTCCAGAATCGCTCCCATATTGAAACCTTCTTCATTCTGTAGCTCATAGTACCAGCGAATCTTCTGGCCTTTTCCTGTGATCTTATCAATAATTGGTTTTACTCTTTCATAATCCTCTCCGGTAACTTTACCAGTTGCTCGGGTAGCAATAATGTTATCCTGTGTGAAATCTAAAAGTTGTAACATTGCTAAAGATATTTATAGGTTAAAAAATGATTTACAGTAAAAACACATGTCATAGAGGCATTTATGCTTATTGTAAACCCTACTCCAGATCATTCAAATTCAATACAATTCTCAGAGGGTTGATAAACACCGGCTGCCTGCTGGTAAACCAGCCTTGCTCCGAGATGCCCTACATAAGCTATGCAAACTGAGCCTCCTACCATGAGTACAACTGATCCAATCACCAACCAGTTTTTAAATTTCAGGGAAATTAACCTTACAAGGATATCTAAGGCGGTGGCCAGAGAGAAGCTTGCTCCAGAGATATAAGCCCAAAACAAATGATTTTTTAGTACATGGGGGTCACAAATTTGCCGCACCACAATGCTATACGCTTCCTGTCCGGTAAGAAAGGCTAGCCAAAATAGTGCTACACCACACCATAGAAGTAAAGAAAGGGTAAATCTGAGGTAAGGGGCAAAATCTCTTTTTTTAAAGAGCAAGTAAGCCATACCCACCACAGATGCAAAACTCAAAATAGCAATAGGAAAATGAACGGACAGAGGGTGCCAAAGCTCTGTCCGCCAAATGGATGGAATTTCATTCATCCTATCCTATAATTCTCACTGCTATAGGCTCTAAACGCTGTCCTTTCTTTTCTATCTCTACTTCCAACTGTTGCCCCTGCTGTAGTGCATCAAATGTGACAGATTGCCCATTCTGAGTCAAATTGGTTTGTTCTGTAAAATAAAGTTCCAGCATCTTCCCATCTTCAGTCTCTACATAAATCTCCTGTTCTTCAGGGTCTACGCGGTCAGCGGTACCCATATACGTACCGGATTCTACTATGTCCGTATTTTCCATTTCGGTACTGCTGTTGCTTCCTCCACTGCAGGCCTGAAATACTACGGCAGCAAAAAATAGAAAGCTAATAGACAAAATTGATTTTTTCATGATCATAAATATTAAAAAGTGTTAAACAAATTCAACCATGAGATTTTGCGACTGTTTGCCAAAACGACATAAAATTCAGAATGTACGCCTCTGACCTGCACTTAAAAAGTACACCCAACTCAATGACTATGCCCTGCCTCCCCTTTCTGCATTTCTGCCGTCAGGTAGTACGCATTGTTCAGGGCAAAACGCGCATTCTCAGGTAGCGTTTCCATAAACTTGACCTCAACCCAGCCTTTGGAAGAAGCACCAGTAACGACTGGCACCGGTGTAAACATCCAGACTTCAGATTCACCTTCTACCTCTTCATTTGCCAAGAAGGCTACATATCCATCGCCTTCGCTGGCAATGGCTTCTTCGGGTAAAGCATAAGTTTCCACACTATCGGTGAGCACTTCTCCCTGAATGTACATGCCGGGAATTAGCTTACCGGTTGAATTTTCTATTTCAGCATGAATGTGTACTGCTTTAGGATTCTGCTCAAACTTCTTTCCTACCGAATAGATCTCAGCAAATAGCTCCTGTCCCGGCAAAGTCTCTACCGTAAAACGTACCCGTTGCCCTTCTTCCACTTTGTAAATGTCCTTTTCAAACACCATCAGGTCAGCATGGATATGGTGGGTATTTACGATCTCAAAAAGGTTTTTCTCGGGCTGTACGTACTGACCAGTTTTCACCCCTATTTCCGTTACTGAGCCCTCAATAGGACTGACGACTGGCACCTGATCATAAAAATTACCATCCTGAATGCGAGCAGGATTCATGCTCAACTGCCTGAGCTGAGACTCCAAACTTTTGACCATTGCCTGTTGGGAACGATAATCGGCCTGGGTCTGCTGATAGTTTTTACCCGAACCCACTTCCTCTTCGTACAACCTTTTCTGACGCTGAAACTCCTGTTCCAGAAACTGCAAACTACTGTGGGCTTCCAGGTAATCGCTCTGTAATCTTGTAAGATTGGGATGGGAGAGATAGGCCAGCACCTGCCCCTTCCTTACATCATCTCCTTCTATCACCTGTATAGAAGTGATATTGGCGCCCATGATGGCGGTGACCGTAGCTTCGTTCTGGGGCGGTACTTCCAGTTGACCGTTGGCTTCTACCAGGGAAGAAAGGTTGCGCATGGGAAGCTCTCCTACCTGCATATCCAATGCATCAAACTGCTCGGTAGAGAAATGAACGCCTTCTTCTTCATGATGCTCATCTTCATGTGCTTCTTCTGCACTGGTCTGAGTACTTTCCTCACTTCCGCAGGCGCTGAGTATGTTGATCGTCACAAACAGGCTTAATATTATATATCTATTGAATTTCATGGTGTTTACTGATTAGATGAGTTGAGATAATATTCCAGCTGGAATTTGGCTTGCAGATACATATTCAGTGCTTCCTGAGCCTTGACTTCTACCTGCACGGCTTCCTTCAGATTTTGTATAAAAGAGACATAGTCAATGGCTCCCTCCTCATAGGCAAGTACACTTCCCTCCCGCTGCTCACGGGCCAGCGGTAATGCTTCCTCCTGATAAAACTGCCAGGAGGCCAGCCACTTTCTGTACTCCTGCAAAAGCGATTGATAGGCTGCCTGTAATTCATATTGGCTTTGCCGGAACTGTTGCTCAGCAATCTGCTGCTGGATTTTGCTGGCCTGAAGCTTCCCCTGCTGCGGAAAAAAGAACAGAGGAACCGATACACCTAGCTGGAACTGATAAAAACCCTGCTCACCAGCAATCTCCTGGACTCCGTATTGGGCATTGAGCTTGGGCAGATAATCAGCCGCTGCCGCTTTGCGTTCTGCTTCTGCCACTTCTATGCCCTGACTGGCTACGCTGAGCAGTGGATGATGGGTGAGGGTATCCTGCTGCACAATGGGCGTTAACCAGGAAGTTTCTTCCGTAGCCACTACATTGTATAGGGTATCACTTACCAGCCAGAGGTTAAGCTTATACAATGCTGAATTGTAATCATATTCCGCCTGTGTCTTTTGCAGCCTAATCTGCTTCACCTGATTGCTGGCGGCCAGATAGGCTAGCCGGGAAGTTTCTTCCACTTCATAGCGGATGCGGGCTGCCCTTTCAAATTCCTGATAGATAGAATCCAATTGCTCATACAGCAGTACGTTTTTCAGGGCGACATACGCTTCTCCATAAGCCTGTTTTACCTGCTTTCGCAATGCATATTCGTTGAGTTGTAAAGCAGCTTCTGCCAGGGCTACTTTCTGCTTTTGCACTTCCAGACCGGGAGCAATACCAAAAATATCCATGTTCTGCTGCTGGATACCAATAGTTGTATACACTCCTTGCCCTTCGTCTCCTACCTCTTCGCCAGCCGTAAATATTTGGGTATTTCCCAGATTCCAGGCGGTCTTTTTCAATGCCTCTTGCTGTTCTATCTCCAGTCTGGCCGCTTTGATCTTCGGATAATTAGCCAATGCCTTGTCTATTGCTCCCTCCAAAGTAATAGAAGGAAGTGTATCACTTTGCTGTACATTTTGGTTGATTTCATCAGTGTTTTGAGCACGTGATGGCAAAGAAAAAAACAAACTCATACCACTCACCAGCAACAGTACCGCTGCGCTTTTGCTCAGACTGGGACGCAAGGAATGCGTCTCTGTCCAGCGGTAGAGGATGGGCAGGATAAAGAGCGTGAGCAGGGTGGAAGTAATCAAACCTCCGATCACTACGGTAGCCAGAGGCCGCTGCACTTCGGCTCCGGCAGATACGGATATAGCCATGGGCAGAAAGCCGAAAATATCGGTGAGGGCAGTCAGCATGATGGGACGTATTCTCCTTCTAGCGCCTTGCCGGATTCTTTCTCCCAGATCGTTCAAGCCTTCTTCTTTGAGCTCATTCCAGCCACTGATCAGTACTAATCCGTTGAGTACCGCCACGCCAAAAAGCACAATAAAGCCCACCCCGGCGGAAATGCTGAAGGGCATCCCGCGTAACCATAGCGCGAATATACCCCCGATGGCTGCCAGCGGAATCGCAATATAAATCATCAGCGTCTGCTTGAAGGAACGCAGGGCAAAGAAAATCAGGATGAAGATCAGTGCAAGCGCGATAGGCACCACCACCTGCAGGCGATCCGTGGCTCTTTCCAGATTCTCAAAAGCACCTCCGTATCGGATATAATAACCGGCAGGCAGGTTTAACTGCTCGTTGAGTTTCTGCTGTATCTCTTCTACCAGCGTTTGCACATCTCGGCCTCGCACATTGACGCCGACAGAAGTCCTGCGGTTGGTATTGTCACGGCTGATCTGCATGGGACCGGGCTGATAGCTGATGTTAGCTACTTCCTTAAGGGGTATCTGAGCGCCATCCGGCGTATTGATGTACATGCTTTTGATATCATTGATATGAGTACGGTAGGCTGAGTCCAGCCGCACCACCAGGTCAAAGCGTCTTTCTCCTTCAAAGATGACGCCTGCCTTTCCACCGGCAAAGGCAGTTTCTATCACCCGATTGATGTCATTCACATTCATGCCGTACTGGGCCAGTTTGTCCCGTTCATAATGGATGGTCATCTGCGGCAGGCCGGTGGTGGCTTCTACCCTCATATCACCTACCCCCTCTACCGTAGCGATGATCTTTCCCATTTCCTGGGCTTTGTCGGCCAACACCTGCAAATCTTCCCCATAGAGTTTGATGGCAATGTCTTCCCTCACCCCGGTGAGCAGTTCGTTGAAACGCATCTCTATGGGTTGGGTAAACTCATAATTGACACCGGGTACCACGCTGATCTTTTCCTTTATTTTGGCAATCAGTTCTTCTTTGGTCTCTGCTGACACCCATTCATCTTTGGGCTTCAGTATAAGGATACAATCGCCCAGGTCCATCGGCATGGGGTCGGTAGGCACATCAGCTACCCCGAAGCGCGTCATGGCATGCTCTATCTCAGGGAAGTTTTCCAGCAGAATAGCTTCAATGCGGGAGGAAGTCTGGGTGGCTTCAGCCAGCGAACTTCCGGGTTTCAGTATCACATGAAAAGCAATGTCTCCTTCATCCAGTTGGGGGATAAACTCGCCTCCCATACGGGTAAAGGTCAAGATAGCCAGTACAAAGAGCGCTAACGCTGAGCCAAGTACAATCAGCCCTCTTTTTAAAGCTCCTCCCAGTAGTTTTTCGTACTGATTTTCTAACCAGATCACTATCCTGTCTCCCCAGGAGGGTTTCTCACTTTTAGAACCCTTGATGAAAAGCGAAGAGATCATCGGCACATAGGTGAGGCAGAGGATCATGGCACCCAGCATGGCGAATATAAAGGTAAGGGCCATGGGCTTGAACATTTTCCCTTCTACTCCCTCCAGAAAAAGGATGGGCAGAAATACAATGAGAATGATGAGCTGACCGAAGAAAGCAGCGTTCATCATCTTGCTGGACGCGCTGTAGGTCAGTTGGTCACGCGTAGTTGGGTCTATCTTTTCTCCCTGTCTGAGCCGCTGTACCAGAAAGAAAACGGTTCCTTCTACAATGATCACCGCGCCATCCACGATTATCCCAAAGTCAATGGCACCGAGTGACATGAGGTTGGCCCAGACATCAAAGGCGTTCATCAGGATAAAGGCAAAGAGCAACGAAAGAGGAATGGTAGAAGCGACAATCAGTCCGCCCCGCCAGTTGCCCAGCAGAAATACCAACACAAAGATAACGATGAGCGCACCTTCCAATAAATTTGTAGTAATCGTATCAGTCGTCTCAGCGATCAGGGTACTGCGGTCCAGAAAAGGTGCTATGGATACGCCTTCGGGCAGGGACTCCTGAATCTGTTTCATGCGTTCCTTCACCGCTTCAATCACCTCATTGGAATTGGCGCCTTTCAGCATCAGTATCATTCCGCCTACGGCTTCCCCTTTTCCATCTTTGGTAAAAGCACCGTAACGCACCGCATTGCCAAACTGCACCTGAGCGATATCCTTGATACGGATAGGGATGCCTCCTGCGTTTTTAACCACAATATTTTCTATGTCGGCAATACTGCGGGCCAGGCCTTCACCCCGGATAAAGTTGGCCTGATGGTCTCTTTCAATGTAGGCTCCCCCGGTATTCTGATTGTTGAGTTCAAGGGCTTCAAACACATCGGTGATGGTTAGATCAATAGCCCTGAGTTCTTCCGGGTCAACGGCTACTTCGTACTGCTTCAGCTTACCACCGAAGGCATTGACTTCTACCACACCCGGCACCATCGCCATTTGCCGACGCACAATCCAGTCCTGCAGGGTACGTAGATCGGTAGCAGAGTATTCATTACTAAACTCTGGTTCTACCTCCAGGGTGTACTGGTAAATCTCTCCCAGCCCGGTAGAAATGGGTCCCATAAAAGACTCGCCAAAGCCCTCGGGTATCTCTTCTTTCACCATCACCAGCTTTTCGTTGACCAGCTGGCGCGGCAGGTAAGTACCCATATCGTCTTCAAAGACAATGGTGACAACGGAGAGGCCAAATCGGGAAACAGAACGAATCTCTACCACACCCGGCAGGTTGGCCATCGCCACTTCCACCGGATAGGTGACAAACTGTTCAATGTCTTCGGTCCCAAGATTGGGGGCCTGTGTGATCACCTGCACCTGATTATTGGTGATGTCAGGCACGGCATCTATGGGCACTTGCTGCATGCTCCATATGCCCCCACCAATCAGCGCAAGTGTCAGCAGGCCTATGACAAGCTTGTTGTCAATAGAAAATGCTATGATTTTATTGATCATATATTCATGTTTAGCATCAGTAAATAGGTTATGCAGCACACCTCTTCCCCGGGAAGACCTGTGCTGTCAGCTCAATCATAAGCCTATGACGATGCTAAACCCTGGGGGGCTGGAAAATAGAGAAGGGAAAAAGATATTCTTTCTGCTGTGTATAAGGTGTATTCTTCTGGCTGTAGGGAGAAACAGGCTGTGAATGCCAGTCCATTGTTATAAAGGTGACATGCGAATGACAGCAATGGCAGTGGCAGAAAGGGGTGCAGGCTTCTTCATGGGTTTCTTCGTCTGAACCGCAATCATCCTGTAGCTGGCAAGTCTGTTCCTGGGTGTCTTCTACAGACAATTCATCTGCGCAGGGCATAAAAGCCAGCAGCAGCACATAAAAGGATAATATGGTAGCGATCAGTCGCAAGATGGTACAAACTTAGTGCATTTTTCACTTTACTTCAAATGTATCAGTGTTGTGACTGGTCCGTTCCAAGCTGTTTATCACAGGAAGTGGTAACACAGCCATTTTTGCCTGATACACACTGCTCCAGCTATGGTTCCGGATATGACAGCAGCACTGCTCTGCCTAAACCAGAGCCCCTGCCCTGTATACTCCAGGGTCCCTGGAAAATTGAAGCATTCTACATAAAAAGCCTGCCGGGCAGGTAAAAGTTCGGGAGGGATAAATAGTAAGAAGGAGAAGAAGCGTAAGCCAAGGTGCAATCAACTTATCACTTTGGATTAACTGTACCACACTTAAAAAGGCTGGTTTTCTATCATCTTTCGCTTCCCTAGTCTGTAAAATTTCTTTACTTTCTGGCTAATCCCCGGCCTGTGGCACACAGGCTGGAGGCTTTTATGCATGCCTTATCTTTCATATGATCATTATGCGCCAGTTTTTTAAAGAAAGACGAGTATCTCAAATGTCTATAGGAGAAGGTTACTTTTGGACAGATACCATAAAAGAATGGAAATACTTACTAAAACAAGACAAGTATAAACTGCTAATTATTGAATCACTAAAAAAGCTTGTAGAAAAAGATTTGATCACTGTCTACTGCTTTGTCATTATGCCCAACCATCTTCATCTTGTCTGGAAATTGAATAAGTTAAATGGTAAAGAAAAACCACATGCCTGTTTCAATAAGGAAACGGCACATCTTATTGTGAAAGACCTCAAGCAGAATCATCCGGCGGTACTGGATAAGTTTGTTGAGAACACCAAAGAAAGAAGCTTTAGGATATGGCAAAGAGATCCTATGGCTATACATATGAATCATAAGAATATGATAGAACAGAAAGTAGATTATATTCACAATAATCCATTACAAGAAAAGTGGAACCTAGCTACGAGACCAGAAGAGTATTACTGGTCTTCTGCCGGATATTACTTACTTGACGATAAGAAATTTGATTTCTTAACTGATTATAGGACATGCCTTTGATAGCAGCAGTAGGTCTGATTCCGTCTTGTGTGCCATGGCCCAGACAAGCCGGGGAGTAGATAGCAGTATCATTCCGTCCTGTGTGCCACAGGCCGGGGAACTAAATAGGAAGAAGGCGAAGAAGTATAAACTCAGATATGGTTAACTTATCACTTTGTATCAACTGTACCACACTTAAAAAGCCTGCTTTTCCTTGATCTTTCCCTTCACTAGTCTGTAAAATTTCTTTACTTTCAGGTTTTAAGCATCATATAAACAGATTATGCACAAGCAATACACAACCTTACTTTTATTATTAAGCCTTTCGTTTAGCAGTTTTAGTCAGTCGTACGACCCCATAGAAAGGGTAAAACAGAATATGGTAGATGCCAGCAATCACCTGATGAGTGTATTGTACAACGAACAACTGGAAAAGCTGAAACACTCCTTTGATGATGATGAAAGAAAGGTATGGAACAACCTCCCCACCCATAGTTTCTTAAGGGAAGGCCTTCCTCTGGGAGATTTAAATGCTGCTCAGAAGATGGCTTTACACGCACTTTTGCAAACTGCTCTGAGCGAGCAGGGCTACCTTAAGGTGCAAAATATTATTGAACAGGACCAGAACCGTAGAGAAGAAGTATTTGAGGAGTTTGGTTTTGAAACCAATATGACCATGTATGGTCACGACTACTATTACCTGACCCTTTTCGGTGAACCGAGCATGACATCCGCCTGGGGCTGGCGTTTTGAAGGGCACCATATTTCTCTTCACTTTACCGTAGCCCCTGAAGGCATCAGCGTTACTCCTATGTTTGTAGGGGTTGATCCCCGGGAAATTACCGAAGGTCCTTATGCGGGATACAGTTTTATGCATACCGAAGCCAACGTGGCCTGGGAGTTGATCAATTCGCTCAATGAGCAGCAGGCTGCACAGGCATTGATGGAAGAAAAGATGCCTGACGACGTTCTTACCCGAGAAGGTAATGAACCGCATACTCAAAAAGCATTTGGGTTGGCAGTGGCTAATATGACCGAGAGACAACGGGCAGATGTGCTGACTTTGATACGGGCCTGGGTATTCAACCTTGTTTATCCACTGGCTCAGCAGGAGATGGAGAAGATAGAAGAAGCGGGTATTGACAAATTACACTTTGCCTGGTCAGGTGACAAGGGCTTGCACAAAGCCCGCTACTACCGTATTCAAGGGCCTGCATGCATCATAGAGTATGATAACCGTTCTTATGAGTACTGGCACATTCATTCGCTATGGCGCAGCCTTTCAGAAGACTTCGGGCAGGAAGTGGTCATAGGGAAGTAAAATCAAAACCTTAAAATACTTTCACTATACTGTAGATGCCTACTCCTATAATCACTATAGCACTGAGCATAAGCGCGATGTCATAGAGCTTGCTGGGTTTTAGCTGCGGCGGCAGACGGTGATAACGAAATTGAAAGGCGGCATAGACCACAATCAGGAGTAATATGGATGTGACAAAGCCCCCTACCAGTATCATCAACACCGGCAGCTTGATGAAGATGAAAAGCAAAGCCCAGCACAGCGGAAAGGTCCAGGCCAGAATAGCTATGCTCTTTTTCCTAACCTTTGCGTCGTAGAAATTGATCCAGCCTATCTGCCCGAAAGCATCGGAAAAAATACGGGTCCAACTGGCTAAGGCAGCAAACAAGGTAGAAAACAATACGATGAGCGCACCAAACAGATAAATACTCATGGCCCAGGGTCCTAATGTTTCTGTATAGATCCGGGAGAGCGACTCTACCATTTCATAGCCTTCCGGCACCAGGCCCGACTGATGGAGTACAGCAGCGCCAAGAAGATAGAAGGCAGCCGTTACTATCGTATATACCAGCATAGAGAACAGGGCATCCATATACATCACTCTGATCCAGCCTTTGGCCCTTCTTAACCAGTCTTCGCTATCATCTCTCGGACCTGTAAAACGAGCATAACCTTTTTCCAAACACCAATAATTGTAATACATGATCTCATCTCCTCCTACCCCAGTGATGCCAAAAGCTGCAATGGCTACGCCAACTGCTGCCGGAGGCAGATTAAAGCTTAGACCTTCTATAAGATTGTCCCAACTTAGTGCAAAAGAAGTGTACTGCAAGAAGAAAAGTGAAGCAAAAGTCAGCAGCGTAAAGAGCCCTATCATGCTGATGGAAAACTTTTCTATAAAGCGGTAGTAACCTTTAAATATTAGTAAAGAAGAAAGTACAGCCGCAAATATTGCCCAAATCGTATCATTGACCTGAGGAAAAGCAATATTTAGCGTAATCGCCACGCCTCCTACTATCCCTCCTACCTGTAAAAGTTTAAAAATCTGAATGAACAACCAGGTCCACACACTCCAGTTGGTACCTCTTAGACGGGGGCCGGGCAGTCGGTTGAAAGCATACATTACCGTCTCACCGGAATAAATGGCATGCTTACCAAACTCAAGCTGTAGAGTAACTTTGACCAGACAGGAAACAATAACTACCCAAAAAGTGGCAAAACCAGCTTCAGCACCCAGAGTAGTAGTGGCAATGAGTTCACCGGAACCTACTATGGCGGCGGATAAAATAAAACCAGGTCCCAGTTTTTTTAAGCGGTCTTTGAAGCGAGTTGGGGGCTCCTGAATACCTGATGAATCCAGCACATAGGGATTATCTAACAATTCTTCGTTTTCTTGAGTAAGCAAGTTAAGGTCGTTGTTTGTTGTCAAAAAAATATTTAGCAGGCTTTAATATAGAAAATTATATTATCTCTTAACTTTATTTTGCAGGATTGCACAGACAACCAACATATTATTTTTTCAATTTTCCTTTACCTCAGCGTGGTAAACCTTGTCAAGATGACAAAGGAATATCAAAAAACTGATTTCAAGTATCTTGACCGACACCTCTACTTGTACCTATGAAGCTCATGTTAACTTCTCCTACAAATGCTTACTCACACTTTCAATAAGGGCAAATAATGCTTAATATAATTTTTAGCTGCTCACTAGCGCAAAAGATAATGACTATTTTGTATCGGTAGCTGTAAAGTTAGGTTACCTGCATTGAAATACCCAATGAAGCTAATACGTGGGGTAACCCTGGCCAACATGGCCCGATAAACTCCTGTGGTAAGCTTTTTTTATACTCATTCACCAAGTTAGGTAAGTCTTTAACGGCCCTTTCTGTATGTTGACAAATATTAAACACCACTAACTGTTAAAATAGACTTAATCTTATCGTAACGTTAATTTAATATTCTACAGGCATCTTAAGCACAAAATATATTTAATTTTACTCAACCTTTTTTATGCAAAAAAAAAGGTTGAAATTAGGTAAGTATGTTTAATGGTAGGCCAAATTTTTATTACCACTAAATCTACTACTCAACTTTAAACAAGCATTCTATGAATCTCCTATCAACGCTTAAGTTTAGGTGGATATGCTATAAAATACTGCATGTCACACTTACTCTGTTTTTGCTATGTTCCCTCAAGGTACAGGCTCAGGACCAAACCATCCAAGGTAAAGTCACTGATGTCAGCGGTGGTGATCCTATACCAGGTGCAAACATTGTAGTGAAGGGTACCAATACTGGTACCGTAACTGATGCCGATGGTTTTTACAGGATCAATGTCCCTGCTAACAACAATACGCTCATCTATTCCTTCATTGGATATGAAGCTCAGGAAGTAGACATCAATGGCCGTTCCGAGATCAATGTCAGTCTTAGCGAGGGAGTCACCTCTCTTTCTGAGGTGGTGGTGGTAGGCTATGGCACACAACAAAGAAAAGATGTCACCGGTGCAGTGTCTTCGGTTAAAGGAAATCAGATTCAAAATCTGCCCGTTTCGGGCGCTTCCCAGGCCCTGCAGGGAAGGGCTGCCGGAGTAAACGTGGTCAGAAACGGAGGAGCGCCAGGAGATGGCGGTTCTATCCGTATCCGGGGTACTGGAACAGTGAACAATGCAGACCCATTGGTGATCATTGATGGTTTTCCAGCGGGAGGAATCAACGATGTTAACCCCAATGACATTGAATCCATAGAAGTATTAAAAGACGCTTCTGCTTCTGCCATTTATGGAACACGTGCCGCCAATGGCGTAGTCATCATCACAACCAAGCGCGGTGATTTTGGAGAGCAACTTAGCTTTTCTGTGAATGGCTATACCGGGGTATCCAATGCTGTGAACACCATAGATGTGCTGGATGCTCCTACTTTGGCGCAACTTAAAAGAGAAAGGTATAGCAATGATGGAAATCCCATAGACCCCATTTGGGAAGATCCCCAGTACCAGACACAGCTTACCAACTGGCAGGATGAGCTTTTAGGTACAGGTACCGTCAATAACATTGATGTGTCTTTAAGAGGTGGTGGAGAAAATTCTTCCTTCCTTATCTCAGGAGGCTATTTTGACGATCAGGGAATGATCAAAAACTCCTATTTCAGAAGGTTAAGTCTGCGCCTTAATTCTGATCATACTGTAGGGGAAAGACTTAGGATTGGACAAAGTTTACAGATCACCAGCCAGACAGGGAGTGGAGTCAATACCACTTCAGCCCAAACGGGTGTATTGTGGAGTGCCATTCGTTTTCACCCCGGCTTACCGGTAAGGTATGAAGATGGTAGCTGGGGTTCTTCTCAGATCAGTGGAGAATTTGGTGATATCAACAACCCTATTTTCACTGTAACTACACAGGACAACGAAACCAGCAGGCAAAGGCTTTTGGGTAACATCAATGGTGAATTTGATATTACCGAAGGATTATCTTTTAAAGCAAATTTTGGACTGGATGCTACCATACTGGATGAGTATAATTTTGACATCATTATTGACGAACAAATACGGCAAAGAAGCAGAAATTCACTGAGAAGGAGGTACGAAGAAAACTATTCCGTACTGATGGAATACTTCTTAAACTACAATCAGATTTTTGCTGAAAAACATACTGTCAATGCAGTGGCAGGTTATACGCGTCAAACGTTTAACGTGGATGGCTTCTCAGCGCAAAAATTAGACTTCCCTGACGAATCTGATCCGCAACGCTACCTTGATGTAGGTAGTACCCTGGATAATATCGGGGGCAATCGTACCGAGGATGCGCTGATATCCTGGTTTGGCAGAGCCAATTACAATTATGATGAACGTTATCTGCTTACCGCTACATTCAGGGCGGATGGTTCTTCACGCTTTGCTGAAGGTAACAAGTGGGGTTATTTCCCTGCCTTCTCTGCTGGTTGGCGTATTTCAGAAGAAAGTTTTTTCCAAACTAACGGACTTATCAGTAACCTGAAACTTACTGCCGGCTGGGGACAACTAGGTAATCAAAACGTTTCCCGTCTGCAATACCTGGCGCTGATCAGCCGAGGTGTACGCTATTCCTTCGGGGGCAATCAGATCGTAGGTGCCGCCCAAAGCAGAATACCCAACCCCAATATCTCCTGGGAAACTGCTCAAATGACCAACATAGGACTGGAGGTAGGGATGCTGGACAATAAACTGCTTGCCAACTTTAATTACTTCATCAAAGACACCCGTGATATGTTACTTGCTCCTCCCACCATTGGTAGCATAGGTTTAGCCCAGGTACCAGATCAGAACGTAGGTGAGTTACGTAACCAGGGACTTGAGATAGAACTGGGCTACAATGGTTCATCAGGAGATCTGACCTATAGCTTTAGTGCCAATGCTTCTTTCATTAAAAATGAAGTCACCAAACTGTACGATGGTAATTTTCTGGCTTCTACCCGCTACGGAAGACCCAATCAGGAGATTGCCCGTACATTTGAAGGAGAACCGCTGGCAACTTTCTACGGATGGAAAACCGATGGTCTGTACCAGACAGAACAGGAAATAGAATCTGACCCTAATGTTGTAAATGACTCTCGCAGAACGAATGGACAAATTGTGCCCGGTGATGTTCGTTTTGTTGACCTGAATGGCGATGGGCAGATTAATGAAGAAGACAGAACGATATTAGGCAGCCCCCACCCCAATATGGTCTATGGTTTTAATGCAGATTTCGGTTATAAAGGCTTTGACATTTCATTGTTTTTCCTGGGTAATGCCGGGGTAGATATCTACAACGCCGACCGTATGCAGGGCCTTGACCCCACTTATCCCTTCAATATGTATGCGGAGGTCATCAACCGCTGGAATGGTCCTGGCACGAGCAATAGCATACCTCGTATGACGACCAATAGGAATAATCTGAATCATCGTACATCCGATCTATTCATAGAGTCTGGTGACTTTTTGAGACTTAAAAACCTGGTAATTGGCTATACATTGCCCACTTCTCTTACTGAAAACGTGGGAATCAGCAGAGCTAGATTTTTTGTAACAGGGCAGAATGTATTTACCATTACAAATTATTCCGGAATGGACCCTGAGCTCGGTTATATTGATGGTAACCTACAGCTTAATGTAGACTATGCTCAGTATCCTCAGGCACGTACCTGGACAGTGGGCGCTAATATTACCTTTTAACTAAAGCACTTCAATTATCATGAAAATATTTATTCAAAAACTTAGCTTCCTGATTTTGCTCGCTTCCCTTGTTTCTTGCAACAATGAAGAGGTGCTGGAGTCTACCCCTTACGGACAATCTACCTCGGTAGATTTCTGGCGAAATGGTGAAGATGCAGTGGCTGCTGCCAACGCCATGTACGAACCGCTGACGTACGAAGATTTTTACGGCCATGCCGAACATACTTTTGATATACCCTCTGATGACCAGTACCGTGCGGGAGACCATGCAGAGGACCAGGCCATTGAAGAATTTACTTTTGACGCGGATAACCCTCAGCTAGCCTTCAGTTGGAAACCTAAATATGAAATTGTTTCACGAGCCAATGCCGTACTTATCAATGTGCCTGATATAGAAATGGACCAAACATTGAAAAACCGCACCTTAGGGGAAGCTCATTTTATGAGAGGGTTTATGTACTGGCGTCTGGCGGTAATCTATGGAGGTGTACCCCTTATACTGGAAGAAGATGTTCTGAATGGTGAATACAACAAGCCGAGAGCTACACTTGAAGCAACTTATGATCAAATTGAATCTGATTGGCTAATGGCTGCTGACCTACTTCCACTTACACATGATGAAGAAAACCTAGGACGCCCTACTAAGGGTTCAGCCTGGGGATTCCTGGCTAAACTTTCCCTCTATCGTGAAGACTTCCAGAGTACCATAGAGTATGGTAACAATGTCATCAATGGTCCCTATCAGCTGGCAGATAATTTTGGGCAGAATTTCCAGATAGAAACTGAAAATAACTCGGAAATGCTCTTCTCAGTACAGGCACTGGATGGCTGGCAAGGAACCGCGCATATCATTTATACCACTCCCCGTCCCTGGGGAGGCTGGGATTTTCATGAGCCTGTACAGAATCTGGTGGATGAATTTGAAGAAGGAGACCCACGAATGGATTACACTTTGTTTACTCCGGGAGAAATGGTAGACCTGGGAGGAGATCAGGGGCTTACAGAATATACTTCTGACCTTTCTTCCACTGGTTACCACTTCCAGAAATTTGCTTCGTGGAGATCTAGCGGCGGACTGAATGATGGTCAAAATGTACCGATTCTCCGGGCAGCAGACGTTTACCTGCTGGTGGCAGAAGCTAAAATTCGCTCTGGTCAAAGTGGTGATGCTGAAATCAATGCGGTTAGAGAAAGATCAGATTTACCTCCTATTTCTAATGCCACAATGCAGGATCTGATTCATGAAAGAAGAGTAGAACTGGCAGGGGAAAACCAAAGGCATCAGGACCTGATCCGCTGGGACAAGGCAGGAATTGTGGATATTGTAGCCATCTATGCAGAAGATAGAGGTCCCTTTGATCCACCCCGCAATTTTCAGCGACCTAAACATTATCTGTTCGCAATTCCCCAGAGGGAGATAGATTTAAGTAACGGTGTATTGGAACAAAATCCTGAGTATTGATAAATGGGTTAAGCTTTTTTCTGGATAAAATAATTGCCTGATCTGGTGTGATCAGGCTTCTTTTTTAGCGTTATGCGACTAAATGGATTTTTGATAATCTTTATGCTTTTCCAGTCATGCCACCAGTATGATGCGCACGGTATTGAAGGACATTGGCAGTTAGACTCAATACATCACTTTTATAATCATTTTCACTATACCGAGATTGGAGATCAAGCAAGGCAGTACCAATATTCTGAAAATAAACTTCGGATTATTCAAGCCAATAACAAATTGGAAATGCTTTATGAAATTCAGCAGGATACACTCAAGTGGATGGCTACTCATGATGAAAAAAACATTTCTAAATATCAGATCATTTCTCTTAAGCAAAATAACATGATATTAAAAGAAGAACTGAAGCCTTTGTTTTCACAAAGTAACCAGAGCCGATACCAGCTTTATTATTTTTCCCGATTGAGATGAACATACACTGAATCCTGCGCTTCAGCTGTTTTTTCTTCTATGCTTTTCACCATTTCTGGAAGAAACCAAATGCCTCTGCCCGACTGACTTAAGTAGCCGCTACCGCTGTAGAGCTCTATTTTCTGCTGTCTCCCATCTTTAAAATAGATACTTGCGTCCTTTACCTCTTGTCCAAAACTATGGTATTCTCTGCTATTATGAGGGACTTCATACACGATAAGACTATCATTATTCTGGCTAGCCAGTATTAATTCACTTCCATCACTTAGATGCAAATGTGTAAGCGCTTTAGCATCTTCATCCACCCAAAACCCACTACTTTGGGGCGATACCGCCTGAAAATTACCATGACCATCCCCTAATAGCAATAACCCTTTCAAAGCGTCATAAGGCCCGCTGATCACTTCCGTAGCATAAGAGTTACCTGTTAGGAGCAGGTCAGGATAAGAGTCCTGGTTAAAATCATTACTCAACATTCCATATACCGGACCGATCTGCGCTTCTATAGGCAGGGGTTTGACAGCAAAGTTAAAATTCCCAAGGTTCTCCAGATAGCAGCTTCGCATTTCCCGGCTTTCAAGCCACTTAGCACTTTCCAATTGCTGAGGAGAAAAGATGTCTTCAATTTTGGCTTCAGCAAATGAAGTGTAACTGGAATACTGCCTTTTGAGATGATTGAGCTGGCGAAGCATATCATCGCGGGGATGTACCGGATAAGTCACTCCCTCCTGATCGTAAGTCATGATGGCATCTATACGCTGATCCCGGTTAAAATCACTTACAATCAGTTGTAAGGGTGATACGCTGTCTGCCTTATAACGGGAATTAAGGCCCAGGTTTCCCGCTACATAATCAATGTCTCCATCCTGATCAAAATCAGTGCCCAGTATACTGTTCCACCAGCCAGAAAGCTCGGCCAGTACCGGAACAGCTACCTTTTTTAACTTTCCCCTTTGGTTTTGATAAATCTGTGGAGCCATCCACTCTCCTACCACCATCAGATCTTCCCAACCATCCTGATCAACATCCGTCCACAATGCTGAGGTAATCATTCCAGCATTTTTCAGTTGAGGTGCAGCATGGGTAGTCACATCTACAAATTTTCCTCCCTGATTTTCCAGCAGGTAGCTAGTTCCTTCAAGAGGATATTGCTGTGGGGTATGCCTGCCTCCAATGAAAAGATCCAGGTCTCCATCATGATCATAATCCGCTGCTACTACGCAGGCGCTGGCAGTGTTTAGCATCGGCAAAGCAGTGCTGCTCAGCCTAAACTTTCCCTGTCCATCATTGAGATAAAGCCGGTCCTGATAATAGGCTGAACCACTTTTAAACTCATTCCCTCCACTGACAATATACAGATCCTGATCTCCATCACCATCTGCGTCAAAAAATATACTGCCATGATCTTCTTCGTACTTAACGGTATCGCTCAGGGGTTGAGAAGTAAACTTACCATTTATTTGTTGTATGAAAATCTGTCCACTCTGTTCAAATGCTCCTCCCACAAAAAAGTCTTCCAGGCCATCACCATTCACATCAGCTACAGTAACAGCAGGCCCCTGCTGAGAGAGTTTGTGAGGTAAAAGCGGTTGAATGTTAAAATCACCGAAATACTCCTCTTCATGTTTGTAGTGAATATTTCTCTTCTGGTTTGCCAGCACAAAAGTTTGAGCAGGTTCAGCTTTCTTAGCATCCAAAGCTTTTGGAGGTGTGGCCTCAGCACTTTTCAGGCTAAGCTGCTGGTCAACTTTAAGGTCATACAAAACCTGCCAATCTCCCGAGGGCCACGCTATCCGAAGTGAATCCACTTTTGCTGCATTTCCCAATCCAAAGTGGATACGAGGATCTATGGTAGACTGATACCCTCGGTAAGGATAATTTTCGGCAAACAGCACCTTATCAGGAAGATAACACCAGATTTTTGCCCCCAAAGCTGCCAGATTGCCCTCCTCTCCTTCCAGCAGCAATCTGAGCCAATGGTGATTCAAATTTTCTCTCGCAAGATTTTCGTATACAAAAGCAGGCGCATTGGTATTATTGGCCACATAATCCAGATCACCATCATTATCCAGGTCAACATAGACGGCACCTGTTGAATAGGAAGGCTGCTCAAAACCCCATGCGTCTGATACATTTTCAAAGCTTAAATCTGCTTTATTCCTGAAAACCATATTAGGCAGATGCGCCCCTTCTATCTGATTGATCGCCTCCACAAAACGGTCTTTCATCTCTTCGGTATAGGCAGCATTGCTAAATTCCTGCATTTTGTAAGAAGCAAAATCCCTGTTGGTGATATCTCTGGGGTAGCCATTGGTTACCAACAGGTCACGAAAACCGTCCATATCCATATCTGCCCAGAGCGCACTCCAACTCCAGTCAGTGGCCTCTACCCCTGCAAGTTGACCAATCTCACTAAATGCAGCTTGACCATTCGGCTTAAAGCCTCGGTGCCACTGCAAGGTATTCCTCATAAACTGGGGAGCATAACCATACTGTAGCTCTGAGCGGTAGCGGTTGTAGTTAGTCTCTCCAAACATCAGCTTTTTTCTCCTGTTGTCCGGAGGGAGCATGTCAAGCGTAAGAATATCCGGTAGAGCATCATTATCAAAATCAGCTACATCATTTCCCATCGCAGAATAACTCTGATGCCTGAAGTATTCTGAGGCTTTATCGCTAAAGGTTCCATTCTGATTATTAATGTACAATAGATCATTGGAGAGGTAGTCATTAGACACATAGATATCCGGCCAGTTGTCCTGATTGATATCTACTACAGATACGCCCAGCCCGTAGCCTTCAATGGTAATTCCTGCCTCAGCACTTACGTTTTGGTAAATAGGATGCCCTGCTGCCCCTGGGCCATCATTGCGATACAACCTGTCTGTATTGACCATCTCCCCTTTACGTTTTTTGGGCCGGATCACATTAGGCCCCATCTGATCGGTAATGTTGGTGAGCAGGTACATATCCAGATCACCATCCCTGTCATAATCCAGAAAGGTAGCCATGGTGCTGTGTCCGGTGTCTGCCAGCCTATATTCCTCAGCCATTTCTCTGAAGATTGGGTATCCTTCCGGACTATTTTGCTGATTCACATACAGCTCATTCTGTCTTTGTCGAGGATCTGTCTGAGGACCTGCAAAACACACGTAGATATCCGGCCAGCCATCCTGATTAATATCTACAATAGACACTCCGGTAGCCCACTTTCCCGAATTCACTATACCTGCCTGTGTCGTGATTTCTTCAAACTGAAAGTTATCCTGATTGAGATAAAGCTTGTTTTCTCCCTTATTGGAAGAGAAAAAAAGATCCTGCAAGCCATCACGGTTAAAGTCGCCTACGCCTACGCCTGCACCATTATAAAAGTATTCAAAGGTGATGATATTCAGCTCAGGGCTTTCCTGCAGCACATTGGTAAATGACAGCCCGCTTTCTTCCGGCAGTACCAGCCTTAGCATATGTTCGTCCTGCTGCTGCTCAGACTGGCAACCCAGCAGACAGATAACAAAGAGGCTAATTCTGACAATTTTATTCATAAAGGAAGAAGGCTTATTGAATATGCCAATTTGTAAACTCATGGGCTGAGATGTAAAAATTAGAAGTTAAGCTTTTATGAAGAAATGGTATATTGTTTACAGAAATTTAACAAATTTATATCTCTGGAGAAGCAAAGAGTAGTTTAAATTCAGCCTTAAAACTTTAGCTAATTCTTTCCTATGAAAAATACCTATAAACTACCCCTAGCCTTATTCCTGTCTTGCATAGTTTCAAACCTACTTGCCCAGGAAGATTCTACTTTCATAATACTAGAACCCTTTGGCGAACAAAAGCCCTGGACACATGAACGCTTTATCAATGATCCGCAGGTTTTCCAGTTTGCCATCGTCAGTGATCGTACCGGCGGGCACAGAGCGGGTATTTTTGAAAAAGCAGTAGGTAAGCTTAATCTTCTTCAACCCGAATTTGTGATGAGCGTAGGAGACTTCATTGAAGGCTACACCAAAGATGAAAAAGTGATTGAAGAAGAGTGGGATGAATTCAATGGTTTTCTTAGCACTCTGCAAGCACCCTTCTTTTACCTGCCGGGAAACCATGACATTTCTAATGAAGTCATGCGGGAAGCATGGAATGCCAGATATGGTAAAAGCTATTACGCCTTCCTCTACCAGGACGTTTTATTTATCTGCATGGATACCAACGATGGGGATGGCGTCACCTTGAGCGATGAACAGATCAGCTATGTAAAAAATGTGTTGGAAGAGAATACCGAAGTGCGCTGGACGATGCTGTTTATGCACCATCCTATCTGGGATTATCAGGACCTCAGCGGCTTTCAGGATATTGAAGCTACGCTGGAAGGTCGCGACTATACCGTTATTGCCGGGCACCGTCATCGTTATCTCTACGAAGAGAGGTATGATCAAAACTACATCACTCTGGCAACAACCGGTGGAGGCAGTCAACTCAGAGGCCCGTCCTTTGGAGAGTTTGACCATGTGGTTTGGGTAACTATGACCAAAGAAAAGGGACCGGTCATCGTAAACGTAGCCCTGGATGGGATTATTGAGAAAAACATTGTTACCATCAGAGGAAGAGCATTAGCCACTGCCCTTTTAGAGGCCTCAGATATGCCTACCGAAGTACTGCTTGACGAGAAAAATTCATCATCGGGTATGGCCAGCCTACTGGTAGCAAACCCTACGGATGTACCTATGCAGCTAAGCGCATCCCTTTTGCATCATCATCAATTGCAAGCCGATCAAAGTAAGTGGGAGATAAATGTAGCCCCTAATTCCAAAAAAGAAATCAGCTTCCACTTTACCCCTCTGGATGAAAAGCAAACTACAGCAGCATCAGATCCATTTCTGTTGAACTGGGCTTTATCTTATCAGGTAGACAGTCTTAAGGATATGGTACTACAAGGGCAGAAACTTATTGAAGTACAGGCCCATAGCGAATTGAAGATTGAGCCCGAACAATCCAGATTTTTAGAACAGCTTGAATTATCGTTTGACTACCCCTTTGCGGAAACAGAGGTGAGATACACTCTGAACGGGGAGACTCCTGATCTAAATGCTCAGCTTTATGAGAAGCCTTTGTACATTGCTCAAAGTACAAATGTACAAGTGAGGACATTTCGTGAAGGTCTGGCTGGTCCGGTGCAAACTATGGCATTTGAAAAAGTAAAACCGATTAATGCTCAAAAGCTCCGCAATCCTAAGGAAGGTTTGCAGTATCAGTATTATGAAGGCGAGTGGAAAAAGCTACCGGATTTTGACGCTTTAGCTATTGTCAGTGAGGGTGTAGCTACTGATTTTGATGTCGAGAAAATCGCCGGTGAAAGAGAGGACCATTTTGCCTTACAGTACAAGGGTTACATTAAAATTGATGAAGAAGGCATGTATACTTTTAGTATGCGATCCGATGATGGTGCGCGGTTAATCATTTCCGGTCAAAATGTAATAGACAATGATGGCTCGCACAGTACTTCCAGAAAAGAAGGCTATATAGCGCTGAAGGAAGGCTATCACCCCATTGAAATTCAATATTTTGAGGATTTTCTAGGCGAAACACTTGAAATCTTTTACAAAAAGGCTGAGACGGATAAAATGACTGACATCTCTGAAGTTTTATTTTACAAATAATGGATCTTCTTACAAATATTAACTGCCAGTGAAAGAGATAAGATATTCTTCGGCTTCTTTTGCAGAGTCAAGAAAAACTCTCGGACTAAATGGTTTTATAAGTAGGGATGAAGCAACCCACTTAAATGCACATATTTAGAAAAAATGGGTCAATGACGCATCATCAGCGTTGATTGGAGCTTGGCTGGTTGTAGAAAGCAGATTTTCTCCTGAGCAAAATACATCTGGATTAACCATGGCTTTTAGGGATGTTGGTTAACGATATAAAGCACATTCAGCTTAATTAAATTAACTCGTGAAGCGGTACAACAAAATTGTACCGCTTTACTTTTTTACCTTCAAAGGGTAAGTATTTACCAAATTCCTCTCCAATAGTCAACGTTTACTCGCCTTCCAGCTTCACGCTTTCATAGCCTACACAACTGATGTGCAGCTCGTTGGATGCATTAGCTTTCAAGCGGAAAGTACCATTCATATCGGATACAGTGCCAGTGGTGGTTCCGGCTAACAGAATATTAACTCCGGGAAGTGCACCTCCTTCTTCATCGTAGATAGTCCCCGACCATTCACCATTGTTGTAGCTGGCGTCTACTTTGAGCTTATTGTTTATGAATTCTACATCCTCCGCGATAATGATTCCCTGGGTACTATTGTCGGGATTGGTTTTACCATTATTGAGCTTGAAAGTTACCGGCATTACCATGCGTACCCTTACAGGCCGGCCTCTTTGTTTTCCGGGACTGAAAGAAGCAGCATTTTGCAATACCCTTACGGCTTCAGTGTCACAGCCTCCACCAATTCCTTTGATAGTCTTTACATCTGATAAAGAGCCATCTTTTTCAACGACAAACTGTACGAATACACGTCCCTCAATTCCCTGTTGCCGTGCCTCCAGGGGATATTTCATCTCAGTACTGACATAGCGATAGAAAGCGTCCATACCACCAGGATATTCCGGTTGTTCTTCCACCACAGTAAAAACATCTCCTTCCATTTTAGATTTGTCAGAAAGGTAGTCAAAGTTGGCTCCACTCTTTCTAAGTGCAATGTAGATGGCTTTATTAGCCTTGTCTACATTCATCAAATAAATGAGTTCAGGATCAAGGTTTTTCAATTCATCTACCTTGGACATATCATTGTCTTCAGGAATATCTACTTTCATGAATGATAATTCGTCCTGAATCTCTCCTAGCCCCTGCCGCATATCAGCAGGTAGCTGATCAAAGGTAATCGCGTTGCTTTGGCTACCCATTTCTTTGATTTCCTGGTCCAGCTCTTCTGTACACGCAAATACGATAAAAAGTATAGCGGAGAGTACCGATAGGGCCCCAAATTTCCAGGGGCTCACTTTTTTTGCTTGTTGTTTCATTGCTATTAGTCGTTTTAAAATTAAACCGTCATGAAACGAGCTGGCCAGGCTCAGTCCATTGGATTTCAAAGTTGAACTGATCAGTATAGACGAATATTGGTCAATGTTACACGACTTAAGTGCATAGGCATCAGCCTGATATTCGTGTATTTTTTTGATTTCTTTAATGATAAACCATGCGGTAGGGAGCCACCAGAAGCATACTCTGAACAGCTGAAAAAACATTAAGTCGTAAGTATGTCCCAATGATGCATGGGCTTTTTCGTGCTTCAGGATTACATTATAATCATGCTGGTCTTTATCAATTTCATCACTCAAGAATATCCAGTTGAAAAATGTAAAGCTTCCTCTAATGTTTCTGACTTTGCGAATGTACAGCTCATTAAATTTTACATAGCTACTCTGGCGCTCCAGGGAAATGAGGTAGAGTACACCGCTAATAAATTTGAGCAAAAAACATACGCTTATGAATATATATATCCAGATGAGTAGGTCTTTGTTCCAGAATGACACTTCTGCCTGAGCGGTAATGCTCATGGCATCTAATGGAATCGCTTCAAGAGGTACAGCATTTGAAGCTTCCTGGCTTGAAAAGAATAACCTGGGTAGTTTGAGAAAGGGAATCAGCAGTGCCAGGAATGTAGAACCAATAAGGTAAAACCTCAGTTTTGCGTACTGTCGTTCTTTTCTTAGAAAAAACCAGTAGCCCAGCATCAATGCTGTATGAATCACCGAAAGTTCTATTAGATAATTGCTCATGTGTTCTTGTCTTTAAGTTCTTTAAGGAGCTGCTCCAGTTCATGGAGACTAAGTTTATCCTCTTTGGTAAAGAATGAAACCATCTGCTGATATGATCCGCTGAAGTACCTTTTTACAAATCCTTTCATAAAAGACCTGGTGTAGGCCTCTTTGGTAATCACAGGATAATATTTATGTGATTTGCCATGTATTTCATGCTCCACAAACCCCTTCTGCTGTAAGATTCTGACAATTGTAGAAACAGTGTTGTACGCAGGCTTGGGTTCGGGTAATTTTTCAATAATGTCCTTCACAAATGCGGAGTTCAACTCCCAAAGTACCTGCATGATTTCTTCTTCGGCTTTTGTTAATTCTTTCATGGACAAGTCTGTTCTATCCGGGTGTAAACTAAACATTTAGTTAAAACTAAAAAATTAGTTCAAACAATCCAAACTATTTAAACTAAATATTTAGTTTATTGAAAATTGACTTTTTAAAAAGATTGATTTCACTCGCTAACATTGATGTACGCAATACTCTTTTCCAGTATCTCTTAGGTTTCATCCACTTCAGCCAAGTTCTTATATCGCTTGGCTACAGGCATTCAACTAAACTTGCCAGACAATAACCTTTGCTTTATTTTTCACGCAGAATGCGTTTCAGGAACCACTACTTCAAAACTTGTACCTTCTCCGTAGGTGGATTCTACCTGAATGCTGCCGCCTAACTTCTCCAGTGTTTCTTTTACCAAATATAAGCCTAAACCGGTTCCTGATTTACGGTCAGTAGCACGATAAAACATATTAAAAATCTTGGGTAGATGTTCTTTGTGTATACCGATTCCATTATCTACAACTTTTATCCTGACTGAAGAATTTTCAACAATTACTGAGACATGAGCAAATGGATTTTCTCTTCGCAAAAAACTGTACTTCAAGGCATTGGAAATCAAATTGTTCAAAATAATCTTTAACCGCCTGCGGTCTGAGTAGAATGGTTTTCGCTGCCTGACCTGTATTTCTATATGCACTTTGTCCGTTTCAAGCCCATATTTTTGTGACTCCGTTACTTCCTGGAGGATTTCTTTAAAATCAATATTGGTTATTTCAATATCCGTACGAACATTTTTGGAGAGGAGGATTATGTCTTGAATAAAAGCATCTAGCCTTTGAAGGTTATCATTTATAATCTTAATATACTTTTGTTGTTGATGAGGTTGTTTTTCTAATTGTAATAGAGTCAGTAAGCCCATAGCTGAAGTAAGTGGTGCTCTGAGGTCATGAGAGACACTGTAAGCAAAATGATCTAATTCGGCATTGACTTTTCTTAGATGTTGGTTTTGATTTTCCAGTTGTTCCTCATATCCTTTTTTCACACTTATGTCAAAGATTACCCCTTCCAGAACAAGACTACTCTCTTGTTTTATCGCAATTCCGTGCTCCTCTATCCAAATATAATGCCCCTGGCTGTGTTTCATGCGGTAGACAAACTGGTAAGACCTCTGACTCTGTAGTGCTTCTTTGTAATCCTTTCGCACTACTTCCACATCATCAGGGTGCATTAAGTCTTTGATATTCAATTTACCATTCGTAAACTCATCAGCAGCGTACCCTGTCAAGTGCTCCACCTGGCTGCTTATATACAAACATTCGTACTGCGGACTTAAACGGGTGATATAAACCACACCGGGGATGTTTTCAGCCAGTGCTTTAAACTGTTGCTCCTGATGCTGCGCCATATTCAAGGCTTTTCGCAAATCCGTAACGTCATGCACGTAAAAAGTGATACCCATAACTTTTTTGTAAGCATCAAAAATCGGATTTAAAGAAATACGTATGCACAATTCTTTGAACCGAAAAGGGTAAAGGATTTCAGCTGTAACCTTCTCCCCCTGAAAAGCCCGTTCTTGATACTCCTGCCATTTTTCCAAATATTGAAGCGGGTCAACATCCCTTCGGTAGGGAATAACAAACTGCTCATAAGTAACCTGCTCATGAATTTTCTGGCCAGGCAGAATATTGGCCTTATAAAGACGTTTAAGCGCTCCATAGAAGGCTGAGTTGGCCATCGTAAGCGTATTTTCATTGTCAATTGACCAGATGGCATCATCCACGTTTTCTATCAAAGATTCCAGTTGGGCTTTTTGATATTGTACCTCTGTTAAGGCTTTCTTCTGATCGGTTATATTTTGCAGTAACGCCAATATCTGATCAACTTTCCCATTTTTGAAGATCAACGGAATAGTATGAATGATGTAGGTGTTAGTATTAAAAGTTACTTCCAGCTTGCAGTTTTGGCCTTGCAGCGTTGAGTAAAGTGTTCGTTGGAGATCTTTTTCTGCAGTGGAACTTACAGGAAGCACAGTAAGGGGTTTTCCTATAAAGTCATCAGGAGTTTTTCCCAACTTTTCCAGTTCCTTACCGGCAACAAACTGATATCGCCCCTCTCTGTCTACTATCGCCAACGCGCCATTAGGAAAATTTTCAGCTACCAATTGATAAAAAGGAGATTGATCACTTGCATCAGGATTTTCTCTGTTATGACTTTGGTCAGGTGCTGAAGTATGCTCAGAGGTTGAATGGTTGTGACGATCTAAAAATAATGTAATTAATTCCTGCTTGGAAAGCCTTTCAAGCTCATCGCGAGAGTAAGGGTGTAGGTTCATATCTGAGGTTACTAATGAAAGTGGAGTGAGAAGGCAGCTACACTTTAAACCGAATATAAGAAAAAGCGTATTAATTTACTTTTTTTAAGAAACTCCTAGCCCATAGTCCTTTCTGAAAAGGATTAATTTTCATGATCTTTACCCTAATAAACCCTTATTTTTCAGGATAAGGCTATATTGCATGTAAATTCTTGTCATGATTCCAAGGCTTGGCAAATGCTCAACTTCAACGCTTATCAAACAGAAATACTATGGAAACGCTCATTAGCACTGAGTTGGCAGGTAAAGCCCTATTCAGCATGCTATCGCTCTTTTTTGTCTTGCACATTCTTATTATGCTAGGTCTTGTACCCCACGACATTGTATGGGGAGGTAAGATAAAAAGTCGGCAGCAGCTGCTCCGCATGGAATTTATTTCACTTTTCATTTTGGCGATTTTCACCATGCTGGTAGCGCTGCGCATGGGATACCTTCATTTTTTAGATAATCCGTCAGTCATCAAAGGAAGCATGTGGGTTTTGTTTGCTTTTTTTGTGCTCAATACCCTGGGAAATTTTGCCGCGAAAAGTCCAATAGAAAGATATGGTTTTGGTACGCTGACCATCCTGATGTCACTGTGTTGCCTGGTACTGGCTTTGAACTGAATTGGTATTCAGAGAGGCAGATAAATTTACCTCTAAAACATGAGAGAATAGTATGTTCAGAGCTTGAATAGTTCTCTGGCATTCTCATAAAGTAATTTTCTAGTAATGGTATTACTGGGTGCCAATCGCTTGATTGTCGCAATAGTTTGCGTTCCCTGGCACTCTTTCCCTTCACCTACTTCATCATTACAATCACTTCCGTAAAGCAATTTATCCTGATGGCGTTCCATAAATCCTATCGCATGCTCTTCATCTCTCAGCAAGGCATTAAGCCCTGAGCCAGCAGACATATCACCATACATATTGGGATAATCACTGAGCAGTCTGTCCGTAATTCCCCCGTCAGTTGCTTTTCCTTTTGGATAAAGAATACTTTGGTCCTTATGATTTTTATCAATGTTGGCCCACCAGGTTTGTGCATGTCCAATAAAGTTGACTTTGGGGTATTTTTCCAGCATTTTATAAAAGCGATCAAAGCCATAATTGTACATTTCATGCTGCCAGTGCATCAGTACCGGCACGTCATATTCCTGACCTAACGCAAAAATCTTTTGCATTTCAGGAGAATCGCATGCCACACCGAATTTGGATTCTGCAATGATTTTAGCACCTAATTTCAGATACTTTTCAATTTCGCTTACGGCTTCAGGGATATCCGGAACTTCATTAGCGGCAAAGTAAAATTCACCGGGATATTGCTGCGCCAGCGCATAACAGCTTTCATTACCACCCGCTTCGGCCTGTAATCCATTGGCAAATCCTTCATGGGTAGATGCTGAAACCACCGGACGACCAGCAGGAAGCAGTATGGTTTTGCTGATTCCCATTTTTCTCTGGTGAGCGATCATTTGTTCATGGCTTCGTCCGCTATAGTTCGTATGTTGGTGGATATCTATAATTGGCTCATCAGCAAAGCCGGAATTTTTATTTGACAATTTTTCCAGCACAGCTGGTGCTGCTGAAAAAGAAAGTGCCGCGCTCAAACCAAGCTTAGCGTTTTGCTTGATAAAAATACGTCTGGAGTGTAAAGTAGGCTTCATAGCTAATGGGTTGTACATATCAGGAGAGCAAATCGGATATGCTCACTTGAGTAAAGGGGTTATTAATAAAATCAAATTTTCAGTGTTTTGCTGCTCTTAAGCTATACTACAGGAGCCCAATAGGTACAATATCCCTCCGCTTCTACCGGTCCTTTAAAGAGCATACATCCACCACATTTTTTATCTCCCGGAGGTAAATACAAATTGCAATTATTGCACTGATTTTCCTCAATAGGAGACTCATTTACGTAGCCCAGGTTCTCCCTCTTTTGTATTTCCTCTTCACTTACCTCACTCAGTTCCTGACATGGATTGGCGGAAGTTATTTCCCTATTCTGTTCCGTTTCTGATTTTTTGGAAGTACAGTTCTGTAAAATCAATCCCCAGCTTATAAAGGTTGTAGCGAGTCCTATATGTTGGCGTATAAAAGTTCTCCGGCTACACTTTTCTAATATCATATCTAAATGGACTGTATAAAATGATTTGTCAGTTCTTCTATCACTTCAGTTGCATTCTTATCTTCATTGATTTCCATTCCTTCCACAAATGCTGAGTCTTCACTTTTCTTTAAACCTTTGAGTAGCCCCTCTACTCCTGCTCTTTTCCAGTTTGCTTCCATGTTTTCTAACCAGTTTAGATAAGTCAGTATTTCTTTTTGCTGATGCCTGCCTCCTATTACATAAGCAATATCTGCTAAAAAGCTTTGCTTCCAGTCTGCCGCTTCCTGAAAAAAAGTATGCTCTGTAGCAAGAGATAGCAGCAAATCAAAGGATGAACCAGCTTCAGAACTCAGGACAGCCTTTTGAAACCAGGAGTCTTCTCCTTTTTGGCTGATCACCTCAGCCATCGCCCGTACGGTTTCATCATCCTCATATTCACCTAAACTCAGGCAGGCCTGAAAAGCTACCCGGGCAGAGGAATCTTTCAGGCATTCAATCACACTACTCAGCATATCCGGATACCGTTCGGCTAAGATAATTCCATGTTCGCGCACAGCAGGATGAGCATCCATCATGGCCTGCTTTAGCATGTCTTCATCCAACTTATTCAGCCCTTCCAATACATAGAAGGCATGCAATCTTACTCTCGGGTCTGCATGTTGACTAAACATACTGGCTACTTCAGGCACTACCGATTCATCTTGTCTCTCCAGCAGTAATCGCTGTGCCTGCAGCCGCCACCACTGATTGGGATGGGCGAGCAAATCAACCAATTGCTGAGCACTCATAGTGCTCATATCAGGAATGATTTTTTCTTTTGCATCTGCATTCACCGGCCTGATGCGATATATTCTTCCCATCTCACTGCCATTCATAAAATCCATATCCGCTTTCAGGTCTTCGGGAATTGACAAGGGAGTTTCAATATGTTGACGATACATATCAATGACATACAAATAACCATCCGGACCTAGCGTGAAGTTTGCCGGACGGAACCAGGGGTCAGTAGAAGATAAGAACTCTTTTTCCTGCTCAGACTCATGCCTTTTGGCAATATAGGCCGGACTTTCATTTGTTAATGTCAATACATCTCTATGTACGAGATTACCTGCTACATCTCCGGTAAACACATTTCCATAAAACTCTTCTGGGAAGGCATCTCCTGCATATACGGTCCCTCCCGAAGAACCTGTAAAATAATCCTCGGCGTATTCTACCCTATCCAGCCCCTGCTCATCATATTGCTGCTGCCTTCTGCGTGTCCGCTCTGCTCTCCAGTAAGGGGGTGGCGTTTCCTGAAACATGCGCAGATCATGATCAGAAATATTTAATATGGCCGAAGCAGTCGGCATATAGGTATTTCGGTCCATATACCTTTTGGGAATTACGGCATGGCGGATATGGATAGTATTTTGGGTCATAAAACGATGCCCCCAGTCGTTGATAGCAAGCCCAAACTGCGCCGGGCCGGTGGCCAGTGCAAAAGTATCTTTGTCCAGACGAAAGCGAAAATCTCCTCCCTGCATAGCCAGGGGAGGCATATTGGGCTTTCTGCTATAGCTTACTTCACCGGCCTGTCCATGATTGGCAGCATAAACCCAGTTGTCTACACTAAAACTCAAATTGGTGATCTGTGCTTCAGAATTGTTCTCAAAAAATCCACTAAATAGGATTTCTTTTTCATCCGCTTTAAAATCTCCATCTGTATCTTTCAGATAGTAGATATGGGGGGCAGAAGTGACGAGCAGTCCACCTTGCCAGGGTAAAATACTGGTAGCTTCAGAGAGAGTATCGGCAAATATTTTGGCTTCATCAATTCTACCGTCATGATCATGATCTATGAGTAATTTAATACGCCCTTTTCCTTCACCTTCTTTGGGCTTGTAAGGATAGTCGGGCATCTCAACCACATAGATATTTCCCTGCTCATCAAATATCATTGAGACCGGGTCCATGACATACGGTTCTGCTGCAAATACCTCTATTGTGAAGTCATCATGAAGCTGAAAGCTTTGCAGTGCCTGCTCTGGTGTGAGTGCATCAGTATAGTGATCCTCCTTATTACAGGAAATACTTAAAAACACATATAGAAGCAGTGAGGTAGTAAAAAAAAATTTCATTCAGCTACTGGATATATTTCAACTTTAAGGACTGGCAAATGCCGTGTAGGTCTACCTAATGTAAATAATTATTTGCTCTTGCAAAAGAATAGCAGATGCCCTGATGGTATTTTCAAACGTTCATCTACTGCAAGTTATGGCTAACGGTATTTTTAATATCACTCATAGATGAAGCAAACTTTTTTCGTACTGCTGCTACCTCTTCAGGGCTTACTTCAGTGGCCTGATTACCAAAATTTTGCCTGACAAAGCTGAGAATTTCAGCCACTTCCTCATCACTCAAAAAGCTATGCTGGGGCATAACTCCATTATAAACCTCACCTTTCACTTCAATACTGCCTTGCAGGCCATTCAACACAATTTCAATTAATGCGCTTTTATCTCCATTTACCCGTTCAGTGCCATCTAAAGGAGGGAAACGCCCTATCACTCCCTTACCATTCTGCTGATGACAGCTGCCACAATATGTATTGTATAGTTTCTGGCCGGCCAGCAGATTTCTTTGCAGATCGTCATGCACTACATCGGGAGTTTTGATATGGGATAAAAGCTTGCGCTCTTCCATTGACGCCAGGTCCTCTTCACCAAAATTATCGCCCTCACCTTTGTACATCACGCGCCATATTTTACCCTGATTAGACTCGGTAATGTACAATGAGCCATCCGGCCCCTCTGCCAGTCCTACCGGTCGGTATTTTGCATCACTGGTATTGACTAAAGTATCGGTACCGCTAAAGCCATCGGCAAATACTTCCCAATGCCCTTGTGCCTGTCCATTTTCAAAAGGTACAAATACCACGATGTATCCTGACTGCGGATAAGGGGCGCGGTTGGTAGAACCATGAAAAGCGATAAAAGCCCCCTCTTTGTATCGCTCAGGAAACTGGCTCCCATGATAAAACAGTAAATCATTGGGTGCCCAGTGCCCGGGAAAACCCATTACCGGCAAATCCATATCGGCACACCTGCCAATGATGTTGCCATCGCCGCCATACTCTGGTGCCAGTACTTTTCTGCCCTGCATCTGATCATAATAGCAATAAGGCCAGCCATAATCCGCCCCTTCTTCTATTCTCAAAAACTCTTCTGAGGGTAGTACTGCACTTTGCCAGGCAGTAAAACGATCAGGATAGAGGCTGTGCAGATTATCCCTTCCGTGCATCATAATGTACAGATGCTCATCTACCGAATTCCAATCCATAGCCACCACCGAGCGAATACCGTTTGCATAGCGTTCACCATCCTTCTGGGTCAGGCCAGTCTGATCTGCCTTAAACCTCCATATTCCTCCATGTTCCTCAAGTTCAGGGCAAGGGTCCAGTCCCTCTCCATTGGTGGCCCCGTTAGGAGTAGCGCTTAGCTCCTGACAGGCATTGGAAGGAGCACCAAAGGGAACATACATATATCCCTGATTGTCAAAGGCTACCGGTTTGGTGATATGCCAGTGAACACCATGCTCGTGATCATCCCGCAAGACGACTTCCTTTTCACTGCTGGGAATCAGTTCGCCATCGCTTAACTTCTGTCGATAAAGTGTTGTGGCTGAGCTATAGTACAAATAATTATTATGGATAAGCATGCCTGTACCGTAAGAAGTTCTTTGGCTACCTTCAGTACCAAACCTCTGAATAATATCAGCCTTACCATCGCCATTAGTATCCCGAAGCGCGATATTACCGCCCCTCAGGCTATCTGAAGAACTCAGTTTTACATAAATATCACCATTATCGTTAACGGCGAGGTGCCTTGCTCTGCCGATGCTATCGGCCACTACCAGGGCCTCAAAACCAACGGGTAAAAATAGTCCGCCGTTATCGGGATCAGCTAATGGCAATTCATGGTATGGATTACATGCGCAAAGGCTCATGATCAGGCCTAACCAAACAAGTTTTCTCATAAAGATTAATGCGGATAATAGCTTCAAGAATTGTCACTCTTTTTCATATGCCTGTGCAGAAATACCATTCAGATCCCAGACTACTTTTCCGGCGCGAATCGTCAGTTCAGCTTCAAACTTCTGCTTACCTTCCAGCCTGTTACCTCCTGCATCTACATAACCAAATTCTCCCTCTCTTAGTCGTAAAACAGCAATATCTGCTACCGCTCCTTCACTCAAATGACCCAGGTCTTCTCTTTGGATGGACTTTGCAGGATTCCAGGTGGCACGGAGCAGCACTTCATTTAAGGGCATGCCCATGCTTAAATATTTTGACATCACATTCAGCATATCTTTCATCCCGGCATTCATGCTGAAGCGATGCAGATCGGTGCCAAAGGAATTGGGCCAAAGCCCCTGCTGCAGGGCAGGCATGGCTTCGCTATACCAGAAGCCCGCCCCTCCATGGCCTAAGTCAAACAAAACACCTCTTTCTTTGGCTTCCATCACAAAAGGCCTCACGTTTCCCTGCTCATCAATGACCGACATGCGTTCATCCACTTTTTCGTAAGCATGAGTGATGATATCCCCAGGCCTCATACGACTCAACTGATCTTGCAGGGAGTACTGCGGTAAATGACATTCTACGAAAAGAGGCTTTTCCGTTTGTTGACCCGCCAACAAGGCTCTTTCAAAAGGAGTCCATTCGCTTCCTTCGTAATGGCCGATTTTAACCCCCACAATGATATCAGGATACTGCCGCATCACCTTCACTGTCTGCTCTACTTCCATGTCCTCAATATCCTGCTGGCCAGGATTTCCGCTCATGCCCGAACCGGCGATGTTCAGAAAAGCCAGCACTCTGGTTTTGGAAGGCTCAATGACCTGTTCTTTAAATTTCGGAAAATTCCTCCATCCGGAAGTACCGGCATCTACTACTGTAGTAATGCCTGCTTTCAGGGTAAAATCATCGGGTGAGAGGCTGTAGATACCATCGGCAAACTGTCCCACTTTGCTGCCCACAAAAACATGGGTATGGATGTCTATCAGGCCGGGGCAGACATACAAACCTTTCACCTCAATTACTTTTTTCGCTTCTTTTTCGGAGATAGAGGGGGCTAGCTGATAAATTTTACCGTCAGCGATCGCCACGTCCATGAGTGTATCAATATTATTCTTAAGATCAAATACATGTCCCCCCTTAAGCAGCAAATCAATCTCCTGAGCCTGGATGAGTAGAGGAAGTATAAGAAATATTGACACCAGCAATGATTTCCTGATGCCTGTCATTATGGGATGGCTCATTTTCCTGCTTTGTTCATCTCGCTTTTCCAATCCTCCATGCTGATGCCATTCAAGTCCCATACTACTCTACCGGCACGAAGGGTAAGTTCCGTTTCCAGCTTTTCTTTTCCGGGGAGCGTTTTCCTCCTCACATCTACAAAGCCAAAATCGCCTTCTCGCAGCTTGAATACTGCCACATCCGCTTCCGCACCTACGCTGAGATGTCCCAGTTCTTCTTTGCCAATGACCTGAGCAGGAGCCCAGGTAGCTCTTGTAATAGCATCTTCCAGACTCAAGCCCATGGCCATGAACTTTGATAGTACATTGCTCAGGTCTTTCATTCCAGCATTCATGCTTTGAGTGTGCAGATCCGTACTGATGACATTGGCGACAAAGCCCTGCTCCATAGCAGGTACGGCCTGACGCCAGGAAAAGGCACCACCTCCGTGCCCCACATCAAAAACGATCCCTCTTTTCTGTGCTTCAAACACAAAAGGCTTTACCTTATCATTCTCGTCTACTATGGTTTCCCTCTGACTGGGTCCATAGGAATAGGTATGGGTGAAGATATCTCCCGGACGCAGATGCTCCATATACAAGGACTCAATAGATAAGGGAGGATCATGCTCTCCAAAATCCACCATTACCGGTACATCGGCCAGTTCACCTGCTTCCACAGCTTTATCTACCTGAGTGAAGTCACCCCAATAATGCGCTGCTTTGATCCCCACCAAGATTTCAGGATACAACTTCGTAATCATATGGGCGGTCATGACGGGATTCATATCGCTTACATCCTGCTCCTCAAATCGGCCATACATACCCGTGCCCACAATGTTGAGCAGCGCAAGCACCCTGGTATCCGCCTTATCAATGGTCTGCTCTTTGAACTGACGGAAATTTCTCCATCCAGAAGAACCGGCGTCTACTACGGTGGTGACACCTGAGCGGAAAGTAAAACCATCAGGTGCTACGCTGGTAGGCCCGTTGGCGATATACGAGCCTGGCTCATTACCCTGAAACACATGCACGTGCATGTCTATCAAACCCGGCGTAACATATAAGCCATCTACACGAATTACTTTTTCAGCATTGCTTTCCGGGATATTGGCCGCTACCTGAGCTATTTTGCTATCAGTAATACCAATATCCATGACAGCGTTTATGTTGTTTTTAGGGTCAATGACATGTCCCCCTTTCAATAAGATATCTAACTCCTGGGCAAAAGAAGAAGAGGAGAAGGTTAGACAAACAAAAAAGACGATAAAATACGCATACTTATACATTAGGTGCACGAAATGATGGTGAACACTTGATTGAGTAATTTAATACATGAATATCCATGGCCCATTGACTGCTAATCAGGTAGCTAGTGGGGGGCCACCGGGAATTACTACAGGTCTGCGTTCGTGATCGTATTTTGCACGTCTGGCAGTAAACTCAGCCGTGAGGTATTCTCCCAGATAAATAGAGCCTTTGATGGCATCTCCGGTAACCTTACCGGAAAAAAGGAAAGTGATAGAATCTCCAGATGCGCGTTGCCTGCTGCTCAGTTTTACCACATCGTTTTCCACCATACCTACCACATCCTGCATACTAAAGTCAGCTTTATGCGTTCCCTGCACCCAGTTACCATCCTGCTCCAGGAACAGCGCATGCTTACTTGTGCTGGTAAAATATTTAACTTCTACTTCCCAGTGTCCGCTCACATCCGCTTTTGCCGCGGCAAGATCAGTTTTTCTGGGACCTCTTTGTTGAGAAAGTACGCCATAAATACGATCAGCGACTACTTTCACATTTTCTTCCCTCATCTGGTTGGGCGTAATATTGACTGAGGTCATACCATCCTCATTACGACTGCCAATGGCTACCCGGGGTTTATTTCTGGCCAGTTCTTCTGCCAGTTCGTCTCCGGTGATATGTAATTGATCAGGGTCCCAGCTGAGATGCAGTACCGGAGCATGGTTAGAGAGACCGCTTGGTTCAGTAACATGGCTAGTCACACCCTCAATTTTGGTCACCTTCCTGGCGATTTCATCCAGCCAGGAGAGCCAGGTATTCCATTCCTCTTTGTGGTCTCTGATAGTCCAGGCTTCTACAGCAGCCAGCATGCCCAGCATTTCTTCTTTACCTACCTTATTATCCCGTCCCGGACCATGGTGGGGAGAGCTGGCCTGCCAGGCCGACATCAGCAGGTCTTTGTCTCCTATCAGCAAGCCTGCGCATTGGGGACCGCAAAGGGCTTTTCCCCCACTGTAAGCGACCACTGTGGCACCTTTTTCCAGATGTACGCAGGGAATGGTAAGATCTTCAGCGGCTGCATCCGCTAAGATGGGTACGTTTTTAGGTTGGGCGATGCTGGCGATTACTTCCAGCGAAAGTGGCTGGCCGGTTTCTGAATTTCTTCCGGTCATGATATAGATCATGGCAGTCCTTTCATTGATGGCTTTTTCCAGTTCTTCAGGTGTTTCTACCTCAATGACTTTTACCCCTACATTTCTTACGGCATGATCATACACATTGCGGGAATAGCGGGGAATGATCACTTCTGTTTTCTCAAAACCTGTAAGGTCAGGGATACGCACCAGCTTTTCGGGATTTCCTCCGGTAACACAAGCTGCGGTGACATGCTTAAGCCCGGCGGCGCAGCCGGAGGAAACCATACCCCAGGGAGATTTGGTAATTTCTCCCAGTCGCTTGCCTATACCATAGGCCAGTTCATCATACTGTACAAAATACCCGGAAGCGGCTTCCATGGCTTCCAGTACTTCCGGTCTTTCAATAGAGCCACCGATAATGGTGAAGGTACCCCGGCAGTTGACTATTGTATCTACTCCTATGGAATTGTAGATATTCTGTTTGGCTTTTTCTGAGCCAAGTGATGAAAGTATGCTAGGGGAAGCAGAAGCTTTAAGCATGGACTCATGGGGGAGCACTCCCCCTACCAATGGTAAAACTGAAAGTTGCTTGATAATTTCTCGGCGATTCATGGTAGTGATTGATAGATTAGGTTAGATAGAAGTAAGTATGAAGACTTATTTACATTAAATTAAAAACTAGTTTCAGTCTTCAAGACTGAAATCATGAATGAGGGCAAAGTCTCTAGCCCCGCACATTAAAAATTAATATTGCTCTCCGCTTACCCTAGGTCAAGTGTTCTCACATTTTGCTTTGCGGTTGAAATTCCATTTTGTGCGACACAAACCTGGGAATCAAGCTTATTAATTTTTAATTTGCTACCCTACAGACTTTGCTTCATTTATCCACTTCAATTAAAAACTGAAGAGAGTATCTTGCTACAAAGCAATGATTTAAACTAATAGTGTCTCCTTACTTATGATTTTTATTTTTAAGAAGACACATTTTACTCAAATCATAGCTAAAAATGAAATTCAAGCCTGTTATAATTTTTCTAATGTCCTTCCATCCAATGCTTCCTTAATCACCATATACTGTCCTACTTATGCCTTTTCTATCCAAAAAATAGCTACCAGGCCTCTTACATCTAAGCACCTGAAATATTCTGCCCTTATGAATTGATACTCGTTGGGATGACTTCTCTCTTAGTCTGAATAGCTGAAAATATCTAACTTTCAAAGCCTAATAAAAAGGATGGTTATTGCTAGCCTTAAGCGCAATAATAAAAAAAGAGTGCTTTGCCTGCATCAGGCATGGGATTACTTTTTAGAACAGGCTATTGATACGTAATCCTAAGATTGCGTAGGAGCAAGTTTGGCTAAAGAGATACAAATACCTTAATCATTTTCACTTGGCAGGAAGCCTTTCAAGTGAACACTATCCTACCGGAGCGGTTCAAACCTTACAGTTTGTATGCTCATTTTTTAAACTTAACCTATTGAATACGCTTAAAAAAGTTATTTACTACAGTGTAGCCTGTCTAAGCGTGCTATTGATTGGAGCCACATTACTCTCATTACTGTATGATGTAAATGTGTGGTGGATTAAGGCGCTTGACTTCCCCCGACTACAGTTTTTAATGCTAGGATTGGGATGCCTACTCATCTTAGCCATACTGAATTATCGCTGGTCGTTCTGGCCTGTTGCTTTGATAGTCGGCGTTACATTTACCATTGGATTGCAGCTATACTTTATACTTCCTTATACTCCACTGGCTAAAAAAACCGTTGTGTCCGTTGATTCCTCGGAAACGGTCTCGGATAATAAGGTAAAATTGCTGATCGCTAATGTGTACATGCATAATCAGCAAGACACGTCTTTTTTAAATATAGTTGAACGGATAAACCCTGATATGGTATTGGTGATGGAAACTAACCAATGGTGGATACAGGCACTTCACCCCCTCCATAGTCAGTATACTTACCACCACGAATATCCTACTGACAATACTTACGGTATGGCACTCTACTCCCGCTTTCCTTTGGTAAATATGCAAACTAAATTTTTACATCATGAGGATGTGCCTTCCTTCCATACTGATGTACAGTTACCCAGCGGGCAGTACTTTCGTTTCCACGGTGTACACCCGGTACCCCCTGTACACAGCAAGCATCCGGATAACAAGGGAGAAAAGGAGTTTGCCTTGCTAAAAGTAGGACAAATGGTTGTGCAAAACGACTCTCCCGCCCTAGTGGCAGGTGACTTTAATGATGTGGCCTGGTCTAATACCTCCCGACTTTTTCAATCAAGAGGAGCGCTAGAAGATGTACGGGTGGGCCGAGGTTTGTACAATTCATTTAATGCCCAGTCTGCGATATTTCGCTGGCCCCTTGATCATGTGTACGTGACTGATGATTTCAAATTCATCCGCCTGGCGCGCCTGGGCGAGTTTGGTTCCGATCATTTCCCAATCTATGTAGAACTGGTGCTGAGCTCAGCAGAATGATGCTCTTACTTTTTTCTGTTTAAGACTTACCCACTTTTCGCAGTAAAATTCGTTTGCTGATGCATTCAACTGCCAATTTTAAACATTGCATAAGTTCTGAACCTTCGGTATAGTCTACCTGCAGTAAGTTATCCACCTTTTGGTTCTTTTTCAGCTTGTCGTTTTCTTTCCATGCAGCAGAATTATCTTTGGCAAGTCCAATTGCAAAGCCTCCCTTTTCATGCAGAAGAGAAAAAGCCGGGCGGTCGCTGGAGCCATCACCCACGTAAATGATCTGCGTAAAAGGGATGTACATATCTTCTTCATCCACATGCTGATGCGTATCAGCCGGAACATTAGGACCATCAGTGCCGGTTCCTTTGGCCAGCTGCTGGATATATTCTCTTTTTTCCTCGTGCGTAATGATATGTTTGATAAATATGAGTTCATCATCCTCATTGAAGGCATAGGCACCTCCCCAGATTTCTTTAAACTCATGAGCGATAGAAGTTGCCTGCGGAACTTCTACAAAACCGGCAGTAAGTAAGTAAAACTCCAGGTCAATACTCTCGTGAGGGCAGAAACTGCGTAATCGGTCAAATAGTGTATCTACTCCATCATAAAGCGCTAATTCTTCTCCCACAGATTGAAACATCTCTCGGGTAATTGTAGGGCTGGAGGCCTGGCTGTATTTGATCCATGAATATGCCCGGGCCAGAATTTTCTCCCACCCCTCATTGAGCAAATGCTTCACAAAATCTTCCCGCTCCTCACCATCAATGCCCGTTTTTTCCAGCATACTGAGGTGTGTAGGGGGAGCAAGTGTCTCGTCAAAATCAAAAACAACAGCAATCTTCTCTTTTAAGGGTAAAGTAACATCTGTCATAAATCGTCATGGGTTTGAGTCAACTTCACAACGCCTAAGCAGACAATATGTTAAGCCTACACTCATGAATGGATTATCCTGTATTGTAAGTAAGCTCTGAGTTGATCATAGAAAAGGGCTCGGGATGAGCCCTTTCTCAAACCTTAAAAAAATCAATATAGATTGCTTAGCAAGTACTGGATATATTATGATGTTTACTCAAATTCAGCTGGGTTGCGATGATCACCGAAGCGGCCACCTGAGCGCTTCAGCGGAATCTGCATACCTCCGGTTCCCTCCAGCCAGTCATATACTTCAGTGGTAAGCAGCTCTATCAACTCCTGATGGTCTTCACTGCCGTATAGGTTATGCATCTCGTAAGGGTCTTCCTGCAGATCATAAAACTCATTGGTATCCCATACACCATGATAGCGGATCAACTTATAACGGTCGGTGCGTACACCATGCATGGTTGGCGTTTGCGGAAAAGCATTTTCCCAATAATATTCATAAAAGATACGGTCTCTCCAGTCCACTTCTTCTCCTTTCAGTATCGGCATGATTGACTGTCCCTGCATCTGTTCGGGTTTCTTTACACCGGCCAGTTCCAGAATGGTAGGCGCCACATCTATATTCTGTATCATCTTATCAATCACCTGATTGCCTTCCAGCACTTCAGGATACCTCACCAGGAAAGGTACTTTTACCGATTCTTCGTAAAAATGGCGTTTGTCAATCAGGCCATGCTCTCCGAAAGAAAAGCCATTATCTCCCATGTAGATCACCAACGTGGATTCGGCCAGTCCCTGCTCTTCCAGATAATCCAGCACTGCGCCTACACTTTCATCTACGCCCAGTAAGGTCTCGCAATATCTTTTGTAGAAAGTCTCAAAATCCATACTACCGTGGTACATATAATCCACCCCGTGCCAGCTCTCACGCTGCATCTTCTGCCAGTCAGGGGTTCTGAATTCTCCGTAATATTCTTCTCCGCTGGCTGGTTTAACAAAAGCACCAGCCTTAGCAGCTCTTTCGTCCAGAAAGCCCTGAGGATAATCTACTTTCTCTTCAAGATTATTGGTGGTACCGGTGTAACGAGGTAAACCGTAAGGATTGCTCTTTCCTTTGACAGGCTGGGCCGAAGTATAAAAAGAGGGGGGTAGCATTATTTTCTCATTCTCGTACTTACCCATATGGCGCTGAGCAGGCATAAATTCAGCATGAACTGCTTTATGAGAGAGATAGAGGAAGAAAGGCTTTTCTTCTTCTCTGTTTTTCAACCATTCCACTGCATGCTCGGTCAGCAGATCGGTGATGTAGGTAGAGTCGCCATAGCTTTTTCTTTCGCCATTGATGTTGAGCGTAGGATTATAGTAAACGCCCTGCCCCTTGAAGCTCTCCCAGTGGTCAAAGCCGGGACGAGGATCATCTTCATCACCTCCCATATGCCATTTGCCAAAAAAGCTGGTCTGATAACCTGCTTCCTGCAAATACTGAGGAAAGTAAACCAGGTCTTCAGGAGCGGGAGCGGAGTTATCCACCACAGTATGGGTGTGAGAAAACTGGCCGGTAAGGATCGATGCCCGGCTGGGAGAACAAAGCGAAGTGGTTACAAAAGTATTGGGAAAATAAGCGCCTTCTGATGCAAGTCGGTCCATATTGGGCGTTTCCAGCCAGGGCACCTTACCCGTAAAACCCATAAAATCAAAACGGTGATCATCACTCAGAATAAAAATCACATTTTTAGGTTGAGCATTGGGAATTCGCTCAATCGTTAATTCTTGTCCGCCTGATTGAGCCCATAAAGTAGGCAGACAAAAGAATAGGCAGCATGTCAATAAAAAAATACGATTCATAAGTTTGTCTATAAGTTAGGTTGTATCAATTTTTCAATATAAGCATTATTTCTGCATGTCCTCTGCGCGACTTTTGGGCATAGGAGCCTGATTCTCTTCTAACCATACTTCCAGTTGCGCTTGCAGCCTATCGCGTACTTCAGCCTGTTCATTGGCAATATTGTATTGCTCGCTCATATCCTGATTGAGATTATAAAGTTCAAGCCGATTCGTTTCATAAAACTTCAGCAACTTCCAGGTCCCCTGACGGATTACACTTACCGGACCGGTACGCCAGGGATTATTGGGGTAGCCCGGAAAATGCCAGTAAAGAGACTGACGTTCTAGGTTAGCCTCAGGATTTTGGAACAGAGGAAGCAGGCTAAGCCCATCCAGCAGGTAGTTCTCTTGCTTTTCAAGCCCTGCTGCCTCCAGAAAGGTAGGATAAAAATCAATGCCAATGACGGGTTCTTCAGTCTGCGCTCCTGCATCAATCACTTTCGGCCAGCGAATGATCAAAGGCACTCTTATCCCACCCTCGTAAAAGTTGGCTTTGCCTCCCTTCAAAGGAGCATTGTCGGTGATGTTATCTTTGGCGTGGTTGAGGTAATCATAACTACCTACTCCCCCATTGTCAGAATAAAAGATGAAAATGGTGTTTTCGGCCACTCCAAGCTCATCCAATCTATGCATCAACTTTCCTACGTTCTGATCCAGTGATTCTATCATGGCAGCGTAAGCTGGGTTATTATGTCCAGCTTTACCTTTTTTCTTGCTGTACTTTTCAACCAAGTCTTCTGGGGCCTGTAAGGGAGTATGAGGGGTGTAATAAGTCAACTGTAGGTAAAATGGCTGATTTTGGTGCCCTTCAATAAATTCTGTTGCCTTCCGGGTAAGATAGTCGGTCAGGTATTCACCCTCCTTTGCGTCCTCAATATAAGGGTTATTGTTCGGCTGAAAGTATCCACCCTCCCAACCTCCGGGATTGCCCATATTATAGCCTCCGATATTGATATCAAAACCTTGCTGTTCAGGACCAGTAGTGGGAGAATCACCGATATGCCACTTCCCGATAAGCGCAGTAGTATACCCGCCTACTTTCAGCGCCTCCGCTATCGTAATCTTATCAGCAGGGAGTTCATGCGCGTTGGGAGCCGATATCATTTTACCCGAAGGAGAGTTACCGACATGATAAATCGGCTGGTGCGGATAATACTGCCCGCTGATCAGCGCTGCTCGGGTGGGTGAGCAGTTGGCAGCATTGGTATAAGCCTGAGTAAATTTCATACCCTCCTGCGCCAGCCTGTCAATATTGGGTGTTTCGTAGTACTGACGATTCAAAGGATCAAAGCAGTTGATGTCAGCCCAGCCTAAATCATCGGCCAGTACAAAAATGATGTTGGGCTGCACATTGGCAGGCTGCTGGGCTTTAGCTGAAAAAGTGAACAGCAGTAGCCCGATTAGCACTGTTGCAATGCTCAGTTGAAAGGTCACTTCTACTTTTTTAAGTATAAGCATTCTCTTGTGTAGTTTGTCTAATGACTCCTGTAACATCCAGGGTAAAGCAATACCCAATATGTTATATTTTTTTAGCTCAACAAAGAGAAAATCATACAAAGCACTGATTATCAATTATTTAATTTTATACAATGTGTGTGAGGTTAGACTGATCTTTTATCTTCATAGACACTAGCCTGATTACCTGGCAAGCTGATAGTTTCTTATCCATTGCCTGCTTTTTTTTCAGCAGCTCTTTTCAAAAAGCGCTACTCAATTCTTTATAGTTTGTGTCAGGCGTAGCTAACTCCTCGTTTGGTGCTGGGTTGAAATGTTAAGCTCACGAGCATGGGGGGATATCCTCTAATTTCAGTTTTTCAATATAATCCCCGATTATTGGAGCTTCAAAAAAATTAAATCAGCCCTATGCCTCAAATGCATCAGAAAAAACCTCTAAGGTTCATTTACATACTCCTGCCCTTAATTTTCCTCACGGTTCTCATCACCTACGGGCTGGTGCTTCGCCCTCAGTTTTACGGACTTTCTCCCTTTCCCCTGGAAATCGTTTTTCTGCTGGCTGCCATATTTACCATAGGCGAACTGATGCTGCTGGGATTTCCCTGGGAAGACATACAAAAAGCCTTCATCGCCAAGCTCGCTCAGGGTTTTCCGGTTGTACTTATCCTCTTTGCCATCGGTATTATTATTGGCACCTGGATTGTCAGCGGTACCATTCCCATGCTGATTTACTACGGCATCAAACTGATTGACCCCAGCTATCTGTATATTCTGGCTTTCTTTACCCCCATCATCTTCTCTATGCTCACCGGTACTTCCTGGGGTTCGGTGGGTACCATAGGCGCGGTGGTCATGGGCGTAGCCATGGCGGTGGATGCCAACCTGGGCATCACTGCCGGAGCGATCATTGGAGGCGCTTACTTCGGCGATAAGCTTTCTCCCCTCTCCGATACCACCAATATGGCGGCGCTGGCTACGGAAATTCCTTTGTACGCCCACATTCGCTCCATGTTGTATTCTACAGTGCCATCTGCCATCATCGCCGGAATAATCTATTTTATATTAGGTTTCTTCTATCCTCCTGCCAAGACTGATATTTCCGATCCGCAGATTACCCAAACGCTGGATACCATCAGCAGTATGTTTAATTTTAATATACTCCTGCTCCTTCCTCCGCTCATCGTTCTCTATGGCTCTATCCGCAGAATCGCGACCCTGCCCACGCTGCTTACTTCTTCCTTAGTAGCCTGCCTGCTGGCCTTTATTTTCCAGCCGTATTCGGGGGGCGACATATTACTGGCTGCCTACACGGGCTTTGATGTGCAGATGGCTGACTGGCTGCCAGGCATGCCTGCTAATATGGCAGCGCTGTTTAACCGGGGCGGACTGTATGCGCTCAACGAGCCTATCATCTTTTCCATCATGGTGCTGATCTTTATCGGAGCCATGGACATGATTGAGGTCATGCCTACCATTGTGGACAAGGTTTTTGGCTTTACTCGCACCCGCCCTTCGGTAGTCATCTCTTCGCTATTGGCGACTGCGGTGACCAATGCCATCACTTCCAATCAGAACGCAACCAGTTTCATCATCGGGGATGCCTTTAAATCCCGCTACGATAAGTTTAGGATTCCGCGAAAAGTACTATCACGCTCTATTGAGGATTACGGTACCATGATAGAAAGTATCATTCCCTGGACAGCTACCAGCATTTTTATGGTTTCTACACTGGGCGTACCTTTTGGAGAATACTGGCACTGGCAATTGATGTCGCTGGTCAACCTGGTGGTAGCTCCGGTACTGGCCATCACGGGTATAGGCTGTTTTTATGGAGACAAAACTTCTGACAAAGAACACAATCAGCAGATAGAAACAGAGATTATTCAAGAGAACTAAACACTTTGTTGAGCGCAAAAGGCAGAACCCTATGACTATGGACAAACGTTTAACCAGACCCTGAAATAAATTCAGGGTAAACATTCAACCTATCTAACACATTCAGCAACAGCACTAACAAAATAAAAAATATGGAAGAGAAACTATCTTTAGAAACGCTTTTAATGCACTATGGAGAAGAGAGGAGTAAGTACGAGGGTGCGGTAGTACCTCCGATCTTTCAAAACTCCCTTTTCACCTTTGAGAGCTGGGAAGCTATTGACCAGGCTTACGAAGACCGAACCAGTCACTTTATCTATTCCAGGGGTAAAAACCCTACCACACTTATTGCTGAACGTAAACTGGCACTGCTGGCCGGAGCCGAAAAAACGCAACTCTTTCCTTCCGGCATGGGGGCAATCTCAGCAGCCATCCTCCACTGCATCAATGCAGGAGATCATGTGATTGCCATCAAAAATATCTATGGCCCGGCCAATAATCTGCTAACCAATTATCTCACCAAAAAGATGGGCATAGAAGTGACTTTCGTGGCAGGTGACAAGGTGGAGGATTTTGAGCATGCCATTCGTGACAAGACCCGTTTGATCTATCTGGAAAGCCCTTCTTCGGCGGTGTTCAGCCTGCAAGACCTCAAGGCAGTTGCGGATTTGGCAAGGTCCCGAAATATTCGCACCATCATTGACAATACCTGGGCTACGCCTATCTTCCAGCCTGCACTGGCGATGGGCATTGACATGGAGGTACATTCCTGCTCCAAATATATTGGCGGACACAGTGATGTTGTGGCTGGCGTGATCATGGGAAAAGCAGAAGATATAGACTCTATCGCTACCCGGGAGTATGAGTGGCTGGGTGCCAAAATGGCTCCTTTTGAAGCCTGGCTAATACTACGCAGCCTGCGTACCCTACCTATGCGTTTGCGGCTGCATCAGGAAAACGGCTTGCAGGTGGCTGCTTTCCTTGACAAACACCCCAAAATACGCTTGGTACGCTACCCCGGACTGGAAAGCTTTCCACAGTATGATTTGGGTAAGAAGCAGATGAAAGGTTATACTGGACTGATGAGTTTTCAGCTGGCTACCGAAGATCTGGACAGCATCAAAGCCTTCGTCAACAGCCTGAAGCTTTTCAAAATCGGCGTAAGCTGGGGAGGACATGAAAGCCTCATTTACGCGCCTGCCATTAGTTACCTGAAGGAGCTGAGTCCTGAACAGTTTGGTGCTATGGGCATTTCCCTGGGGGATATGCGTATCTCGGTGGGGCTGGAGAACGCTCAGGACCTGATCCATGATCTGGATACAGCCCTGAAAGTGATACAGTGATTATATGCGGTAATAAAAGTAAATAGCCCTCTAACTTACTTTATTAAAGGGCTATTGTTTTCTTTTGCTACTGAAGGTCCGCCAAAGGTTTCTTCAATTTCATCTCACCTTTTCAGCTTACTTTCCTTCATACAACCATACCGACATGGGGCTGATGTCTCTGTGGCTCCAGGAATAGTAAGGGATGAGTTGTACGTCCATTTTTTCACTTTCAGCGTTTACCCAGCCTTTTCCAGTGAGCACTGTTACGCCATGTAGCAGGTCTTTTTTGTACTCTACGCTGAAAGGTGATTGGCTATCCAGATGAATATCCATGGCATGACCCTTATTGTCTACGCCTTCGGCACAGTACACCAAGGGTCCTCTTTCAACCGCTACTTTTCCTCTATTGGCGGTTACTTTTTCATGGCTTTTTACTGTCTTGACTTCCATCGGGAACTGTATATCCAGCTGATCTCCTTTTTTCCACTCACCTTCCACAACAGCATAGCCGTTCTTTTTGCTAAATATATAATCTTTACCATTGACTTTGATCGTAGCTTTTTTGTTGGACTTTTTTGTAAAAGTATACAGGTCGCTGGGTACGGCTTCATTTTCTGACCAACCCGGAATCCTGATCATCAGGTTCGCTTTGACCGGCTGTTCATTATTGATTTTAATACTGATATCGCCCTCCCAGGGATAATTGGTTACCTGTTCCAGCACGAGTTGCTGGTCGTTGACCTCCACCTCAGTCTGGTTATTCATAAAGAGGTTGACATAGACATCTTCATCATCCACCGCATATACATAGCCTCCTACCGAGGGTACAAAGCGGGAAAGATTGGAAGGACAGCAGGAACAGTCAAACCACTCGCTACGGCAAACCGCTCCCTGATTAAAGGTGGATTCTCCGTTAAATTCCAGGGGGTTGGGATAAAAAAATGTCTCCCCTTCCATTGAAAGACCAGCGATCAAGCCATTATAGAGCGTACGCTCTAACACATCTATATATTTGGCGTCTCCGTGCAGTAAAAACATGCGATGATTCCAGTACACATTAGCAATGGCCGCGCAGGTTTCCGCATAAGCGTCATTGGGCAGAGCGTAAGCCACATCAAAGCCTTCTATGCCATTGCCAGCACCCAGCCCTCCGGTTACGTACATTTTTTTGCTGACAATATTTTCCCACAATTTATCGGAAGCCTCCAGATAAGCCTTATCTCCCATGATGGCAGCGATGTCCGCCATAGAAGAATACATATACGCTGCCCTTACGGAATGTCCCAGTGCTTCTTCCTGCTCCGTCACAGGCTTGTGGTCCTGAGAATAAAGGGCATAAGTTGCTAAATGCTCACCTTCATTCTCATAAGTGCGTAAACCTTTGCCCCTTCTGTCTAAAAACAACTTGGCAAGTTTCAGGTACTTTTCATTTCCGGTAACTCTATAAAGTTTTACTAAGCCAATTTCAATTTCCTGATGCCCGGGATAATAGGTTTTGCCTTCCTCTACACAAAGCTGGTAGACCAAATCCGCATTGCGGATGGCAATGTTGAGAAAATCATCTTTTCCGGTAGCTCTGTAGTGGGCCACCGCTGCCTCATACATATGTCCGGCATTATAAAGTTCGTGGCTCATGCGGGAACCTTCAAAACGTCCGGCAGGATCGTAGGAGCAGCAGATAAAGTCGTTGTACTCATTGGCTTTGAGCGTCCAGGAAGTATAGAGATAGCCATCATCTTCCTGAGCTGCTTCCAGGTAGGAGACTAGCTTATCCAGATAAGCTTCCATCTCCGGGTTTTCTTTGAGCATCAGGCTATAGGCTGCTCCTTCCATAATTTTGTACACATCGGAATCGTCAAAGCCGAAGTCTCCTTCAAATTTGCCTTCTTTCAATCCACCGGCGTAGATGAAGTTGTTGATTCTGCCGGTCTCCTCACATTTCTGAAAAGCATAGGGAATGGTCACATCCGAAACGGTGTTCAGTCGGTCTCTCCAGAAGCCTTCGGTAAGGTAGACTTCCGTAAAATCTACAGGCTGGATGGGGTAATCCGACATTTGAGCCTGTACATTCGCAGTGGGCAAAAAGGAAAGCCAACATAAGCTCAGGACAATCATTTTTGGTATTGATTTCATAGCAATAGGTGTTTTTATTGTCTTAGTAATTCTGTTTGATACATGTCTGAAGGTTGTGCTACTTCTATAAAACGGGCCTCCGCATGATTTCTGCTGATGATCAAAATTTTTTGATCGCCAATATTGACCTGCTGCATATCCCTTGCTTCCCCATAAACTGCGAATCCACTGTGACAAGCTTCTACTGCTTCAAATTCACCTCCTCCTTCTCCTTTCAGGAAGTTTCCATAAGAAGCATCATAACGGCCCAGGCTGGGCACGTTTCCATCAAAGTTACCCACTGCCAGGATATCTAGCAATCCGTCATGATCAAAATTACCTGTCTGAAAAGCATAGATGGGAGAAAACTGGGCTGGCAAGGGTAAGTCATGGATGCTGTATTCTCCACTTCCTTCATTAAGCAGATACACTGACTGTAGCATCTGCGCTTTTTTGATCACCGAATTGCTGATAAAAGCTTCGGAAAACACCTGATCAAAAGTGTGGCTGGCAAAGGAAGCGTAGTCGTTATAACGAATCCTTATGGGAGGCATCTGCTTTTTCAGGGCATCCAGTCCGGCATACACCCACTCTTTGCTCTGCCGATAATAGGTGATAATTGGGTCTACCATCAGGTTATTGTCAAAGTCTTTGACGTACAAACCCAAAGGCTCTTCTTTTGAGGCTTTGAGTTCTGTATTGAGGCCCAAATTACCGCATAGCAAATCCTGCTTACCATCAGCATTCAAATCAGCTAACGCAATGGTATTCCACCACCCTGAAGTATTGGGAATCTCTCTTTTTTCAACGCTATGCTCTCCAAAGAACAAAAATGTGATAGGCATCCACTCTCCTACTACAACCAGCTCCTGGCTATCTTCCGACCAGACTGCATCAGTGACCATGCCCAAAGCTTGTAATGTCTTTATATAGGCTGAAGTATCTTTGAGCAAACGCCCATGCCCATCATTCCAGAGCAGTTCACTATCAGGCGAAAGTCCATAAGCTCCGGCAACGGAACGACTGCCGACAAACAAATCCTGATGACCATCTTTATTAAAATCAGCCGCTACTACGCAAGCGCCATTGAGTTTGGGTAAAATTTGTGGGGATTTGGTAAAATTACCCTGCCCATCGTTGAGATACATCCGGTCTTCATTGTTAATGCTTTCGTTAAACTGTCCGCCACCGCTGACCACATACAGGTCTGCATCGCCATCTCCTTCCACATCAAAGAAAAGCGCGTCTACATCTTCTTTCTCCTGATCTTCGGCAAACACAGGATGATTACTTTTGACAAAAAGCACCAAATCTCTTTCTGTTTGAAAATATAATTCTCCTGCCTGACCTGCTGCTCCACCAATGTAAAAATCTTCCAGACCATCGCCATTAACATCTGCCACGGCCAGCCGGGGGCCTTCGGTAGATAGTTTATGAGGAAGGAGTCTTTCGGTATTAAAGTCCACATAATGGTTCTCCTGATGTTTAAAGGACACTCCTGACTGTGCTGTGATATCACGGAAAATTTTAGTAGAAGCCAGTTTTGCTTTATGCTTAGCGGCAGCTTCTTTCTCAATTTCCAGACTTTGATCTGCCTTAATATTTACCATCACCTGCAGACTTCCATCAGGCCAGATGACTGTGATTTTGTCAATGTTTTCTATCTCGCCTAAGCCGAAGTTCAGCGCATAATCTACTGACGATTGCCAGCCCCTGACCGGATAAAGTTCCTGCATTTGCTTTTGTCCATTGGCTTCTACTACCACTCTTGCTCCTACACCAAATGGGTTTTGCTGATCTCCTTTAAGTTTTATTTTGATGTAATGATGCTGCTTTACTTTTTCTGTATTATTGCGATATACTGAAGCCAGGGCGTTCAGATGATTGACCACCAGGTCCAGATCGCCATCATTGTCCAGATCCGCGTAGGCCGCACCCATAGAATATCCCACTTCATCCAAACCCCAATCGGCAGAGACATTATTAAAGCTTAGATTTCCATTGTTCTGATAAGCATAATTTGCCACAGCTCCTTCAGGCATACTGTGGGCTTTTTCCAGGGCAGATTGGCTGTTGGAGATTTTTTCATCGTACGTAAAATTGATGTAATCCAGGTCAATCGGACGACGCAAGATACCGTTGGTGATGAAAATATCTTTCCAGCCATCATTATCCAGGTCAGCCATCAAGGCAGACCAGCTCCAGTCGGTAGCATCTATGCCCGCCAGCTGGCCGATCTCACTAAACTGCACATTGTTCTCAAAAAGATTTCCCCGGTTGAGGTGCAGCATATTGCGGGGATATTGATAGTAGTAGCCAAAGCCCAGTTTGTACTCATAAATATCGTAGGGATCAGGTCCGGCAGACTTTTTCCTGATGATTTCATCCTCCGGCTTCATGTCCAGTGTAATGATATCTAATAGCTCATCATTGTTAAAATCAGCAATATCACTACCCATAGAAAATGTACTGCTATGCCCCAGTGTACCCTTGATGCCTTCTCTGAAAGTACCATCACAGTTGTTGTAATACACGTAATCATTTTCGTGAAAGTCGTTGGAGACATAAATATCGGGGCAGCCATTATCATCCAGATCACCAATGCCTACTGCCAGCCCATAGCCTAGTGCAGCACCATAGATTCCTGCTTCTTCGGTCACATCATGAAAGACACCATCATCATTTCTGAACAACTGATCTCCGGCGAGGCTGTCTCGTTTTGTGCGCAAAGCCGCTTTGATATATACATCGGGATTGTGCACCGCATGCCTGAGCTGATACATATCCAGGTCACCATCGCCATCATAATCAAAAAAAGCAGCCTGCTGGGCATAGCCTGTGATATCCAGATTATACTCCGCTGCACTCTCCGTAAAAGTCAGGTCTCCGCCGGTAGTAGCGCCGTTGTTGATAAACAGCTGATTGTGTCCCTGAAAAGATTTATACTGAGAAACCTGTGACACGTAGATGTCCAGCCATCCATCCGCATTGACATCTGCCATCACCACTCCGGTAGTCCAGTAGTTGGAGCCCGATAAACCGGCTACATCTGCCTGTTCGGTTATGTCTTCAAAGACAAAATTTCCTTTGTTGAGGTAAAGCTTATTAGGTAATTGATTAGACGTAAAATACAGGTCTGCCAGTCCATCGCGATTGACATCTCCTACCGCCACACCACCTCCATTGTGTGCATACAGATATTCATTGATGTTGATCTCCTCCGTTTCTTCCAGCTGATTGATAAAAGTCACGCCTGTTTTTTCCGAGGGTAAAGTCGTAAAAAGTTTGGGTTCCGGCTGACAGGCAGAAAATAAGCAGGCGATGAGAATAATGCCTGCCAACCATGCTGGCACATGCTTGCTTTTGATCAATATGGTAGCTAAGAAACTGCTCACAGATTGGGAGTTTGTAGTCCTTCCGCAATAGACTCTTGTTGATGAATCACTTTCAGAGCCTGCACTTTGGCATTATTTTTCACCATGAAAAGCACTTCCGTGTCCTTCATTTTCACAGAAGCAATGTCCCGTAATTGCCCTTCTACTTTCAGTCCGATGGCCCGGTTAGAAATTGCTTCAAAAGTGCCATCTCCATTGCCTTTCAGGAAAGTGCCATAGCTGGCATCATACCGCCCTACCTCCGGTTTAGCCTCGTACAGATTTCCGCCCAAAAGAATATCTGCTATGCCATCCTGATCCAAATCTTCAATATGCAGGGCATAAATCGGAGTACTCTGCGCCTCTCGGGGGAGAGGTTGTACTGCAAATGTACCATCTCCCTGGTTCAGCAACGCCATACTTTCCAGCGTAGTCACCTGATGGACAATTGCCGATGACAACTGCTGCTCACTGAATATATCGTTGATTTGCTGGAGTTTATAGCTTTCGTTTTTGAGGTATTTTTTACGCAGAGAAGGCAGTTGTTTCACCAGGTCATGCTGAAGTACCAGCGGGTATAGAGAGTCTTTATTGTAAGTGCAGACAATCTGTTCCACATTACCATTGCCATCAAAATCATTGATATAGCAGGCAATAGGTTTTTCCTCACTGGCTCTGAAACGGGAGTTCAGGCCATGATTTCCTGCCACTATATCCATATCGCCATCAGCATCCAGGTCAGCCACTTCAACCGTATTCCACCAACCTGCCAGATTTGACAGCCCAGCTTTTTCAGAAACATTTTCCAGCCTGCCTTCCTGATTCTCAAACAGCTGTATGCTCATCCATTCACCAACCACCAACAGGTCTGTCCAGCCATCGGCGTTATAATCCAGCCACTTCGCGTCCCGTATCAGTCCCAGATTGTTCAGGGCGGCAGCTTTTTCTTCATTGACATTTTCAAAATTTCCGCTACCATCATTTTCCAGCAGGTAGCCGTTCTGAGCTACACCATAAAGTCTGTCCCTAAGCCTGACGCCCACAAACAAATCCTGATCTCCATCCTGATCGTAATCCGCTGCGGCTACGCAGGAAGTGCTTTCAAAACGTGAAGTAGGTAAAAGCTGATTGGACTTGGTAAAATTTCCCTTACCATCGTTGAAATACAGCCTGTCCGATAAAGCGGAAGAGCTGATGGAGTACTCACTTCCACCACTCACCACATACAAATCCAGATCATGGTCATTGTCAGCATCAAAAAACAGGGCATCCACATCCTCATGTCGCTTATCTTCTTCCCAAATATTTTGCTGGCTTTTGATCATTTTACCATCGGAGGTCTGTAAAAACAGTTTGGCAGGAAAGTCTTTGGCTCCCCCCATAAACACATCCTCTCTGCCATCACCATTGACATCTCCTACCGCCATGCGGGGGCCTTCGGTAGAATTCATGTGGAAGAGCAGCGCGTCTTTATCAAAATCGCTGTACTCATTTTCCTGATGGGAGAAGTCATCAGGAAGATTATCACTGAGGTCATAAAAAGAGATTCCATTTGAAGTTGGAATGCTAAACTTTGTAAACATATTGATCGCTTCCGCTTCCATTTCATCTACTGTGATGCTTTGGTCAGCCGAGATATTTTGAAGCAAAGTTTTTTTGCCGGAAGGCCATTCAACTAATAAAGAGTCTAGCTTATCAATATTTCCTAAACCGAAATGCAAACCGTAGTCCACTGAGGACTGAAAACCCCGCATTGGTGTCTGTTCCAGGTAAAATTTTTGGTCATCCGCAAAAGCAGTGACTTTGGTGCCTACCGCAAAAGTGTTCCGGTCCTTTCCTTTTAGCTTTACTTTAAGGTAATGATGCTCTGGGTAGAATGCATTGGCCTGATTTTGATATACAAAGGCTGGCATATTCACATTATTGACCACCAGGTCCAGGTCACCATCATTGTCCAGGTCACCATAAGCGGAGCCGTTGGAAAAGCTGGGCTGATGCAGTCCCCAGGCCTGGGTACTATCCTCAAAAGTCATTTGCTCCTGTCCAGCATATACAAAATTGGCAATAGGTTCGGAAGGAATCATGTCTATCAACTTTTTATAGTTGACACCTTCTTCTGTGACTATACTTTTGACCACCACATCGCTGGAAATGAATTTCAGGTAATCCTGATTGAGTATATCCTGATAGATCCCATTGGTGATATAAATATCTTTGAAGCCATTATTGTCCAGATCGGCCATTAGCGCACTCCAGCTCCAATCAGTAGCCTCTACGCCACTCAGTCTACCTATTTCGCTGAAGGAAATATCCTTTTTAGCCAATGGTTTTAAAGTTGTGTTTGCAGGACCATTATTTAGGTGCAACATATTGCGGGTATACTGATGATAATAGTCGTTCTTGACATTATAGCGGTACTTATTCCAGTTTTCAAAGGTCATACTGGTCTTGAGCCTCTCTTCGCTTTGGGGAAGCATCTCGGTGACAAAGATTTCGGGATAGCCATCCCCGCTGAGGTCGGCCACATCCGCTCCCATAGAAGCCATGCTGATGGAAGGCATCTGTGCTGGCAATGCTTCGCGGAAGGTGCCATCTCCATTATTCATGTAGATGTAATCACGCTCAAAAAAGTCGTTACACACATAGATGTCGGTCCAGCCATCCTTATCCAGATCGGAGGTTAAAATACCAAGCCCAAAACCGATTACGCTACTATAAATGTTGGCTGATTCACTTACGTCAGAGAAGCGACCACCATTATTTTGATACAATTTATCCCCACCCATAGGGTCACGCTGGGTACGCTCGTTTTCCTTCAGGTTGAAAGAGCCGATAGAGCGAAAAGAGTTGTTGAGCAGATATACATCCAGGTCACCATCTTTGTCATAGTCAAAAAAAGCGGCCTGGGTTGAATAGCCCATATCGGCCAGCCCATAAGCTTCTGCTTCTTCAGTGAAGCTGGGGATACCCTGTGCATCACTTCCCTGATTGATAAAAAGTTCGTTCTGTCGGTCGTCCCCTTCCACATCTCCGGAATTGCAGACATAAATATCCAGCAGGCCATCGCCATTGATATCAACCATGCTTACCCCGGTAGACCAGGCTCTGCTACCTGCCACTCCTGCACTTGGCGTGATATCTTCAAATGTAAAGTCGCCATGATTGAGGTAAAGCTTATTTTCACCCATGTTGGCCGTAAAATAAAGATCAGGCAGCCCATCATTATTTACATCTCCTATGGCGACACCCCCTCCGTTGTAGAAATTACGGTAGGTATAAATATTAAATTCACGACTATTTTCCACCGTATTCTGAAAATCAATGTGCGTTTCCTCTGCGCTCATCAAACGAAACAAAGAATGCTCCTGGGCAGAAGATTCTTCCTCAGTCTCGCAGGCAGTAGTCACTAATAAGCCCAAAAAAATAATTGTCCAGATTGCATTCCTCATGATTCACCCTCCTTATTTTTCACTGTCAAATCCACATACCAAATATTGATCATGTGCTTGCTAATATCTTTGTATACCGTAATCCGGCGGTTTCCGTCTACTTTTACATAGACATCATCTTTATAAAAGTAGGGGCTGTTGATTTTCATAAAACCTTCTCCATACCATCTCTCCAGCAGTTGTAATACATCGGATAAAAGAAGCTCTCCCCGCTGATCATCCACGGCAATATTTTCATAGTAAATCGCGGCTTCCATTTCCGTGATCACATCATTTTTGAACTTGGGAAAAAAGTTAATGGCAGCAGGGTATTTCAGTTCATCCTTCAATTTGCACTCCACCCAGTTGCCACTCCTCAATCCTCCCTGCTTAAACTTTCCTTCTAAGTTTTGATTGAAGCAGTAGTCCTTAAAAGCTTCTCTGGACATGTTAAAATATATTCCCCTGAAAAGGCTGTCGTAGCGCAAGCCACTGGCTAATTCTTTCTCTTCCAATTCAATATACCGTTCTTCCGGACTTTCCTGGCAGGCAGTCAGACCAAAAAAGCCTAATAAAAAAAGCAGATATTTGTACTTTTTAAGCCACTTCATACTTCGGTCTATTGCCTATTTTTTTCAAGTAACACCATACAATCATTATTTCTAGAAATCAAAAGAAGAGATCTATTTCCGGCTTTGATACTCTCTATAGCTCGTATCTCTCCTTTAATATTTACTCCTGAAACTTCTGCGCGTAAAGCCTGAAAACTTCCTTTACCATCTCCTTCAAGCAGCAGTCCCTGTAAGGCATCGTAAATCCCAACCTGCGGTTTTGACCAGTGGAAATTACCTCCGATCAGCACATCGGCCAATGCATCACCATCAAAATCATCTATTTCAATCGCATAAACAGGAGCCAACTGTGCTTCCAGGGGTAAGGCTTTTCTGCTAAACTTTCCTCCTTCATTGATAAAATATGAGGACTCGGTAGTCACTACCTTCTGATGTACAGATTTATCTACCAACTCCTGCCCGAAGATATCTGTTATCGTTTGCTCTTTGTAATCATGAAATTTGAGGTACTTTTTCTTCAGCGAAGGGAGCTGACCTACCAGTTCGGTACGGGTCACCATAGGATAGGCTTGCTCTCCATTATAACAGGTGATGATCTGCTCAGCCTTTCCGTTGCCATCAAAATCATTGACATACATGCTGAGCGGTTTTTCAAGGCTTGCTTTGAAGTTAGAATTGAGCCCATGATTACCTGCCACCAAATCCATGTCGCCATCCTGGTCTATGTCCGCTACTTCAATATTATTCCAAAGTCCTTCGGTATTTTGCAGGCCTGTACTTTCAGAAACTTCCTTAAAGGTTCCACCTTCATTTTCAAAAAGCTTTACGCCCATCCATTCTCCTACGATCACCAAATCCATATCCTGATCGTTATCGTAATCCAGCCATCTGGCATCGGTGATCATTCCCAGTTCTCTTAATTGGGGAGCGATTTCCAGACTAACGTCTTCAAACTCAGCTTTTCCATTATTTCTCAGCAGGTAGCCGTTCATAGGCACACCGTAGAGGAAGGGCTTTGCCCTTACCCCTACAAACAAATCTATATCGCCATCGCCATCAAAATCCGCTGCTTCTACTGTTGAAGTATTTTCAAACTGTGAAGTGGGCAGAAGCTGATCGGAAAAGCTGAAATTTCCTCTCCCATCGTTGAGGTATAGGCGGTCTCTGAGGGTGGAAGAACTGGAAGGAAATTCATTGCCACCGCTGCACACATACAGGTCTACATCGCCATCATGATCGGCATCAAAAAATACCGCATCGCTATCTTCCGCTTTATTATGCCGCGTAAAAGCATCCTGAGGCAAATTTTTAAACTGACCTCCTACGGTCTGAAGGTATAATTTTCCGGGCTGTCCTACTCCACCGCCTACAAATACATCCTCTCTACCATCCCCATTGACATCTGCTTTGCAAAGGGCTGCGCCTTCTGCGGAAAGCATATGGAAAAGCAATGGGTCACGGTCAAAATCTATGAAACTGGTTTTCTGATGCTGAAAACCCAGAGGAAACTGTTCTGTTACTTCCTGAAAGACAGGTAAAGGTTCTTCCACCACACTTGCCAGCTTTGCCTGGCTGGTTTGATCTTGCTCCTGCTGTACCACCGTGAGTAACTGATCTGCCTTTACATTTCTGAGTAGCTGCACTGTCAAATCGGGCCAGCGAATGATTACAGAATCAATGCCTGTAATCTTTCCCAGTCCAAAGTGCAGCCGTGGATCTACAGAGGATTGATAACCTCGCATGGGTGCCAGCTCCTGATAAAAGGTTTTCCCCTCACTTTTTAGCGTAATCTGTGTGCCCAGGCCTGCTGAGTTTCTTCCTTTGGCTTCCAGTTTGAAAGTCAGAAAGTGATTTTTTTCTTCAGCAGCCTCTGAATTATTTCTCAACACATAGGGAGGCATATTAACATTGCTCACCACCAGGTCCAGATCACCATCATTATCCAGGTCACCATAGGCTGAGCCATTGGAGAAGCTGGGACAATCCAGCCCCCAGTCCGCTGCCTTATTGCTGAATGTCAGGTCACCATTATTTTGAAAAGCATAGTTAGTGACAGCCTTGGAAGGGATGCTATCAATCATCTGTTTCAGGAATTTATCCTTCTCATCCAGCAGCTTTTGTATGGTGAGCGGATTCGCGTAGAAATTGATATAGTCCTGATCCGTAAGGTCTTTGTAAATACCATTGGCAACATAGATGTCTTTGTTACCATCATTATCCAAATCAGCGATCAGTGCGCCCCAACTCCAATCGGTAGCATCCACACCTGCCATACGGGAAATTTCACTGAAGGATACCTGCGCATTACTTCCATGGCTAACTTTACCTCTGTTAAGTTGCAGCACATTGCGGGGAAATTGCCGATGATAACCAGCCTTGATGTTGGCCTGGTATTTATTCCAGTCTTCAAATATGGTTTTGGTCTTGAGTCTGCCCTCATCTTCAGGCAGCATTTCGGTGACAAAAATTTCGGGAAAAGCATCATTATTGATATCCGCCATATCAGCGCCCATTGAACCTAGACTGATTTCTCCTATCATGGTTTCCAAGCTTTCACTAAAAGTCCCATCATGATTATTCAGATAGAGGTAATCCTTTTCAAAAAAATCGTTGGAAACAAAAATATCCTGCCAGCCATCTTTATTGACATCCCCGATGGTAACCCCCAGCCCAAAGCCAATGGCACTGCCATAAATTCCAGCTTCTTCGCTCACATCACTAAAGCTTTCCCCCTCGTTACGGTAGAGTTTGTTGCCTCCGTATGGATCACGGATTTCGCGCTGGTCTTTTCTCAGATCGTAGCCTCCTACCGAACGAATGGAATTGTTGAGCAGGTACATATCCAGGTCACCATCTTTATCATAGTCAAAGAAGGCGGCATGGGTGGATAAACCATAATCCGCTATTCCATAGTCTTTGGCCAATTCCTTAAAGGTGGGTACGCCATCTTCATTATTCCCCTGGTTGATAAACAGCTCGTTATGCCGCTGCTCACCTTCAGGTTTGCCTGATTTGCACACATAAATATCCAGCCAGCCATCGCCATTGATATCTACCATACTGACTCCTGTTGACCATACTTTTTCACTTTTTAGCCCGGCAGTTTCGGTAATATCTTCAAACCTGAAATCACCCTGATTCAGGTAAAGGCGATTGCTCACCATATTTCCGCAAAAGAAGATATCCGCCAGGCCATCATTGTTTACATCGCCGATGCTTACTCCCGCTCCATTGTAGAAGTTGCGATAGGTATAGGTATTAAAGGCTTCAGTATATTTCAGATCATTCCGAAAATCAATGCGGGTATGGTCTGGAGAAAGCAATGTAAATCGTTTGTCTGCGCCAGGATTACAAAGTTCTGTGCTTTCTTCTCCTTTTTCACAAGCACCCAAAAACAGACATGCCCAAGCAAAAATAGCGCAGGCAGGCTTATTCCTGGCAAAGCTTATAAGCATGTATATGTTCAGTATCCGCTGCATCATCCAACAAATTTTCAAAAGCAGGGAGTAAATTAATTCACTCCCCGCCTGAACTTATCTACTTCACACTAACTAATACCCTGGATTTTGTACCAGATTTGGATTACCGTTTAACTGAGCAGCTGGTATCGGGAATAAGTTTTTGTTGGGATCAGACGCATCCTTTTCCCACCAGGGAGCATTAAATCGGTCAAAACGAATCATATTGGTACGACTATGTCCTTCAAAGGCTACTTCTCTCTGAATTTCCTCAAAAAGTGCATCTTCTGTCAGAGGATCAATTGGACCCAGCTCTGATCTTTCCCTCACCTGACGCACCAGTTCTACTGCTTCCGCGCTGGATGGATTCAATCTCCACAAGGCTTCTGCTCTCATCAGGAGAATGTCACCATAGCGTAACAGCGGGAAGTCGTTGTCCATATCCAACTGGATTCCTCTTTCAAACTCAAACTTACCGATACGCGCACCTGCATCACTAAAGGCAAAAGGAGTCAGTTCATTGATGTAGGGCGTAAAAACAATAGGCGGGCCGCTGGGGTCCATATTACCTTCCGAGTCCACTTCAATCGCTCCGTTGGGATCTAGGAGGGGCTCACCAGTAGCAGAATACTGCTGCCCTACAATAAACATATCCTTGCGTACGTCTTCATCTTCAAAGGAATTGTAAAATTCTTCCAGGGCGGTATAACCATTCCACGGACCGGTAGAAAAATTGTAAGTACGGGCATTAAGAGGGTGCAGCGTACGCATGTGCAAGCTAAATCCGTTGGCATTGCCCGCCTCGTAGGGAATGACAAAAATATTCTCGCTTGACCCGCTATTCTGCACGGCAAAATTATCAAAGTAATTTACTTCCAGCGAAAACTGTCCGCCATCAATAATTTCCTGAGCCGTAGAAGCAGCCAGTTCCCACTCTGGGGTCCCGGTATACACTTCTGCATTCAGGTACAATTTGGTCAAGAGCGCCATGGCTGCCCATTTGTTCATTCTTCCGTAGGTTGCAGTACTTACTTCTTCTGGCAAGACCTGAATCACTTCATTCAACTCATCTACAAGGAAACCGAACACCTCGGCCCGTGCGGTACGTGTAGGATTAGGCTCAGCATCAGAGAATGAAGTAATGAAAGGCACGTCACCAAACATGTCTATCATCAGAAAGTAGTAGTAGGCTCTGAGTGCTCTCAGCTCTGCTACAAAGCGCTCAGCCTGCTCAGGTGGAGCTAAATCCTGAAGCTGCTCAATCAGACGATTGCAGGTAGAGATACCTCCAAAACCCATGTTCCAGGATGCATTAAACGCACCGAAAGTAATCTCCCATTCGTGGCGATGCAATCGTGCCCAGATGCCTCCATCGTCCCAGGGACCGAATTTGGCAGGTGCAGCGCTGGTGGCTGTTGACAGCTCCTGTACCGACCAGGGGTCACCGGCATAAGCATATAATGAAGTATAGGCTGTACCAAGTGCAGCGACAAACTGATCGTCTGTCTGAAAAAAGTCGTCGGGTGTGAGTTCACTATATAGTTCTGTATCCAGGTCTGTGCAGGAGAGCCCCAACATGATTGTCATGCACATTAACCCTTTTGTAAGTATATTTTTCATGAGTGGTTGCTATTTTAGAATCCTACATTAAGGCCAAAAGTGTATGTCCTGGTCCGGAAATAGGAGTTACGATCGTCTATGCCAGGTGCCAGCTGATTTCCTCCATAATCATAATGTACTTCAGGATCTACCCCAGTGTAATCAGTAATGACAAAAAGATTTTGTCCGGTAAGATAAAATCTCAGGTTTTTGAAAACGGATTCATCTCCCAAGCTCACATTGTAGCCTAGTGTAGCGTTATCCAGTTTAAAGAAATCTGCCTTCTCCACATAATAGCTATTCCAGGATTCTGGCTGAGTAAGCTCTGGCAGATAGTACTTGGTTCTCACCGGATTATAGTTGTTGGAAGCCGCCGGAGATTCATAATAAGCACGGTTGATGTTCACCAGGCTATGCCCGAATGCACCACGCATCACAAAGTTGAGGTCAAAATTACCGAAGGTAAGGGAGTTGTTCCATGACAATTCAAAGTCAGGAAGCCCGTTTCCTACTACTAGAGCATCGTCAATTTGGGTAATGTTACCATCCTCATTCTGATCTGTAATGATGCGTTGTCCATCTTCATTTAAGCCTTCAAAGATCGGTGCCATAATGTCCCCGATTTCTTCTCCTTCTTTGAGACGAATGACCAGGGTTCCATTCAGGCCGGGAGGGCCAAGGTTTCCTAAAAACAACTGGGTATTTTCATCATTTAACTTTACCAGTTCAGTATTGAAAGTTGAAAAAGTAACCCCGGTATTATAAGTAAACCCTTCATTACTTTGTAAGGCCAGATAATTCACCAACACTTCCAAACCATTACTTTTTAGTTCTCCAATATTCTTAAGAGTAGTGCCAAAGAAATTAGGTGGTACCGGAACACTGATAGACTGCAATACATCTTTGGTGTCTCGTATGTAATAATCTAACGAACCGCTCAGGCGATTATTCATGAAAGCGAAATCCAAACCTATATTTGTTTCTGCTTTTTGTTCCCACTTAAGGTCAGGATTAGGGTTAGAGGCTACGCCGAAACTGGGCACATAGGCTCCATTGTACAGAAATCTGGCTCCCGGACCTAAACGTTGAAGATACTCATAGTTTTCATTTGGAATGTTACCCGTGATACCATAACCCGCTCTAAGCTTAAGCATTTCCATAGGCAAATCGGCCAGACGCTGAATATCTATACCACCACTGAAGGAGTAAAAATCACCCCAGCGGTTATTGGCACCAAACTTAGATGAGCCCTCACGTCTGTACGCTGCTGTAAGGAAGTAGGTATCATCAAAGTTAAAGATAGCCCGTCCAAAAAAGGAGATTAGCCGGGACTCCTCCCTCGCACTCCCCATAGAAGCCAGGTTATTGGCGATATCCAGTCCCAAGCCTAAATTGTTGTACAATAATTCGTCGGTGATAAAATTACCATTGGCAGCACTGAAATTTTCGTAGCCTAGCTCCTGCCATGAATAACCTACTACCGTATTCAGGCCTAGCTTACCGATTTGTCTTTTGAAAGAACCGGTAAGTTCAAAAAGCTCGTTGAGACGATCTTCTGAAAATTTATTCGCCAATCCATTTCTTCCCTGACCGGAGTTAAACCTCATCCTGGAAGTAAAATACTGAGAACGCATGTCACTTTCGTACTGCTGAGAATAAAAGGCACTAAGATTTAGTCCACTGAGTACTTCAAACTCAGCTCTCAGGCTACCCAGTATGGTTTTGAAGTTTCCCTCATCGGTTACTTCCCTGGAAATCGCGTAAGGATTATGATACTCGGGCGTAGAAGGTTCCCAGTAGCCAAGGGTAGGATCATTTTCAAGATAGATAGGAGCCGTTGGGTCGGCAATAATGGCAAACCTAAGTGCTTCATAATTAACAAAGTCAGCCTTCCTTCTGGTGATACCAATATTGGCTGTCAGGTTCAGGCGATCATTGATAGCTCTCTGGGTAAGATTCAACCTGCCATTGAGCTGATCAAAACCACTGCCTATGGCAATACCTTCCACATCACGGTAGTTTACAGACACCCGATAGCTGGAAGACTTACTGCTATTGGACAAAGACACATTGTGTACATTGGAAACACCAGTCTGCGTAACCAGATCCAGCCAGTCGGTTTCATAGCCATTGTCCTGCCCTCCAGCTTCTATAAATTGCTCGGGAGTAGAGTTGGGTACAAACCTTGCTACTTCTTCTATAGCCACATAGCCATTATAATCAATAGCCGAAGTTCCTTCTATTCCTCCTTTTTTGGTGGTAACAATGATCACACCTGAAGCACCCCGTGTACCATAAATGGCAGCAGCCGATGCATCTTTAAGTACTTCAATAGATGCAATATCATTAGGGTCAACCGACTGCAGCGAGCCTCCTACCACACCGTCAATTACTATCAGAGGTTGAGAGTTGGCACCAAAAGTAGATAAACCTCTCAGGCGTACATTAAAGCCCGCGTTAGGGTCGCCACCTGGTTTGGCAATGGATAAGCCGGCTACTTTTCCCTGAAGCAACTGTGCAGGATCATTGACGTTTCCCCGGTTAAACTCTTTTTCATCCACACTGGCGACCGAACTGGTAATCTCCTTTTTTTCCGCAGTACCGTAACCAATTACCACCACTTCGCTCAGGCTTTTGATGTCCTCACTCAGCGTAATGTTGATAACATCTCTTCCATTAATAGCAACTTCTTCAGTAAGATAGCCGATGGAGGAAAATACCAGTGTGTTGTCACTGCTTGCTACCTGTATACTATAATTTCCATCCACATCCGTTACTGTTCCTTCACTTTTACCTTGTATGAGAATATTGACACCCGGTAAAGCAGAACCATCTGATAAAGCGGTAACTTGTCCACTAATGGTCCTGGTATTTTGAGCATATATGAAACTAACAGGTAGCAGTAAAAGTATAAATAGTCCTTTCCTCACTACCTGTCTGAGCAGATAGAAAAGGAGCCAACGATTGAATAGTAGAATCTTTGACATCGCATGATAGTTTTAGGTTGTGATAAAAAATAAATGAACCCGCTCAGCTTAGGACAGAGCGATATTCAGGTGTATAAAGCTACAGGCTTAGTAGCCTTTTTTTGGGGTATTAAATTGTAAGGATAATGGAGGTAATGGTTTAAGATTGTTGAATTAATTTTAATCTGATGCCCGTGGTCCCTGGTGTGTTGAACTACTGAAATAATCTGGGAAGATTGTTGTAGTCCCTACGAATTCAATGTATCCTCTAGGATACTCTGGTATCAGTCCGATACAGCTTACGCTTACAATCCAAAAATCACCCTATTACAAATCTCATAAAATTCTCAGATTGCTATGATACTAATTTGATGATTTGTAACGGGAAAAACATACAGTATTTTACCCTATATTTACACTATTTTATCTCAATTAGAAAAGCATATCCTAATATCGGGATAATTTAGTTTTATTTTTCAATTTTGGTTTGTTAATAAAGAATTGATATCAGCAATATCTATAAGGCCATTTCATTGAAAATTTTTCAACAAAATCCTTATATTCAATCTCTCTTCATTATCTTCTCCGCTGCTTTTTTAAAATATGCTCTCAGAAGGCTTCGTATGGAAAAGGTAGAGTTGACAAAAAAATTAACGGAAAGTGAGGGTATGCTTAAAGGGAGTAATGCCGGTAAGATAAACATGTTTACCTTCGGTTCTTAAGCTTCCGAAATGTGAGCTGTATTTTTCCCCTTCCAAACGGTGAATGGATCGGTGCGCAACTGTACCTGGCCCAAACTGTATGCTGTTGTCTCCTGCTTTATATTCTCCTGTTCCTTCTTCCAGAAAAAAGTTATCCTCTCCATCTTCCGCTCGGCTGACGCCTGATAACTCTCCTTCTTCTTCAAAACAAAGCTCAATAGTGACCGCCACTTCGTCCTGTCCGTTTACCTCAAAACTCACTTCATTGCTACCATTTTTTTCTTCTACAGTGACAGTAGTTTCCAGCATTTTTATATTGCTGGTGGGGCGATCAGCAAAGGACATCTTGTTCCAGAAACGATCATCAATACTGGGGGTGAGAGCATAATCACCGTTTTGCCTTCTTTTGTCCTGCGGTAAAGGCTGGTAATAGGGCACTTCCAGTTTTTGGTGCAGCACATACTTATTACCTTCTTTCTTCAAGCCTTCGCTTCTGAAGTAGCCCATGCTAAAAAATTGTGAAGATAAACGCATGTATTTCAAGACTGCATCACCTTTCCGAAACGAAAAGAAGTTCGGGCTGTTGGCACGTCCCGAAGCAATAATCATTGGCCAGTCTACCCCTCCAAAAATAGTGGTACTGCTATCTCCCCGGCGGATTCTAGCCAGATGAGAGGTGGTAAAAAACTTTTCAAAGTCGGTGGGCGGTGGCGTACTTTTAGGTAACTCCTGCTGCAGCAATGGTTCTTCCATAAAATCTACCAGAGCATGATCTAAGACATTTCCAAAATCCTCAAACTGCTCAATGATCCTGCATATTCCGGCATACTCATGGTTTTGATCTCGTATGGCCAGGTAGCGGTAATGCAGGTAATAGGCAACCATACTTTTAGAGGAGTACTGATCCTGCCGCCGAGAATCTACGGTTACCAGTTCGCCATTGGGTTCCATGTAATAATAGGTCATGTTCAGATTTTTCCGCACCGGTTCCAGCAGAGAAGGTATATCCAGCAAACGGCTTATGGTGATGAGCGCCCGATCTACGACTTCCGAATAATTCCGGCTTCTTTCCAGAAAATGTCCGTCACTGTCAATGTATATGCCCTCACCCAGCCAGTCATGGATTCTGTTAACGTACTTTTCATTCGGGTACAAAGCATTAAGGCGAGCCAGCGCAGCACTGATTACCCAGCGGTGGTTGGGCGTATGTACACCGCCTACCGTTAGCGCGTCGCCTGCTTTGAGTAAAAACTGTTTTACCCCACTTTTAACCTCTTCCAGTGCTTTCGTATCCTCCTCAACCAGCAAAGACGTACCAGCGCAGAGCAGTTCTACCAAAAATGCCGTATCAGGAGGTGATTCCAGATTACCTGCATTCATAGTGCCATCCGGTCGCTGCTCCTGTAGCAGAAAGCGAACGATTTTTTCAAGATAAGCCGATACTTCAGGGCTCTGATGGTAAGTGGATTGCTCATTGCTATAAGCTGCGGATAACATTCCAAACGCATAACCCAGCCTTCTGCTATAGCGGTTGATCTCCTCATCTTTAGAGGCGAGCAGTTGGGCAAGCTGGCTGTCATTCGCTTTGACTAATCTTTTCATGAGCGCTTGGTCAGTAGTATTTTTTGCAGGAGATAATTCATCTGCTATCGGCAAGGCATGCGTGGGAAAAGCTAATGCAAGCGTGCTTAACTGAAGGGATTGTTTAAGAAAGGTGTGGCGGGTGATTTTTTGCATCACAAGAGAGGGTTTTTATTATTTTTTCTGAAGCTAAACTTTGTTTCAGAATTCCAAAAGTCAAAAAGTGAGCATTAAAAAAAACTCTCGCCTTTGGTTAAGACGAGAGTTTTAAGCGTAGAGAATTAATTATAATCAGGATTTTGTGTAAAGCCACTGATGTCAATTTCAGACTGTGGAATTGGCCTTAGTAAATTTTTTACTGTCAGGTCATTGTTTAAGGCTGCATGCGGATTGTATTCTAAAGTACGCTCCACAAGCTGTCCGGTTCTTTTCAAATCCATCCAGCGGTTTACTTCACCCATCAGTTCTCTGGCTCTTTCGTCCAGGATAAAATCAAGGTCAACTTCGCTTTCAGTTATAGGCGTAGTAAGTCCTGCTCTGGCTCTTAGAGTAGTCAGAAGGTCAGCAGCTTCGGCAACATTTCCTAATTGTAGATTGGCTTCGGCAGCGATCAGGTAGGCTTCACCAGCCCGCATCATCACCATATCTCTGGTGCCTTCTGACTGTTGATCGGGTTGGGTAAAAGGTACGCCAGGATTGTCAAACTTTCTGAACATGGGATAATGCACGTCGGTGACCCCATTGTTGGTAAAGTACGTTCCTGGATTAATAACTGCATAAGGAACCGCATCTATGGCTTCCTGGCTCCAGGCCGTCTTGGGAAAATAAATGGCTGTATCTCCGGCCAGAATGCTACCATCTTCGGAATCTATCTCTGCGTAGATTACTCTTCTATAGGTTGCGTCAGCTCTTTCATCTCCTTCTTCAAACAGCTTGAAAAAGAATGGAGTAGGGGCCGGGCCTAGTCCTTTTTGATACTGATTGCCACGGGTCATGCCGGGATAATCAAAATAGCGGAATTTGTACATCATGTGCCTGGAATTGCCCCATCCTCTGCTCACCACATCACCACCGAACAAGTAGGCAAAAACCACTTCGGGATTCCGTTGGTTGCCGACGTCTACCAGTTCCTCAAAAGAGGATACCAGCGGATACTTTGAAATGATGGTTGCTGCCAAAGCAGCTGCTTCGGTAAAATCTTCAGAAGTTCCAAATGACTTGTAACCTCGGGTAAGCAGTACCTTAGACATCAGGTGTCTTACGGCGTCTTTGGAAACTCTGCCATACGCTTCAGGATTTTCACTCACCCCTTGCAGTGCATCTTCCAGGTCTGTGATAATTTGCGCATACACTTCCTCTTCAGAGGCACGAAAAAAGTCTGTTTCTGCGGTAGTCACCTGATACAAGACCAAAGGAACGCCCCCATAATTTTCAACCAGATTGAAATAAGACCAGGCCCTGAAAAATTTGGCCTCAGCCATACCTGTAGTTTTGGTTTCTTCATCTACGCCCTGAATGGCCTCAGCATTATCCAGCACCACATTGGCTGCTGAAATGACGGAATACTGATTGTCCCAGTATACATCAAATACCCAGATGGTAGAATTCATGTTCACGTAATCGTTGATAGGATCTACGCCTGAAACCACAGTTCCCCGTGTGACGAGATCGGTGCCCAGATCTTCCAGTGTGTAGTACATATCTGCTGTGTACTTGGTGGTGGTTTCCCGGGCACGTTCGTATACGGATGCTACCAGTTGGTCAAAAGTCTCAGGGTTTTCGCTGGCAGTTTCCAGAGAAAGTGCAGTGCGGTTTTCTTCTTCCAGAAAGTCTTCACAGGCAGAAAGCCCTAAGACAAAGAGGAAAGATAAGATTAAGCTGGTGATTTTATGATTGAATATTTTCATTGTGTTCATTTTTAATTTACTGAATTTTTAGAAACTCAGGTTGATTCCTGCCATGTAAGTACGTGACATAAAGGCTGCGCCCCAGTCATTTCTTCCGGCATTTTCAGGGTCCCAACCATCATAATCGGTCATGATAAATGGGTCCTGCACTGTGGCATACATGCGTAGGCTTCCAAGGTTCAATCGGTCAAGCAGCGTTCCGGGCAGCGTATAGCCCAGGGTAATGTAGCCTACCTTGGTGAATGACACATCTCTGTATTTGATCACATCCTGGTACTGACCGCCATTACCGGGCTGATACCATTCGTCGGTAGGGTTAGTAGGAGTCCAGTAGTCTATTTTGTATCCATTAAAAACTCTTGAAGGCACATTGTCCCAGGGAAATGAAGTAGCATTGTGGAAGTTACTCCTGATTTTATTACCCTGGCTGGTATAGACAAAGAAGGAGAAATCAAAATTCTTGTAGTTCATGGTACTGGTGATGCCCCCCGTCCATATCGGAGTTACGTTGCCGATAATGACCCGATCTTCTTCAGGAGTAATTTGTCCGTCATCATTCTGGTCTACTACTTTGACCTGTCCGGGAAATTGGTCGTACTTGGCGGCTTCATCCGCCTCATCCAGCTGCCATACGCCATCCAGCTCATAATTATAAATTGAACCGATAGGCTCGCCCACTCTGTTGATCAGGCTGGTTCCCTGTACAGTAAACATGATATCATCCAGGCCTCCGTACAGCTTGTCTATGGTATTTCTGTTGAGCGAGAAGTTGAAATTGGTGGTCCATTTGAATGCATTGTTATCAAAATTTACTGTATTCAGACCGAACTCAATTCCTTTGTTGGTAGACTCACCCACATTATCAAATGTTCCGCCAAATCCGGTCACAGAAGGTAAAGGTCTGAAGAATATGATATCTGTGTTTTTCCGATTATACACATCTATGGAACCATAAATACGGTTATTCAAAAACCCAAAATCAATTCCAAGATTCACTTCTGTAGTTCTCTCCCAGGTCAGATCTGCATTTGCCAGGCTATTGATATATAATGTCTGCACTGAGGCATCTCCCAAATTGGTGGAACTCGCTACCAGTAGTGACTGAGAGCCTAATGGGCTAAGCCCTCCTCCCTGACCGTTGTTTCCGGTTTGGCCATAGCTTAATCGCAGTTTGGCTTCTGAAAAAATATTCTGATCGCTCATAAAGTCTTCCTCTACAATTCGCCATGCAAAGGCAGCAGAAGGGAAAAAGGCCCATTTGTTTTGATCAGAAAGTATGGAAGCGCCATCGTAGCGTCCGGTAAGGGTAAATAAGTATTTATCCAGCAAGCCATAGTTGACTCTGGCAGTGTAGGACTCTATGGACTGTTTGGCAAAGTCACTGGACAAATCATTGATATCCAGACCAGCATCCAGGTTGTAAAACTTGTAGTCGTCGGTAGAGAAATTACGCACCTGAGTGAAGTAACTCTCCCGTCTCTCCATGTACTGAGAATAAACCAGGGTAGCATTCAGATTGTGGATATTACCAAAGGATCGCGAATAATTTGCGATGTTATCCCAGGTATAGGAAAAATAATTAAAGTTATTCACCTGCGCCCTTCTACTGGCTATATTCCCATTGGTACTTTTGGAATACAATCCTCTGTATTCTCCATAACGGGTAAATTTGATATTTGGAGAGAATTTGGTAGTGAACGTAAGACCTTCCAGAGGCGTGATCTTCAGTGCGATGTCACCCAGATATTGTAGGTATTTGTCTTCTTTGGTAATATTGGCGGGGTCAAATAGAGGGTTGGTAATCTGGGTTTCTTTTTGTGTGGGCCAGAATTTTAATGTTCCATCTTCATTATAGGGTCTACCGATAGGCTTAAGCCGGTATGCACTTCTAAAAGCTTCCCAGCTACCGGTGTTTTGAATAGCCATGGTTACATAATTGTTGTAACTCAGGTTGAGCCAGTCGGCAAGATCACTGCTGAAGTTACCCCGCAGGTTAAATCTGGTAAAGTCTTCACCCTCAATATTGCCTTCATCTTTGGTGTAACCAAAGCCAACACCATACACAGTTGTTTCTGACCCACCACTGAGGTCTACGGTATGGTTGGTCTGAAAACCATTTTGTAATATCAGATCTACCCAGTCGGTATTAACGCCATCGGCAACATTCTGCATTTCCTCTTCATCCAGATAGTCGGACAAAACCACATCTTCTCTCCTATAATCCAGGTCGCCGCTGGCAAACTGATTACCCACCACCACATCTTTCAGAAACTCCACATACTCAGGCCCGTTGTAGTTTGGGGGAAGATGGTAGGCCTGCTTCACACCGACATAGTTGTTGTATCTGACGCTCAACTTGCCTTCGGAACCTCTTTTGGTTTTGATAATCACCACACCATTACTGCCTCTTGACCCGTAAATTGCTGTGGCTGAAGCATCTTTCAGCACATCCATTCTTTCAATATCGGCAGGGTTTAGAAAAGAGATATCATCTACAAAAATGCCATCTACAATAAAGAGAGGATTCTGTCCCGGATTAAAACCACCTTGCGCAGCGGTCTCATTGGTATTGATGGTACTTGCTCCCCGAATACGGATGTTAAAACCCCCACTGCCCGGTTTGTTGTCGGTTCGCTGAATCACCACTCCGGGCACCTGCCCCTGCAACGAAGAAACCGCATCTACTTTGTTCACTTTTTCCAGTTGCTCCGCATCCATAGACACTACTGAGCCGGTGAGGTCGGTACGCTTTACTTCTCCGTAGCCCACTACAACTACTTCGCCCAAGGCCTGAATATCAGGTACGAGTGAAACATTGATTACATTTTGATCACCAATCGCTACTTCTTCGGTGGTGTATCCCACAGAAGAAAAAACCAGTGTCGTAGCATCATCCGACACATTGAGGCGGTAATTACCTTCTATATCGGTCACTGTACCTGTGGTAGTATTTTTAACCAAAATACTTACCCCCGGCAAGGGATCATTATTCTCATCGGTTACCTTACCAGTGATGGTTTTAGCCAGTATCATTTTCTGAGAAACACTCTGCATGCCCAGGCTAAATACCGGGCTAATCACTCCCTCCCTTTCTTCATTAATGCTATTTCTGGCTTCAACTTTTTGAATAGCCTTTTCCTCACGTTCTGCTGCCTTGATGATATAATGGCTTTCATCAATTTTCTTGTAGGTAAGTCCCAGCGGTTCCAGAAGATGAGACAGCAACTGATCAAAATCCTCAAAGTTCAGTGCCGACTTATTCACAATTTTCTTCTCCACCACTTTCTGGTCAAACATAAAATTGACCTCATAACGGGTACCTATTTCTTCCAGTACCTGCTTCAGTTGCTGCTGGTTCTGCACTTTTTCTGAGGCAGGCTCATTATGATGCACCTCCCTGCTGTCTGTTACAGCGGCAAGCTGCTGAGCCATTGCTCCGCTTTGGTAGCAACAAATCAGCGCGACCACCAAATAATTAGTACATTTTTGTACAAAATTTACCATAATCGTTTAGTTTTAGGATTAGACGTTTATTTATCATCCTGCCGGTAATGGTGCCCCCACACCGCTGGCAGGATTTTTTTATGGATTGCTAAATATGATTTGCTTACCCTTCTGCTCTACCTCTATCCCATAGATCTCAGAGATTGCAGATAATATCACTTCTGTATCTTTCAGGGATAGCTTGGCAGTAGCGGTTAAGCTGATATCTTTCAGCTCATTATCAGGGATCACCACTTCAAAGCCGTAATAATCTTCCAGTGCACGAGCGATTTCAGCCAGAGAAGTATTGTCCAGCAGTAGTTCCTGGTTACGCCAGGTAGAATAGTTTTCCGGATTGACAATTTGCTTTGAAAGGCTTTGGGTATTTTCAGAGAAAGTAACCAGTTCGCCAGGCTCCATAAATATTTCCTCCGAAGTATCTTCTTTGTTCACTGCCAGTTTTACTTTACCGGAGTGCAAAACTACTTCCGTATCGCCGCGGCGGTTATTGACATTAAACTCAGTGCCCAAAACTTCCACATTCATCTGCGAAGCGTGCACTTCAAATTTGCGGTCATCCTGGGTATGTACCACCGAGAAATAAGCTTCGCCATCCAGCCATACCTGACGTACCGGATTCTCTTCCCAATCAGTAGCATAACTGAGGCTGGAATTGGCATTTAGCGTAACTTCAGAGCCATCGGGCAGGCTAATGGTTTTCACCTCCCCGAAGGCTGTTTGCACAGTGGTAGTATTGTTTTGAGAGTTGAGATACAGCAATGTGGCAAAACCAAGCAGCAATATGCCCACCCAAACCGCTGCCATGCGGTACCACGGACGAGAGCCTTGCACATATTGCGTTTTTTCCTGAAGAGGAGAAAGTTGAACAGACTTAGCAGCGGTGGCTTTGGCAAAAATCTCTTTACGGAGTTTTTCTTTTTCAGCACTACTTAACCCTTCAAGAGGAGAAACTTTATCCTCAGGAGCAGCATCAAACCAGGCGTTAAACAGCCTTTCGCCTTCCTGAGAGGGTTTTCCGGATAAATAGTCACGGATAATTTTATCCAAATCTTTTTGACTCATGCACTATGTAGATTGTTGTCTCTATACTAATAGCCGTATAAGACATATCTATCCCCTACGCGTCATCAAAAAAAATTAAAATATTTTCTGGAGTGGGAAATTTTGGTTCAACCCAAGAGGTCAAATATGAACAGAAACACAGCGGAAATGGTAAACTCCTGTATATTGGCACGCAATATTTTTATTGCCTTAGTGATCTGGTTCTCTACGGTTTTGGTAGATATCTGTAGTTTTTTGGCGATCTCCTGATTGGAATAATGCTCCATCCGGCTGAGCCTGAAGACTAACCTGCACCTTTCCGGCAATTGATTGATTGCTTCTTCTAGCGTCTTACTCAGTTCTTCAAAAGCAATGAAGTCAAGCGTAGAATTGTCGGTTTCCGATGCTGTTTTCTTGATTGCCTCTACATATTTGTCTTTGACTGCCTGTGCACGGATATGGTCAAGCAGCGTATACTTTAAGGCTGTAAAGATATAAGCCGCAAAGCTGGATTTGATATTGAGCTGCGTTCTTCTTCTCCAGAGATTGGCAAAAACCTCCTGAGTAAGTTCTTTGGCGGTCTCCAGGGAACCAGTACGATGATAAGCATGGGTTAACATTTTCTCCCAATACCTATTATAAAGCATTTCAAATGCATCTTCATCTCCTTGCCGCAGAAGCTGTATAAGAAGGTTCTCATCAAAATTTTCCTTATCAGGCATTGGAATAAAGTAAGTAGGCAGTATTCGTTTTGGCTATCTAATTTTGAACATTATTTCATAATATTCAAAAAATCACAAAACAATATCAATCAAAAACATTTTTTTTACCATGCTTACTTTACTCCAATGCGCGTATGATAAGGCTTTGAACGCTTGCGCTTATTCGTTATTCCGAACCGCGATAGTCCAGAGGAGGTTCTCTGTCGCCTACCAATGATTCATATTCAAAATCCTCTCCCTGTCGGTTGGTCAATTCATTATCAGCTTTGTTAATAATGTCAGGATTAGTGTAAATATCGTAAGCAGTCAGGGCAAGAGTTTTGGCAGCCACGATAAGCCCTTTGGTTCCTATGCTGGTGCCACCTGCCGCAGTAGACTGCCAGCTATGGCCGGGGGTGCCGGGAACAAAACAGGCCGTTCGCAAACCGGCGGTAGGTACTACCCAGCTAATATCCCCAACATCGGTAGAGCCTCCCCTTCCTCTTTCTATCACCTCAAAGGGTTCTACTTCTTCAGCTTTGGACAAAGGCACTGGCTCATCCAGCGAAGTTTGTAATTTCTCAGCAAAGGCTTTTTCTTCCTCCGAATACTGCACACCTCCCACTGCTCTCAGATTCTTATCCATCAGCGTAGAGAGTGTTTCGTTGGGCAGCACATTATAAATTCCATGGATAATCTCATAATCCATTTCGGTACCGGTTCCCAGGGCTGCGCCTTCGGCAGCTTTCACCACCCGTTCAAAAATTTCTTTAACTCGCCTTACTTCGGGGTGACGGACATAGTAATATACTTCAGCAAAGGCAGGTACAACATTAGGCGCTTCTCCACCGCTGGTAATCACATAATGGATACGTGTTTCCATAGGCACATGCTCCCGTAAAAGATTAACCATATCATTCATGGCTTCTACTCCATCCAATGCTGAGCGTGCTTTGTCAGGAGAAGACGCGGCATGGGCGGCAATGCCATGAAAACGAAATTTGGCAGATTTGTTGGCCAGCGAGGAAGTTGCTACCGCTGAATTGCTGCTGCCCGGATGCCAATGCAAGACGGCATCCACGTCATCAAAAAGTCCGGCTCTCACCATATATACTTTACCGGCGCCTCCCTCTTCAGCGGGAGTACCGTAGAAGCGAATCGTACCTTGCGTTCCTGAAGCCTTAAGCCATTCTTTGATGGCAACAGCAGCCGCTGCAGAACCCGAACCAAAAAGGTTATGCCCACAACCGTGTCCGGCTCCGCCTTCTACCATCACTTCTCGCTCCGGTACAGCAGCCTGTGACAAACCCGGCAGCGCATCATATTCTCCCAGAATGGCAATAATCGGTTCTCCGCTACCATAACTTGCAGTAAAAGCGGTAGGAATATCAGCTACGCCACTGTTGATCTCAAAACCTTCTTCCTGCAAATGCTCCATCAATAGGGCCGAGCTTTTCTCTTCCTGGTATCCCACTTCTGCATATTCCCAGATTTTGCGGGCAATTACTCCGTAGGTTTCCTGCTGCTCATCAATATATTCAAGCATCATTTGTGGGTCAGTTTGCTTTTGCGCAAAAGCAGAAACGCAAATGCATAACAGGCTAAATAACAATAATGACTTTTTCATAATATATAGGTTAGCGTGTCTCTCAAACAGCTTTGTAATAAAGACATATATAACATCTTCAATTTTAAAACTAAATTTTACAAAAATAAATTATCAAAAAATTAAATGTAAATACACGCTCAATTTTCGTTATTTTCTTCCTCAAAGAAAGCGGACTTGGTAAATCCTCATTATATTTACGGCTTCTACTCACTATACAACTGATTGAAAAAAGAGGCTAACAACTCTTTTTTATAGAATGATAATTTAGCTTATGATGAAAACATTACTATCTAGCCTATTGTGCCTGAGCCTGTTTTTTGGAATTAATCCAGCCTATACACAAAGCGAGCAGGCAAACAGTAATTCGGCCTATTTTTCGGCCATGAAATTCAGAAATGTAGGCCCTACCCGAGGAGGGAGGGTAACCGCAGTGGCTGGAGTTGCTTCCAAGCCTGGCACGTTCTACATGGGCAGCACCGGAGGAGGCGTCTGGAAAACTGAGGATTATGGTATCACCTATGAAAATCTTTCCGATGGTTACTTTGCCTCGCCCTCTATCGGTGCTATCAGCGTTTATCAGAATAACCCTGACATTATTTATGTAGGCACCGGTTCGGATGGTTTACGATCCAATATTATTTCCGGTAAAGGCATGTATAAATCCACCGATGCTGGCAAAAGCTGGGATTTCTTAGGCCTGGAAGATGCTGGCCTGATTGGGGCCGTGGAAATCCACCCTCAGCATCCCGATACCGCGTTTGTAGCAGCCATCGGTCAGCCTTTCCAGCCCAATGAGCAAAGAGGGGTTTTCCGTACCTATGATGGTGGCAAAAGCTGGGAAAAAGTGTTTTACCACTCAGATACCGTTGGAGCAGTAGATCTGGAGTTTGCTCCTGATAATCCCCAAACTATTTATGCGGCACTTTGGCGTGCCGAGCGCAAGCCCTGGACCATCATCAGCGGAGGCGCTAATGAATCTGGTGGTATCTATAAATCCACAGATGGAGGTGATAGCTGGAGCAGACTGGAAAATGGTCTTCCTCAGGGGCTGATCGGTAAAATTGACCTGGCCGTATCTCCGGCAGACCCCAACCGCCTCTACGCGCTGGTAGAAGCTCCTCTCGTGGATACCCCCGGAGCATCCACTCCGGGAAAAGGTGGAGGGCTCTACCGCTCCGATGACCGAGGCGAAACTTTTGAATTTATCAGCAACCACGATGGACTGCTGGATCGCCCTTTTTACTATTGTAATATAGCGGCTAACCCACTGGATGCTGATGTACTCTTTGCCATGGCTACCCAATTCTTTAAATCTACTGATGGAGGAAAAAGTTGGAAAACCATGAGCACTCCGCATGGAGACAACCACGACATCTGGATCAATCCTAATGATACTTCCCTGTTTATTCAAGCCAATGACGGAGGCGTAAATGTGACTACTAACGGTGGCAAGACCTGGTCTACCCAGAGCAATCAGCCCACTGCTGAGCTTTACCAGATTGAAGTAGATGACCAGCATCCCTATTGGGTATATGCCGGTCAGCAGGATAATACGACCATTGCAGTTCCCAGTCTTCCTCCTTATGATGCACCTGCCGGAGGCCCGGGTTTCTGGCTGGCTGTAGGCGGCTGCGAAACCGGGCCAGCGGTGCCTAAACCTGGTAACCCCAATATTGTGTATTCCAATTGTAAAGGACGCTTCGGCGTATTTGACAAACGTACCGGACAAGAGCAGCAGTATTATGTTGGTGCGGCTTATATCTATGGACATAATCCTGAAAATCTGGAATACCGTTTCCAACGGGTATCACCCATTCATGTTTCTCCTCATAACCCTGATGTCGTCTACCATGGCTCACAGTACGTGCATAAAACCACAGATGATGGTAAAACCTGGGAGAGAATTTCTCCTGACCTGACAGCCAACGATCCTGCCACGCAAGTAATTTCCGGTTCTCCTATTACCCGTGACGTAACCGGGGAGGAATACTACAGTACGATTTATTCAATCCGGGAATCTCCTTTAGAAGAGGGCGTAATCTGGGTAGGCGCTAATGATGGTCCTGTTCATGTGACCAAAGACGGCGGTAAAACTTGGGAAAATGTAACGCCTAATGACTTACCGGATGGTGGCCGGGTAGATAGCGTTGAACCCTCTCCGCATCAGCCGGGTAAAGCTTACTTTTCGGTACTGCTCTACCAATTGGGTGACTGGAAACCTTACATCTATAAAACAGAAGATTATGGTGCAAGCTGGACCTTGCTTACCGATGGTACCAACGGTATTCCGGCAGATTATCCCACACGAGTAGTACGTGAAGACCCTGTGAAAGAAGGTTTACTGTATGCAGGTACTGAATATGGACTGTTTGTATCTCTGAACGATGGAGAGAGCTGGCAGCCATTTCAACAAAACCTGCCGATTACGCCGGTCACTGACATCAAAGTTTTCCGTAACGACCTGCTCCTTTCCACCATGGGCCGTTCTTTCTGGATACTGGATAATATTACGCCTTTACATCAACTAGCGAATGCCAAAGAAGCAGCCAGCGCTTACCTTTATCAACCGGAAGATGCCTACCGCTATCGCTACAGAGATACGGACAAAGATGAAATTCCTTACTATCCTGAGCCTTCGGTTATCATTGATTACTTTTTGAAGAATAGCTCTGAGGGAGAAGTGAAACTGGATATTCTGAATGCCAAGCAGCAGTTGATACGCTCATTTAGTAGCAGTGATACGCAGGATACCACTCAGGAAGAAATGGTAGATATGGCTACCGGTTTCTACAAAGGAGAAACTTCAGACGCACTGAAAAGCTCGGCAGGCTCACATCGCTTCCGCTGGAATATGCAGTATCCCGGCCCCTGGGATCAGAATCCTAAGCGAAGCTATCAGAGAGGACCTATGGTAAGCCCCGGCACCTATACCGCTCGTCTGACAGTGGATGGAAAAACCTATACGCAAAGCTTTGAAGTGCTGGCCGACCCTCGCCTGAAGTATCAGAATGTGAGCGAAGAAGATATTAATGCGCAAATTCAACTGGTGATGAACATCATCGGGCTGGAAGACAGCACCAAGCTAACCGCCGCCAAGATCAAAGAAAGAAGAGAAGAACTGGCAAAACTGATGGAAGAAAATGGTGCAAGCAATAAATACAAGAAGGAAGATCAGAAGTTGGCCCAGATTCAGGATCAGTTGGTTACTTCAGAAGGTATTTACATGCGTCCGATGCTGATTGATCAGCTAAGCTACCTCCGCTCCATGCTGGAGCAGGCCGACCAGCGACCCGGCAGTGATGCCTATCAACGGTATGAAGAGCTAAAAGCCCAATGGAACGACCTTCAGGATGAACTCAATAGTTTTGAGCTGGAAGGCTTACCGCGGAGTAGCGATGACTAGTGAGGTAAAACCTCATCCATCCGAAATGAAATGTTTATTCAAACGGGCGCTTAAGTTTAAGCGCCCGTTTTTTTTATTCACATTATTTTTCCAAGAAAATCATGCTTCTTTCATGATTTCCGAAAAAATGCGGTAAGAGTTGAGCCTGTCTTCATGATGGTAGATATGAGAAGCCACCATCAGTTCATTGACGCCTGTCTCCTGTAAAAAAGCTTCTGTTTTTTGTCTCACCGTTTCCCTGCTACCGATAAAAGCGTATTTGAGCATGCGCTGAAATGCTGGATGCTGCATTAGCTCTCTGATCTCAGCATTCATCTCAGTGGGAGGCTGCATATAATCCAGATTGTTGGTCAGCACCCCAAGCATCATTCTGACCAGTGAGGTAGACATCTTTTCCGCTTCCTGATCGGTTTCTGCGGCGATCACATTGATACAGGCAATAGCATAAGGCTCCTTAAGATGTTCGGAAGGCTGAAACTCATTATGGTAAATGTGCAGAGCTTCAAACAAATGGGTAGGCGCAAAATGGCTGGCAAAAGCGTAAGGAAGTCCCTTTTTGGCAGCCAGATGTGCACTGTCGGTACTAGAACCCAGAATGTAAATAGGCACTTCAACTCCTTCTGCTACCGTAGCCCTTACCTGATGATCAGCATTATCTTCTGAGAAATACTGCTGAATCTCATCCACTTCTTCAGGAAACTGGTACACCGCCCGCATCCTGTCAGAGCGGATAGCCTGGGCGGTCACCTGATCGGTTCCTGGCGCTCTTCCTAATCCCAGGTCAATACGACCGGGATACAATGAGCCTAAAGTACCAAACTGCTCAGATACTATCAGAGGTGAATGATTGGGTAGCATAATGCCACCCGAGCCTACTCTGATTTTCTCTGTCCCTCCGGCAATATGCCCGATCAACACCGCAGTGGCGGAACTGGCAATGCTGATCATATTGTGGTGTTCGGCGAGCCAGAAGCGGGTATAGCCCATGGCTTCGGCTTTTTGTGCCAGGTCCAGGCTATTTTTGAATACTTCAGCCGGACTGAAACCTGCCCCAACTGAAGCCAGCTCCAATATGGAATAAGGTATATTTTTATGATTCGTTGACATCTCAATAATTTATATCTTTTGTACTAAATGTTGTAACACATATACAGACTCTCTATCGTATCTTTCCGCCAGAGGTTTTGATATGTGAACAATTTACTGACGGCAAACTATCATGTTTTCCAGGAATGCTCACCTGAGAATAATAGTTTTCACCTTATTAAGTTGTACGCATAACATATCATAACGTCCAATCATTTCTGTTTTCCGGATTCTTAGCGTAAATTCACTCCTACAAGTTCAGCTAAGCCAAATGCTGTTCATTTGAGTAGCATAGCATAAGTAACTCTATATTTCTATGCTGTAAAAATCTAATATTTAGCATTTTAGGCCACCCTGGCAGGGTTTGGTAAATAAAAGCACTGGTGCTTATTTTTAAATCAATGATGAAGAACCCCGACTTAAAGAAACTTCCCCAAAACATAAGCTGTGTCATATTTGATTGTGATGGCGTACTGGTAGACAGTGAAATACTGGCCTCTCAAGCTTCACTACGCATGCTTAAACCTTATGGTATCAGCATGACACCCCAGGAATACGCGCACTTGTATGCTGGTAAAAAAGAAGAAGACATACTCGCCAGTGTCCAGAAAGATTTTAACATCAGCCTGCCCGACGACTTTCTCTCAAAAGTACGATTGGAAATAGAGCATAGCTTAGACCATGATTTGCAGGCAATAGCCGGAGTTGTAGAAACCATTTCTCCCCTGCCTGTTACCAAAGCAGTGGTCTCCAACAGCCGCCTGGTGAGAGTAATTTCTTCCCTGAAGGTAGCCGGACTCACTGAGCTTTTTGGAAAAAAACTGTTTGCTGCGGAAATGGTAGCACGTCCTAAACCGGCACCGGATGTGTACTTGTTTGCCGCGCAAGAGTTAGGCGTTAAACCTTCAGAATGTCTGGTGGTAGAAGACAGCCAGAGTGGTGTTACTGCCGCGCATAGTGCGGGTATGCATGTGATCGGTTTTCTGGGCGCTAGCCACATTCCTGATGGACATGAAAAAACTGTAAGGGAGGTCGGTGCTTTCACTGTGGCTTCCAGTATGGAAGAATTGGCGCAACTCTTCACCGAAGTCTTTGATGATTATAGCCTACAATAGCCTTAGCAGAGTTTATCTTTTATTCAATGGTTTCAAATCCAATGTCGTCCAGGATGATTACACCATAATTATTTTGGTCAAATACAAACTCAATTTGTCTCAGTTGCTGGAGGTCGAAGGAGGAATCGTTTTGCTGGAATTTTGAAAGCGGTAGATGGAAAGTTTCGGGCTGCACTTCCCATTCATCTCCAATCATGTCTTTGCTCAGCGAAGCGGTTTTCATAAACCTGGTTTTCAGCATGGGGGCTATCTTTTTTTCATCGCTAAGCTGCATACTTGCGGTTTTGCCATCCCGGTCGGAAAGTACAATGCTAAAGTTAAGCGTCGGTTCTTCTCTTTCATCGGAAGAATTTTGCTCTTTATCCTGTTGTTTTAACTCCCGATAATCTCCTGCAGCCAGGGTAACTAGCATACTTCCACTGCTATCTATCTGCACACCCAGGCTATCTTTCAGCACAATCTCATAGCTAGCCAGAGCATCAGGCTGCATCTCTTTTCCATAGTCCCAACCCAAAACAACAGCATTATTTTGCTGGCTTTCCCCATCACGGGTACTCAGGTTTTCTTCTCTCCAGATGACTGTATTTTCTGCCTTAAGCTCGGCAAATTCCGAAGCTGTTGTAATATCCATGTCATCTTCAAAATCTACCAGCGTTTGGGTATGCTGGTCATAGAAATGTGTAAGATAATATTCCTGAGGAAGCCAGTCTCTTGCTAGAACTGCATTTTTGAAGAGGGGCAGGTAGCTTTTATCATCATGCAAGGCTGCTTCGGTAAAAGCACTGATAAAGACCTTTGCCGCCTCTCGTTGCTCTTCTCCGCTAAGCATAGGCTCAGTATTTAACAACCATTTTGCAGGAGCGCCAAAATCCGCTCTACCCCAGCTGGCATTAAACTGCCCGTGATTGGCCTGATGCAGATATACGCCTGCTTTAAAATAATTACTACTGTCAGCAAAAGCCAGGCGCCGATAAGTACGCATACCCCAGAAGCTTATCTCATCTGAATCATACGAGCCTTGTAAGGATAAATAGTTAACATTCTCAAGGTCTATTTGCCGGTGGTAACGGTAATCCGTAGGAGCAATAGACACCACGCCTTTTATGTTGTAATTAAAATTGAATTCCTCATCGGCATTATCCGGGAAGTACAGCAGTTCGTTGAAAACTGCTGCAATACATACCGCCTCCCCTCCACGAGAGTGGCCTACCAGCATGATATTATCCATATCCACTTTTCCGGAAAGCTCATGCTCAGGGCTATTATTCCATTTTTTCCACTGCTCCAGATGCTTCAGTAACAGCCATGCCCGTGCAGGCATCTCCTTGCCTCTAAAATCACCTGACCAATGGGCATTGATGAAATTCTCATCTACCGAAACAGTAATGAAACCCCGACTGGCCAGTAATTCTCCCAAATAAGCGTATCCACCGTCCGAATAATCTATCATACTATGGTTGCCATGTACGATCAGCACCAGGGGAAAAGGCCCTTCACCTTCCGGCAGGTAGACGCGGCCATTTAAAGGAAATTCAGTAACGCCAAATCCCCAGTAGCGTTCCCTCCATTTTTTCTTGTCACCCTTCCATTCGGGAAGCAGCAAACTGGCATCTACCGCTGGGGTTTTGAACCTGACCGCCTCAGCGTACTCTTCTCTTTTTTGATCATTGCCGCTACCGTAGGTAAATGTCTGCACTTCATAATCACCTTGAGAAGCAGGGTTTTCCAGTCCCTGCTCAGACAATGTACTTACCTTTGCGTTTTCAAAAGGCGGAGGCAGCGTTTCCGTATAGGGATCATAACCTTCCTGCAACAGCCAGTAGATGCCAACTCCCACACATAACACAACAGTCGCTATTCCTACCCAGGCCGGTATGGCTTTTTGGTTTACCGACAGCTTTCTGATGCTATAGTAGCCAATGATGGCGCATACAATGCCCAGCAGCGACGCGATAAAAAAAACCTGATCGGGCCAACGAAAAGCATAGGTTTTTACTAGAATAAGTGCTGCTACTGTGCTCAAAACAGCCGCCATCAAACTCATGGAAATCTGCCTCAAAGCTTTCCCTGAATATATAATAATGTAGTAAAGTGAGAGATTTGCCAGCAGGCCAATTACTGCGCCAATCAGCATCATCAGCAGAGGATGCAGACTTGTCTGAAAATGATAACCGGCAATGCCAAATACAAAAACGCTAAAGATCAGTAGGGCAGGGAAAGGAGTAGCTGTCAGGGACTTTCTGTCCATTGTGAGTTTTTATTGAGATGGTGATAATACTTTTATGCAATCAATAGCTTACAGTATCAAATTACCTGAAAAAGAAAATGACTGCCTCTGGTTCTTAATGAAAACTCCACTTTGAAATCACCTAACGGACCAGGCAATGCTATTGGGAGCGACAAACTTAATATGTAAACATAATATTGCAATAATTATTCTAGTCAAAATTTTTGCGATATATTGTAAATTTATACCACATATAATTTTAAAATCACACATAGCTTATTTCATTTGCATACTACAACTATCAGGTAATGAACTGATAATCAAAACTACTGATCAGAAGCATTCACTCATACTTATGGAAGCCTGAGCAAGCGTTTACTCAAGCTATGTAAACCGAATTTTCTTTATATTCCCGCTTTTTGAAACTTAACCAAATACGCTATACATGAAATTTGTTTTCTACCTGACCACTGCCTTTTACCTTCTCATTGCCTCAATATTTTATTCCTGCACAACCAATAGTCAGGGAGAAGAGGCCGAATCAGCAAGTCAGCAGGAAGAGTTGCCCAGAGTGGCCATTGCCGGGCTGGGCATAGAGTCCAGTACATTTTCACCCGCACTTACCGAAGAAGAGGCTTTTCATGCCAGGTATGGTGAGGAAGTTTTTGACCGCTATCCCTTTTTATCAGAAGACAATTCGCACCGGAACAGGGCGGAATGGTTTCCCACCGTAGTGGGCAAGTCTATACCTGGTGGAGCAGTGACTCGCGAAACCTATGAGTCGTTGGTTACACAGACCCTGGAAAGACTGGAGGAAAATCTGCCTTATGACGGCCTGTTTCTGGATATACACGGAGCGATGAGCGTAGTTGGCCTGGATGATCCGGAAGGAGATTATATCAAAAGGATTCGTGATGTGGTAGGCACAGAAACCCTCATTTCTACCTCCATGGACCTGCATGGAAATGTTTCCTTACGACTGGCGCAACATAGCGACCTGATTACCTGCTACCGCATGGCGCCTCACGAGGATGCGCTGGAATCCAAAGAGAGAGCGCTGGACAATCTGCTCACCCGACTGGAAAATGGCAAAGGTAAACCTGCTTACAAAGCCTGGATACGCGTGCCTATCCTACTGCCAGGAGAAAAGACCAGTACTAGAATAGAGCCGGGCAAAAGTTTGTATGCTCAAGTTGACCCCCTAACCCAGCAGGAAGGCGTGATTGACGCTGCCATCTGGATGGGGTATCCCTGGGCGGATGAACCACGTAACCACGGGGTTGTAATGGTAACCGGTGATGATCAGGAGAAAGTGACCAGTGCCGCTGAAAAGCTGGCCCAAAGCTTCTGGGAAGTCCGCAATGAGTTTGAGTTTGTAGCCCCCACGGCTACTCTGCACGAAGCCCTTGACAAGGCCGTAGTCAGTGACAAGCAGCCGTTTATGATCAGTGATTCGGGAGATAATCCGACTGCCGGAGGGGCCGGGGATGTTACCTGGACATTGAAAGAGATTCTGGACCGCCCTGAATTTAAATCTGAGGATGGTCCCTCTCTGATTTATGCGTCTATTCCCGGACCTGAGTTTGTGGAAAAAGCAGTGGAAGTCGGTGTGGGTGGAAAGATAGACGCACTTGCCGGTGCCAATGTGGACGACCGCTTTGCCCCTCCGGTACGTCTTGCCGGCACCATAGAAGCGATTGAACATGGCGATAGAGATGCCGAAACCGAAGTAGTAGTGAAGGTGGGCAGCGCTCATGTCATTGTTACCAAAAAGCGTAAGCCTTACCATCACGAAAGCGACTTTACCAATCTGGGGCTGAACCCCAAAGAGACCGATATCGTGGTCGTAAAGATTGGTTATCTGGTACCGGAGCTTTATGATATGCGTGCCGACTGGTTGCTGGCACTTACCCCTGGCGGAGTAGATCAGGACCTGGAACGTCTGGACTACAAAAGGCTGCAAAGGCCTATCTTCCCTTTGGATAAAGATATGGAAGATCCCGACCTGGAGGCCAAACTGATTCCTGCTTCGGATGAGATTTGACAGGAAGCTGATTTCAATTGTTTAAAAAAAAGGTAAGGCGAGTATGATACTCGCCTTACCTTTTTTTTGCCCAAGCTCTGCCTGATGAATCGGGCAAATGAATATAAATATCTTCTATTGTTCTACCGTAACGCCCAACTCCTGTAATACCATATCTGAAAAGCTATTATCCTGCACATCAGGATAAAGCGCAATCAAATTACCGGAGATTGACTTTGAGAAAACATGGGTATAGCCATTGGCCTCTGCTACCTTTTCAATCGCATCCATCACCTTATCGCGTACCGGTCCTAACAGTTCAGTGTATCTTTGCTGTAGTTTTTGCTGAGCCTCCTGCTGTTTTTGCTGAATTTGCTGTTGAAGCGCCTGTAACTCCTGCTCTTTTGCTGCTTTAGCTTCTTCTGTCATGGTGCCTGCGCTACTCTCATACGCCTGAACGTCTTGCTGAAATTGCTGCGTCATCGTCTGCATCTCGGAAGTGAGCTGCGTCTCAAACTCACGCAACTGCGTATCAACAGTCTGTGTTTCAGGAAGTTGATTGAGAATATAGTTTACCTCTGCAAACCCTATTTTTGTCTGAGCAAATACGCTAGTGCTTGCAAAAACTAACAGCAAGCCAAGCATTGTTTTCTTCATCATCATTGTTGTGTAGTTTAATATCTCGGTAAGATAAATATTTTCATACTATTATCGTGAAAAAGAGAGAGAAACCTCCATAGGTAATCAGCTTTAACCCTTAGAACGAAAGCGCTAATCGCAAATTGCCTACCCCTTCTCATCAGTTTGATGGATAGTATTTGATATCTCCTGAGACTAAATACGCAGCCTGTACAGAGATAAGTGTAGCATTTGAGCTGAATATGCGCATTTATGATGAGCCTATTCGCCTTTGATATAGCTTTTAATCTCTTGTTTCTCTACCCAGAATGATTGTATATTTCCTATAATGCAGGTTCAGGGTGAGTCCGTAGATCTTTCGTTGATCCTTCGTTTTTTCTCCATCATACCTCAGTCTCTGGTTTTTGTACTTATTTGAGATCAAAGGCAATCGCCCCTATCCTAATTTACCTACATAACAGTGGTAAGCCAGGCGGCTATGCTGACTGTAAGGTTATTCCAATTTATCAGTAAAATCAAAGCGTATTGCCCAAAGCGTAACTCCTCAGCGTTCCTGACTATATATTCTGGACACGAATTAATTTTTCTTCCTCCTGTACTATGTTCAGCGGATTTTTCAAGGCTCTGCCCATGCCTTTCCAATGTACTTCCATCAGGTCGTGCTGTTCCAGTTGAATCTGCTCTCCGAAGCTGAAGGCATCGGCACCAAAGAAATGTACATGCGCCTGAAAGGGCTGTCTGTGTCCCGGATATTTGAAATGATGGTACTCCAGATTGGCCAGGCTATGAGCCATATGCTTCTCTCCGGTGTTAATTTCTTTGCTCCAGATAAGCTTCTCTTCTCTGTAAATATTCACAGTGCCGACAATATCCTGAAAGTCCTGATCTATCACCAGTTCGGGACCGATCGCACACTGCCGCAGCTTGGAAGGCGCCAGATAGAGATAATTCTTTTTCTCCATCTTATGGTCGGAGAACTCATTGGCAGTGCAGTAGCCCACCCTGCGGGGATTACCCTGCTCATCCACCACATAGATACCGGCTACCTCCGGTTCTTCTCCCCCATCATCGCCAAAAGAAGGTACTTCCAGCGGCTCGCCATGCGCACGCAGTATATCGCCCTGTCCTTTGTAGAACCACTCCGGTTGCACACCTATGTTGCCCTCAGCCGGCCTACCACCCTCCAAGCCCCACTGGTACATCTGCATACTATCCGTAAGGGCATTCTGCTCGGCCTGATGCATGCTCTGCCGGTTGAGGGCACTGCTTTTATGGGTCAGCCCGGTACCTGCCACGATGCAGGCGGCAGGATTGTCAGGGTGATCAAAGGCCGGTAAAAGCTTCCAGTCAGATTTGCCCTGATAGATCGCATCATAATCAAGTGTCTCTTTGCTCAGGCTGGCCTCTATGGAGTGCTGCATAGTATTTCCTGCTTTTATCGCTTTTTGTGCCAGTTCGTATACCGAAGGGAGATGGTTTAGCAGTACCAACTGAGGTTCTTTTACCAAAGCTACTCTCCTGCCCTGCTGAGGATGCTGTATCTGGACCAGGTGTGTCATATTCGTCATGGTTTGATTGGCTAGTGTTTATTTGCTAAGGTGCTGTCTCATAAGTTCTTCAAGTATCATTTTGAGCTTAGTTAAGTATGAAGACTTATTTACATTACACTAAAAACTGGTTTCAGTCTTCAAGACTGAAATCATGAATGAGGACAAAGTCTGAGACTTTGCTTCATTTGTCCACTTCAGTTAGAAACTGAAGCGAGTAACTGTTAGCTACTTATGTTATGATTTCAAAATTCTCCAGGCCTTCCGTTTTCAAAGTCAATCCCATACCGGATTTGTGATCGTCCAGTTGAAGCTGACCGTTTTCTGCTACGGCTTCACCCTCAAAGATATACCAGAAAAGCTCATTGCCTACTTCAACCGGTGTTTTAGGAAAGTACTCAGCCATCGGGCTGGCAAATGAACTCATCACCACATGCAGGTTGTGCATCTGCCCTCCGTGGGGGATCACTTCTACGCCGTATACCTCTGCCATATGACAAATTCTGTGGGCTTCGGTAAAGCCACCCACCCGGTTGGTATCAAACTGTATGATGTCCAGGGCGTTGGCCTGCAACAACTCATGAAAGCCATAGCGGCCAAACTCATGTTCTCCTCCGGAGATGGGAATATCGGTTGTCTGCTTCAGTTTGGCAAAGTTGGACACTTCGTCGGGCAGCAGCAGTTCCTCCACCCAGCGGAGGTTGTAGGGTTCCAGGGCTTTCAAGAATCGCTTAGCATAAGCGAAGTTGAAGCCCATGTAGGCATCCAGCATCACATCAACTTCATCCCCCACCGTGTCCCTCACTACCTTTACCATCTCCACATTCCTTTTCATACCCGCCATACCTTCTGTCATCGGATAACCGCAGCGAAGCTTCATGGCTTTGAAGCCCTGCTTCTTGTAGGTGTCGGCCTCCTGCTGCAACTCATCCAGCTTACGGGCATACAGCCTGCTATAATAAGCTGGTATAGAGGCTTTGGTTCTGCCACCCATCAGCATAAATACAGGTTGCTTCAACTGCTGGCCTTTCAGGTCCCAGAGGGCGATATCCAGAGCGCTAATGGCGGCCAGCACTGCCCCTTTTCGTCCGTAAGCGATGCTGGAGCGGTACATTTTCTCGTAGAGATATTCGGTGTTCAGGGGGTTCTCTCCGACTAAGAGCGGGGCTAATCTGCTGTCAATAATGTTTTTGGTGAGGTCGGGAGCAAGACCGGCATTGCCGATACCTGTCAGGCCATTGTCGGTTTCTATTTCCACCACCAGCCAGCTGAAAAAGCGGAAAGGTGCCTGGGAGTCCTGTCCGGCCGGAGGCTGAAAAGTTAATGCGCTTAAGGGTGTGGCAAAGATGGTGTCGGAGGTTTTGACCTCTCCTTTCCATCGGTATACTTTGCTGGTGACTTTGTTAATCTTCATGGTTCAGGTTGTATGCTTAGTTTTATGTGTGATAGGCTGTATATAAGATAAAGCTTCACGCTTCTAAAATACAAGTTATTATTTTTTGATTGCCAGACCAAAAGAGGTATAATACTGCTACTATAAAGCTCATAAGTTGAGTGACAATTGTGGAAGCGAGTATATATTTCAATTAAGATAGCCCTTTTCTTTACATCTTTAGGTAAAAAGCTACTTACACTATCGTTATGAAAAGACGAAAATTTATTGAAAAGACATTATTCACCCTAACCCCATTAGCTATAGCATCCGGCACATTGTCAGCCAGAAATTGGCAATGGTTCCCTAAAAAAAAGATTACCACCATCACCTATAACGTATATGCCTTTCAGGGCTATCCCAAGACAGATGATACTCAGTTTATTTTGAAAGATGTGCGCGCTCAAATGCCCGAAAGGATAGCATTAGAGTTAGCCTTATATCGCCCCGATATCATCACTTTTCAGGAAGCGCCTGCTGAAAGTGAGGTGAGCAAAGTGGCCCAAAAACTAGACATGCACTACACTTATTTTCCCGGCGGATTTCCGGGGGCCTTGCTGACTAAATTTGACATTGTCTCCACCCAAAACTGCCCTTTGGTGGAAAGGAAAGAAGCCGGAGCTCTTTTTTCCCGGCATTGGGGCAAGGCACTGCTCAAAACTGATGATGAAGAACTGATGATCTATAGCGCCCATTTGCATCCCAGTGATGATGCCATTCGTGAGCAGGAGGTAAAAGAAGTGCTGAAAGTAATTGACGCCGATGCACAAGAAAAGCGCAACTTTATCTTCCAGGGGGATCTCAATCATGAGCCAATACAAAATGAATATACGCGATGGCAAGAAGCAGGCCTCAAAGACTGTTATATGGCTAAAGGAGTAGAACAACAGAATACCATTAAGAGCACTGTCCCCAACCGGACGGTAGACTACATTTGGGTAAATGAGTCGTTGGGTAAAAGGCTGTTGCGCTGTAAAGTTTTGTATGAAGGCAACTTTCGCACTAACCTCCTGGATGAGCGCTCTTTTGCTTTAAGTGACCATTTGCCTGTCATGGCAGAATTCAAATAATCCACGAAGCATCTGAGGTAATAGGTAGCGTATGCATAGAATGTATTGTTTTTGGATTGGAACCCCCTGCCTAAAATGTTGTGAGCTACCCACTTTTAAGCCTTTTTTATTTCCTTTTTTCCTGCCATTACACAGGTAACATCTCCCTACTTTTGAATCTTTTATTAAGCTTTGGAAGCATATTTTTACTTTTTTATATCATTCCACTATTACTCTTTCACTTATGATCTCCGCCTCACGGCCCCGAAATGAAAAAAAAAGGTTAGCCGCATTGGCGCGCTATAATATCCTTGACAGTGCTTTTGAAAAAGATTATGACGAATTAGCCCTATTAGCCTCCCAGATTTGCGATACGCCTGTCTCTCTGGTCTCTTTTGTAGACCACGAGCGACAATGGTTTAAAGCAAAAGTTGGCATGGAATGTCGGGAAATGCCTCGGGAAATCGCCTTCTGTGCCCATACCATCCATGATGAAGAAATCATGGAGATTCCTAACACCTTAGAAGACGAACGCTTCCATGACAATCCTCTGGTAAGCGCTCAAAATGGTTTTCGCTTTTATGCCGGCATTACACTTCGGACTCCTGATGGTTACAATCTTGGTACTTTGTGTGTTCTGGACCAGCGACCACGTGCCCTTACGGAGCAACAAAGGTTCGCACTAAGAACCTTGGGCAAGCAGGTCATCAAGCAGATGGAACTGTCCTTGAAAATAAAAGAAATGGAAGAGGCGAATGCACAGTTGGAGAAGCAACGTAAGCGCATCATGGATAGCATAAATTATGGACAAAGGATACAGCAGGCCATGTTGCCTACCCAACAGTATATCCACACCTATCTGCCCAACAGTTTTACTCTGCTTATGCCCAAAGAAGTACTGAGCGGTGATTTTTACTACTGTGTAAAGCTGGAAGATAATTTATTTCTGGCCGCAGTGGACTGTACCGGACATGGCGTACCAGGCGCATTTATGAGTGCTATCGGACACGAGTTGCTTAACGAAATCATCCTCCAGAGAAATATTCTGGAACCCGCATACATCCTTAATGAACTGCATGAACGCATTGTCTATGCGCTGCGTCAGGAGGAAGGAGACAACCGTGATGGTATGGAGATAGTCTTATGCCGTATCAACCTTCAATCCCATGAGCTTGTCTTCTCCGGAGCTGGCAGACCTCTATACAGTGTTAAAGAGCAGCAACTGGAAACGCTTGAAGGTTACAAACATGGTGTAGGGGGTACTTTTAAGGTGGGTAGGCACAGAGCGTATGTTCAACATAAGCTTTCAATGGAAAAAGACACCTCTTATTATCTTCTGTCTGACGGGTTGCAGGATCAGTTTGGAGGCATAGGTTCTTCAAAGTTTGGCAAAAAAGAGCTTAGATCTCTACTTGTCCGCACCAATCAGTTACCCATTCGGGAGCAAGGCAGGGCACTGGAAGAAGTGGTTCGCTCCTGGACAGGCAGCCAGGATCAGATAGATGATATCATGGTGCTGGGCTTTCAACTTTAAGGAAGCAAATATTTTATATTGCAGCAGGTGAGAAGTATATGATGTCACTCCCCTATATTCTCACCTGCACTGAGCTTTATTTCCTCATACATTCAGTACCACTTAAGATGCCTGCCTTCTTCAAAGCTATCACTTAACCTTCCCGATATACCTTCAGAAAAGAGCATTTACCCACTGAAAATAATTGCTGCAAACCCAAAACTTAATCTGAGATTTCCCGCTTATATTAAGTATTTACTTTATAGGCCTTCAATTTTTTTAGCCATATGAAATTATTCACCTGTAAGCAATGTGGGCAGTTGTTGTATTTTGAAAATACTCACTGTGAGAGCTGCGGAAGCACCCTTGGTTTTCTGGCAGAGGACATGGAACTGCACACCTTACCCGCTAAGCCCGGCAGTATTTTTAGCTTACCCGGAAAGTCTGGACAGTATCGCTACTGCGAGAATATGCAGCATCAGGCTTGCAACTGGTTGGTTCCTGCCAATCAGGACGATCCTTTTTGCGAAGCATGCAGCTTAAACCATACGATACCTAATTTACAGGAAGCTAATCATAAACAGCTCTGGCAAAAGATGGAACTGGCAAAGCATCGTCTGATTTACACCTTATTGTGCTTGAATCTTCCCCTGGTCAGTAAGGCCCAACAGTCTGAAACCGGCTTAGCCTTTGACTTTAAAGCAGATCGGCGAGAGGCAGTACTCACCGGACATGATCAGGGATTAATTACGCTCAACATTGCTGAAGCCGATGATGCTGAGCGTGCCAAGAGGCGTGAGGAAATGGGAGAGCCTTACCGTACTTTGCTGGGACATTTCAGGCATGAGGTAGGACATTATTATTGGGACCGGCTTATTGCTAACACTCATTTTCTATCGGATTTTCGCAGAATGTTTGGAGATGAACGCCAGAACTATGGGGATGCACTCAAAAGGCATTACCAGCAAGGGCCTCCTGCAAACTGGAAAGAAAATTACATCAGCGAGTACGCCACGGCCCACCCCTGGGAAGACTGGGCAGAAACCTGGGCGCACTATCTCCATTTATTGGACACTCTGGAAACCGCTCATGCTTTTGGCTTACAGGTTTCCCCTCAGGCGGCCGAACAAGATGATAGCATGGATGCCAACATGAATATTAATCCCTACACGCTGACAAACTTTGACGATATCATCAATTTATGGTTGCCGCTCACTTTTGCGATGAACAGCATTAACCGGAGTATGGGGCAAGCGGATATGTACCCTTTTGTGATTCCGCCCCCTGTGATTGAAAAGCTGCGCTTTGTACATCAGGTGTGTCAAGGAAAGCATTAAGTCATTATTGTAAAGAAGAAGGGATAAGCAAGTGAAAGCCAGGGAGTAAAATGAAGCTTAGTTTTAATTTCTTTTATGAATCAATACTTTTTATTTTTGATAAATATTATCCCGGCATACAATGCTTATTGTCAGAGTGTTTGTTTTCGCTAGCTTATGCCTGGGCATTTGGGCATCCTGCAGTTCATTGAGTCAGTCAGAGCCACAGCAGGTATCGGTAGACGAAGAATTTATCTTTAGCGAAGCTATAGCGCCAGAAGTATTCAGAGAAGCCTGGAAGGATGACACTCTGTCTCAACTGGTCGCCTACGACTCACTTTCTCTCAAAGACCTCCCTATCAGTGAAGAGAATAAGTCTTTCCTGAGCCGGGCAGGTTTACCCAATAGCTGTGCTCCGTTTTTGGGCTTCAATGAAAAACTGTACACCGAAAACTTAAGAACTATTAAGGAGGTGCTTACCCTAGAAAATGATGATTTTATTCACCATTATGTCATTGGTTCAGGAGAAATAGGAATCATCTATATTGATAGTGACGATAGTGACAAAATTAAGATGATTGATATCGCTTATGCCCACAGGATAGATGACAACAACACTTCTCCTGTTCACCCGGATTATGTACCGCAGCGTTTTATGAATAGTTCTGTAGGTCACCTGGCACATTGTCTGTTAGTTTACCGCCAGTATGTTGACCAGATAAGAGCAGCAAGAAACAATCAGTCTTTCTTAGACATTGAACCTACTGCCCGGGAGTTGGATGATTTGCGCCAAAAATTACTAAAAGCTGACCCTAACTGCCTGTCAGAAAAATCTTTCTGGGCCTTTGAAACAAGATCAAAGGTCATAGATATCAAAGGCCCCAGTAGTGTAAAATTACCTTAAATACACTATAAATTAAGTTTTTGTGGTATTAGTCATCCCGTTAGGGATCTTTACCATGTAGCTGATCGTATGCGTGGTAAAGATTTCTACGCTGCGCTACGAAATGACAGCTTCAAGAAAATGTTGCACAACTTAGTTTACAGTGTATTAAATAGTTGAGCATAAATAATAAGGCATTTCTTTGCTGTAAAAGGTTGGTATATAGCATTTTAGTTTTGGAGTAAAAAAGCACAGACGCTTAAATTTTTATTCCCCGGGACGATAAGTTTGCTCTGCTCTGGCTTCTACATCTTCACGATAATAGGCCACATCTTTGAATTTGCCGTCTACATACATCTCTACCTGATCGTCAAAGTGCGGAGAATCGGGATCACCGCTTTGCCCTCCGGCCAGTAGGCTTTTGGCTTTCACTTTATCACCAAACTCCACTACGGCCACAAAGCTGTTGCCTGACGTACCGTACATCCTTTTGGTACCCGGATAAGTACGCGCTCCGAAGGAAGCCAATGCTCCCCATCGGGAAGAAGCCATAGGTACACCTACACTAGGCTCATCATCATTAAAGGGCTGCCTGATATCGCCATTCAGCCGCTGGTAACGGTTGATCTCCAGCCATTCGGTTTGCCACTGCCCGAAGTCTTCCTCCAGGCTTTGCTTTGCCTCAGCAAAAATCTGCAATCGCTCCTCATATGGTGATTCTTCCCCGTAATAGCTCACTCTTTCCATATAATTCAAATCTTCGGGCGCAGTGGATGCCTCCAGATAGTGCTGCCCATAGTACACCGCCAGCGACATGGCTACTGAATTTCCGGAAACGCTATAGTTCCAATTTCTAAGGGTATCAATTGCTGCACTTAGCTCAGGCATATCCTGACCTGCCTCATCATAAGCTTTGATCAGTCCGGGAATCAATGCTTCAAAAGCGGTTAAATAAGGATCATAAGCCACCTTGGTAAGTTTGTCCAGCGTAAAATCTTTTTGACCGGTCAAAACCCTTACTGCCTGTATGCCACGGAAATTCTCGTCATCGGGAGCCAGGTAAGCGGGAAAGTCTTCGGGCTTAGGGCTGAACTCTGCCGCTGCGGTAAAAGGCGTGGAATTACAGTTCTGTATCCAGCCATTTTGCGGATTCAATATGGTAAGTTGTTCGCTGAGCGGATGAGGTTCCTGCCAGTCGGTAGCCGGATTACTGCCATCTACCGGCTCAGCATAGTTGAAGCTGGTGTCTCTTTTGGGTACAAAATTGCCGTGATAGTAAGCGATATTGCCTTCGGCATCGGCATAGACCGTATTGTTGGAAGAGTTGGTACTGATGGCCATCATCTTATGAAAGGAATTATAGCCAGTGGTTTTGGTACGGGTGTAGGACTGGGTCAGGGCTTCTACTGGTTTCCACATGATGCTGGTGGCTACCCAATGCTCGCCCTGCTTCCTGACGATAGGTCCATGATGGGTATGGTACATCGGGAAAGTCTTGCTTTTCACCTCTTCTCCCTCTTTATAAGCAAGCGTTACTTCCGATACTTCTACCGGCCGCATTTCATCTCCATACTGATACTTTAGCTGCCCATCTTCTTCCACCACAGTTTCCAGAAACTCATCTATACAATCGGTGCGGGTAGAAGTATGCATCCAGCCGGTCTTATCGTTGAAGCCCTGATAGACAAAAAACTGTCCCCAGGTAACTGCTCCATAAGCATTAAGTCCTTCTTCACTCACCATATGCGTCTCTCCTCTGAAGAAAAAAGAAGTATGCGGATTAATCAGCAGCATAGCATTGCCTGATTCGGTCAGTTCCGGGGCAATGGCAAAACCATTGGAACCCTGAGGCTCCTCAAAAGGGTCGGGATACACCAGGCCATCACCAAACTCATTCAGCGCAAGCGATTGGTCTTTTTCATAAAATGCCTGCAGTCTTTTGGTAGAAACTCTTTCAATATCTCCTCCAATGGAACCTTCGCTGAAGTACATGGGCATCCAGGGCTCAAAGCGGGTGATCAGCTTAGGCTGTACTTCAGGATGCGTATGCAGATAATAGTTGACACCATCGGCGAAGGCATCACAAAGTTTTTTGAGCCACTCAGGGCTTGCCTCGTAGTAAGCTTTGGCTTCCTCTTCAGTCATGTAGAGCCGGGCCCGCAGATCATTGTACAGTAATTCCTCCCCTTCTACTTCCGCCAGTCGTCCGATAGCTGTGATGTAGTTCATCTCCACCCGGTTAAAATCATCTTCGCACTGGGCGTAAATCATCCCAAAAACCGCATCAGCATCTGTTTTGCCATAGACATGAGGTATCCCATAGTCATCGCGTATGATGGTAATATTCTCAGCCTGCGCTTCCCAGACTTTTATTCTTGAATCTTCCTGATTAGGTTTACATGATATTACAAAAGAAATAAATAGCAGTAGGAAATAGTAGTTTTTCATAGTTAGGCAGTTAATCAGTTGGAAAGATAAGTCATAGCAGATTGAGGTACAAATTAATGTTTTTGTAAGCTTCAGAGAGAGGAAATTGATACTTTAGGCATGGAAAACTATTCTCACCTGATGCGCATTACTATTTAACATCTTCAGCGAAGAATTTTGTAAAGTCAGGTCTTTCCTTATGATCTTCCCGTATGTAGATGGTCTCTGCAGCATAGTCAAGCACGATGCAATATCTTTTGAGCAAAGCATTGCCTATTGTCCCATTTCTATCACTGACTTTCCTCAAAACGGCCTTGTAGCTATGATGCTCAGGAAAATAAGTATGGACATCCATGAGTTCCTGCCCTGCTATTTTCAATGCGTCCACATGGGCAACAGTAGCTTTCACTTTCCCACTGTAGCCTTTCCCAATTTCTTCAACAGAGGTTTTTACATAGTCAAATGAAGTATGGTCGTAAATAATCATTTCATTGCTTAATCCGGTATCTATCATAAGCTTGAGCTCATATTGCTTTTCATTAAACTCCAGCACACTTTTCAGGATAGGACGACTACAGGACATCTGCATTTCATGCTCAGAGAAAGATTGATCATCCAGAAAGTTTTGCCCCTCATGTAATCTCAAATGTTGTGTGAGATAATCAATTTCAACAGCAAAACTCTTGAAGAGGCTGGCACCAAGTACGCCATGAATTTTGATTCCATTAATCCTTAAATTCATCAGCGGGTTATCTTTCAATACTACGCCACCTATATGATCTGCATAAGCATCGGCGATTTGCAGGCTCATGGATGAAATTACAGAACCTTTACACGCTGCGCCCATACCTGCTCCCTGAAAATTGATCTCTCTGTTAAGGGGTAAATCCAGGTTTTTGATATACTTACGATTAAGAATAAGCGGTGAGTCTGTGCCTGTGTCCAGGATAAAACTCATCTCTTCTGTTCCATTGACAAGTACCGGGATGATGATAAGGTTATCTTCCAGCCTGAAGCGGACTTCGGTATAGGATTTTTGATTACGTAACTGAAAGATCTTGGAATCAAAGGCTCCATCTACTGTGAGGCTGATCATCATCAAAGCAAAGGATATGCATAGGGCGCGGAAAATAGTTTGGATAGCCGTTATCATCGTACTGAATATTAGAGGATATAAAGAGGGTGCCTGTCAGCATACTTTTGTAGCTGATAAATGATGGCGGGAGAGAAAATTTGACATTAATCTCTCATCCACTCTTGAAGATTATTAAGAGAAAAGGTGGGCTTGATTTACCTTCGTATCACTATTTTAAGCTTAAATAGAGGGGTTCTCTGATTCAAAAACTTTCTTGAAGACAAAATCAAGCTGACTAAGCAGTGCTTAGGAAGAAGTGAGAAAAACCGGATTGTACGATCAGCCTATACTATAACCTGACAAATAAGCCATGTATCTGTGGAAACTTAACAGCAATTTAGATTAATGAGTAAATTTCCATAATACCAGCTCGGAGCTTCTTTCTTTATCAATTTGTTGGAGAAAGCAAAGTCAGAAGCTTGGTGGATTAATAGCAAGTGATAAGTAGGGCAGCTTAAACGTACAGCCAGAAATTCTACTGCAAGTAAGCGTTGGGGGGACATAAACCAAAGAAATCACGATAAACAGCAGCCAGTATTGAGATGACCCGGCTCTTAGAAAAAATGCTAAAAATGTGGAATATCGTTTCCATGGTTATGAAATTTAACAACAGTTAACTGATAAGCATTAACTGCGGCCTAACGGTGATTGACTAAACATTAGGTAGTTGATAAATATTTTAGGATTCTTTAAAAATTTAATAATATATACGGGATATTAAGCTATAATGTTTTAAATATTACAAGTTCTTCTTAGAATCCAAATTAATCAATCGTTTAAATTACAAAACCTATCCATTCCATTGTTTAAACATAGCTTTGTATTTACTTCGCAAAAAATAGTTATAAATAAGGAAAGGTTATATTTCAAAAAAATCTTCTATAAAAATTGAGTGAAGTCACATTTTTGCAAGTTCAATTCCGCACTTGCCAAGCTTTGCTCTGTTTGTATAAAAATAGTTGGCCTTTAGGCTAAGTGTTCACCTACAAAGTATTGCGATTACAGCTTCAATTTAGTTTCTTATGATGTGAAAAAACCTAAGCAAGACTATAGCAGGCTATTCTGGATTCTTCCCCTTCTTTTGTTATTAACCTACAATAACGGTTTTACCCAAACTATTTCTTACGACTATGCCGATAGTTTGTACCAGCAGGGAAGTTATGCCGAGGCAGCAGAAGCCTATCACCAACTGGCTACTTATCAGCAGTCTCTAAAGCAGAATGATAGCTTAGCTTTTTACCAATACTGGGAGGCCAAGTGCTATATTCAGCAGTATGATTATGAGCATGCTAGAAGCATTCTGGAAGGGTTATTATCTTCTTCTACCACCGTCAAGCCTGCATTGCTGAGCAAAATTTACCATGAGGTAGGCTATACCTATATGGGTGAAGGCAATCTGGAGCAGGCCATGGAATACTCCAGGAGAAGCATTGACACTGAACTTGGCAGAACAGAAGTAGATTCTTTTCAACTGGCGAAATATTATGAGCTGAAGGGCTTCATGTCTATGCAGTCGGGAGCCTATGATGAAGCGGAGAAGTGGGTAAAGCATGCCCATCAGCTGAGAAAAAGAGTATTAGACCCGGTAGATAAAGAACTGGGATACAGCGCCAATACGCTTTACATCATCCTCTCTGCCCTGGGCAATCTCCAGGAAGCTGAGGCAGCCATCGCTGAGGCCTGGACCATCCTCCAACATCACCTTCCGGAAGATCATCCGCATATCGCGGTACTGGCCAACAACTACAGTACGCACATGATTGATATGGGCGATCCTCAACAGGCTAAAACCTTTTTACTGAAAGCTATCGTTTCTAACCGAAAAGGAGAAAGGCACCTGCCATTGGCACAAAACTATGTCAACCTGGGGCTTTTGTACCTGAACCTAAACGAAAGCAAAACTGCCGAATCCTACTACCTGCAAGCCTTGGAAATCGCGGACACGCTCATCAGCTATCCCGACTATCAGCGGGCTAATATCAAGGACGCACTGGGAGCTGCATACTACCAGCAGGAACAGTATGCAAAAGCGGATTCTATATTTCTGGCGGCTTTGGCAGAAAAAAGAGACTTATACGAGACTGAGACTGCCGAAATTGCGCAAAGCTTTTTTAATCTTGGCCTCATCGCAGAGGAAAGAGAAGACTGGCAGAAGGCCAAAAGCTATTTTACGCAATCGGAGCAAATACGGGCAGAGACAGTAGGCGCTGATCATCCCAAACGGGCAGATGCGCTCTACGAATTGGGTAGCATTGCCTGGGAGCTTGATCAAAAAGAACAGGGAATAGCTTACTGGAAAAAGGCCTTCAGCATCTATCGTCAGAAATTCGGGCTTACTCACCATCATGCTCAGGAAAACCTGCTTCAGTTGGCCATCGCTTACGAGCAGCTTCAGATGCAGGATAGCTTACAAAACTATCTGCACATGGCCTGGGGAGGCGCTTCCGGCATGAATGAGTCAATCACTGATATTAAGCAGTTGGATACGCTACAAATCCGTGTGTACAGCCCAAAGGTTTTGGATTTAGTTAACTTCCAGTTGGGTCTGTTTTTGGAGGAGGGTAATAAAATCAAGGCAGAAGACCTGCACACCGCCAATAATATTTTCATTGCGGTGCAGCGCTGGCTTCCCACTTTTCAGTCGCTCTACAATGATGCCTCTCTGTATGAGTCCGTATCCGATCAGCTACAGACATTTTACCGGCAGAGTGCGGTCCTGGCTCACCGGGCTTTAGCTTATAGCCATGCAAATCCAGAGGTTTGGGAGAATTTATTGCTCAACTGCATACAGGCCAGCCGGGGTGCTACCATACAGTTGGCTTTCAAAGATCGGCAGGCGATAAGTTTTGCCGGTGTTCCCGATTCTCTGGTGGCCCAAAGCCAGGTTTTAAAAGAGCAGCTTCGCTTTTCTCTGGCGCGCCAGCAGGGCAGTGAAGATGAAGAAAGTGCTTCCGAAATCGCCTTACAGCAACAATCCATTCTCCAGGCCTGGCAGGAACTTCAACAACAACTGAAGCAGGATTACCCTCAGTATTATGAAGCCCGCTATGCCATTCAGTCACCGACAAAAAATGAAATACAGGCTCGTCTGGCTGATCAAAACTATACTGCTCTCGCCTATTTTGATCTGGACTCTGCCCTGCTGGCAGTGCAAATTGAGCCCAAGCAACTGAAAACCAACTGGCTCAATATGCCTGATGGCTGGCAGGACTCATTGCAGCAGTATCAGCAGCTTTATCAGCAGGATGGTCACACTGAGAAGAAATCCGCATTGGGCTACTTTCTCTACCAAAACCTCTGGCAACCCCTGGGTATTCCTACCGCTACTCCTGTCAAAATTCTGGCTGACGGACCACTGCACTATCTGAACTTTGAGACGCTACTGACCCAGCAAGCAGCAGACGGAAGTCCGATGGCAGCCTGGCCCTGGCTCATCAGAGATTACTGTGTATATTACGGTTATAGTTTAGCAGCTTCAGAAGCTGTCAATGTCAGTGTTGGAAAGGGTATTTTAGGCATAGCGCCTGGTTTCTCACAGGATCTCAAAGATAATTACCTGGAAAAACTTCCGCAGCATCAACCGCCTGACTCTACCTTCCTAAGCTGGCTCCGTACGCCCTGGTCATTGGCTTTTGCCAGAAAACTACAGGAAGAAGGCTGGGGTACTTCTCTCACTGAGCAGTCCGCTACCGAAACGCATTTACTTACTCAGGCAAATGAGGCCAGCGTATTGCATTTTGGCACCCACGCCCGACTACAGAATGAGTCTCCGCTTTACAGTTTTCTGGCACTCACTCCCGAGCCTCAGCAAGAACAGGATGGCTATCTGTATGCCTATGAATTGTACAGTAACTCTCTGAATACCCAACTGGCAGTGCTTACCGCCTGTGAAACCGGACTGGGACAGTACCGCCGCGGGGAGGGAGTTTTATCTCTTGCGCATGCATTCCGCTATGCTGGCTGCCCCACTGTGATCTACAGCCTGTGGAGCATAGACGATCAGCAGTCCAACCAGATTGCCGAGGATTTTTACCGGCATCTTAACGACAATATGACATCGGCAGAAGCGCTGAGGGCTGACAAGCTCTCTTATTTAGATAAAGCAGAAGGCAATTTACAATCTCCTTACTACTGGGGAGGACTGGTGCTTACCGGTGATAATACGGAAATCCATTTGAATTCTACCCAGTATGCGGGCTGGAGTATAGGGCTGGGCGTCGGCATTCTCCTCATCATCGCATTGTTTTTTATCAGACATCTGCAGAAGCGCAGAGCAGAGACTAAGGGCTAGTTTCCAAACTGCTTACCCAACCCTAAAGATCGCGTAAAATATTTTTTATTTTTTTGAAAAAATATGATGACCTAAGTGCGGCAGGCGCTATAGATAGGTAAACAAACTATTTAAATCCTTAGCACTATGAAATCTTTTAAAGAACTTTCCACTACCCACAAAATACTCGTCATCGCCAGTGGCATACTCGCCGGAGGTTTTTTTATGTTGGACGATCAGGACGAGGCTTATGCTGAAAATGGAGGCTATGCCTATGCGCCAGGTCAGTATCCTAATGATGGGCAAGCCGTTACTGCTCCTTCTAACCAATTCACCACTAACCCATCTTCTGAGGGCGGCAAGATCGTATTGTATGACAAAGGCTTACAGATGCCTATGGGTACTTATACCATTCCTGAAGACTGGAAACTGAGTCAGGACATCGCTGTGGACCCTAATACCAATGAAACAGCCAGGTATCATGTAGAAATCACAGGGCCAAATGGAGAGCTAATCCGCTCTCTGGGTACTACCAAATTTGGTGCAATGGCAGGCATAAGCTTTGAGAAAGGTTTGCAGAGAGCGCTTTCTGGCTTACAGCTTGAGCAGCTACGTGTAGGCAATCTGGAGCAGGACCCACAGGCACAACAAGTATTAATGAAACTTAAGGTATATCAGCGCCTTGTGAATAATGGAACTCAGATTCAGTGCTTAAAGGCTCCGGTATCCGGTTACCTTAATGGACAAAGCTATGAAGGTTTTGTGCAAATCAACAAGTTAGGGAATGCACAAATGGGGTCTCTTTCAGTAAGTGGTTCCATCGCCCCTTCCGGTAATCTGGCTCTGCTGACAAAAGTCAAGACAATGATTGATGAGAGCTACACCTTAAACCCTGCATATGAGCAGCGCAGAGAGCAAATTCAACAGACAGTGATGCAACGCCAGAATAACTTCCATAATCAGCAAATGGCTAACTCAAGAGCAAATCATCAGCAGAGAATGGCCAATAATCAAGCTGCTTTTGAAGCTCAGCAGAACACCATAAGGGAAATGGGTCAGATACAGGATGCTAACCACAATAGCTTTATGAATGGCTTGAGAAATAGCGGCTCATACAATACGAACGGCTATAGTAGTCATGATGCCTATATTGATCAGATTCATGAGCGCAGCACTTTCAACGATCCCTGGTCTGGGCAGGAGATGCATATGGATGGGCAATACGACTACAACTATACCAACGGCCTGGGCGACTACTACCGCACTGATGACCCTAACTTTGATCACAATTCACTCCAGGGTGACTGGCAGCATATAGAACCCGAGTATCCTTACTAAACATCCTCTTTGTCAATCTTCAATAAGCCTGTGGTTATTGTGCCACGGGCTTTTTTTATCAGCGGTGCTTTTGATAAAAATTCTTCCTGTATGATGACCTTGCCGCTTCGGATTCTATCAATGGGTAAAACTCCTAAACGAAATTATGCTATGAAATTCTTCACTTATTTTCTACTCATTGCGGAAGTCATCCTAGCCATCTGCTTTGGTTTTATGTTTATCGGTTATACCATTGCGCCAGATGACAGCATGCAGAATCCACATGCAGTAAAGCTCAGCAGCGTCGCCTTTATGAAAAAAGATCAGGTGCTCAGTGACACTGTCAAAAAGATAGCTGTCTACGACCGGGGTCTGCAAATGATCCGAGGGTCCTACGTGATACCTCATAACTGGCTGGTGCAGCAAGATATTTCTACTGACCCCTATACCGGCGGTAGGCTTACCAACTACTTTCTAAGTTTTAACGGTCCTCATGGAGAGATGATCCGCAGCCACATGTATATGGGCAACTACAAGCTTGGCAAAGCTTCGGATTTTAAGGACTTTGAAGAGGAACTGCAACCCCTTATCAAGCAAAGTTTACAAGGCCTTATGGACGAAATGCAACTGGAAGAGATAAGGACCGGCAAACTTACGGAAGCCAGTTATCTGCGTACCTATGTCAGGATTGACAGTATGTATCAATATCTGGAAGTCCCTTTCAGCGGAAAGCTGGAAGGAGAAAGCCAGAAGGGTTTGGTCAGGATTATTTATCCTAATCCGGTATACAATTATGTAAATATCGTAACGATAGGCATTATCACTGCACCGGAGGATGAACTGGCTGAAACCCTTAAAAAAGAGGAGCAAATTGCATTCAGCTATCAGGCTAACCCCGCCTTTGAGGAATACTGCCTTCACCTTTATAAAATATACCAAAGGACGATGGATAGATACATACCGGAGAGAAATGGCTGGCACAGTAATGACTGGCACAGTAATGACTGGCACAGTAATGACTGGCACCCTGACTCCAGCTATCATACAGATTATAGTGACTGGGAGTATATACAAAGCGATACATATTAAACCATCACCTTTTTTTTTCACCCCAAGCCACTGTACAAAACAGTGGTTTTTTTATAAAAAAAGCCTCTGCATCTGATGACCAGCCGCAAAGCTCTTCTATTAATGAGTAAACATGCTAAACCTCCTAAACACTAACGTCATGAAACGCCAGCACATACTCATCCTCATCATGATCGCGATTTTGAAGGCCCTACTGGCTTTCACCAATCATACGTCAGAAGCGAACACTAAGGTAGATGGAAGAAACAGCAGTCTGCATTCTTCTCTCTACGCCGCTGACCCCAACAGGTTCAGAGTTTCTGCGGATACCCTATCTCTCCAGGAAATTCGGAAATAATACCGCAACTGATTTACTAATAAATAAACCTCTACCAGAACGATGAAAAGTACCAAGCCCTTCAAAAGAATCAGCTCTCTGCTTCTCCTGTTATTTGTCTTAATTACAAGCGAGGCACAGGCCCAGATCAGAGTACAGGAAAACACAATGTGGTGCTGGGCTGCCTGTGTACAAAGTGTACTCGCCCAGGCACAGGTCAATCAAACGCAAACTGAGATTGTGAGCCGCCTGACCGGCACACCTCAGAACCGTCCGGCACATGTCAAAGAGGTGGTGCAGTTGCTACAGTCTTACCAGTTCAGAGCCTGGGAAGTGGGTTATCCGGCTTCGCCCGAGCAGTTGTATTCTACTTTAGCCAATGGATGGAAACTCATCGCCCTGGTCAATCCCAGTAACAATCCTAATGTAGGTCATTTTATCATTCTACAAGGGCTTACACCAGAAGGAATGATACGGGTAAGCGATCCCGCCAACGGTCAAACATATGCTCAGGCACCACAGCAACTTTATAACGATTGGCGGTGGAATTATTCGGTAGTAGTGGGCACGCCCATTAACAACATGATGACCTATAATTAAACCGTGTCTTTGTGGGGCAAAAATCAAAGCATGATTTTTTTTTAAATTTTTTAATAATTATTGATGACCTCCCGATACCTGCCTCTATAGATAGATAAACAAACTTCAAAACTAAATTTACCTTACTATGAAATCCTTCAACGAACTTTCTCGCACCAAAAAAATAATCTTTATTGCTGGCAGTCTGCTTGCCGGTTCATTTTTCCTCTTTGATGAGCAGGACAAAGGATACGAAGCAGGCCATGTAGAAGCAGGTGGCTTCAGCAGCGATAGCGGACAATATCAGGAATACCCTCATCAGGAAGCCACGGGTGACACTCAGGCAAGTTTCACTGCTTCTGCCAATGATGATAGAAAAGTAGTGATTTATGACAAAGGTTTACAAATGCCTATCTCCACCATTGCTTTACCCGAAGGCTGGAAAGTAGAGCAGGATATTGCCTTTGATCCTAATACCGCTCGTCCAGTTAACTTCAAACTTGATATTATTGGTCCACGAGGAGAACTGAACCGGGCTTATGCCAATATTTTTGAGTACGGCTGGAGAAATAGAAAAAACTTTGAACAAGCCTATCAGGAGGCGCTTGGATTGGTGCTTAACAACACCCTAAATCAAGTCTCAGTAGCTAACTTAGTGCCTAGCCAGGAAGGAGAGCAAAATAAAGACTTTAGGAAAATGGCTCAGAAACTAAGTGCCCAGGGCATGCAGGTAAGCGCACTGGAAGTAGCCGTAAGCGGACAGAGAAACGGACAGGCATATCAAGGTAAAATAGCTTTTGCTAAGTTCATACAACCCACCGCTATGGGCGAAGTGGGAATGTTGCAGCCTATGGCCCTTATGCTTGCTCCGGCAAATCATTACGAACAATCTGAGGCCATTATCAAGAGAATAGGTGAGAACACAGTGAAAAATCCTGCTCATGAGCAGCGTATGGACCAGATTAACCAAAGAGTAATGCAGGAGATAGCGATAGCCAACCAACAGCGCAGTGCTAATGCCGCGGCAGCACACCGCCAAAGAATGGCTAACAACCAGGCTGCTTTTGACGCCAGCCAAAGAAATATTAGTGAAATGAACCAGCTAAGAGATGCTAACCATAACAGCTTTATGAATGATCTGAGAAACAGTGGTTCTTATAATACTAACTCTAACGGATATAGTAGTCATGATGCCTACATTGATCAGATTCATGAGCGCAGTACTTTCAACGACCCATGGTCTGGTCAGGAGATGCACATGGATGGGCAGTACGACTACAACTATACCAACGGCCTGGGTGACTACTACCGCACTGATGACCCTAACTTTGATCATAATTCACTCCAGGGTGACTGGCAGCAGATAGAACCCGAATACCCTTACTAACATCCTCTTTGTCAATCTTCACTAAGCCTGTGGTTATTGTACCACGGGCTTTTTCCATTTATAGCGATGCTGATTTCGCACCGTCTAAATGATTATCATATAAACTTTCATTAAGCTAAAAAGCGAGTCTAAAAAAATCTCACCTACATGATGACCTTTCTCTTACTAGCTCTATTCATTGATAGAAACAATCATTGAAAACATTTAGGATTATGAAAACTTCAGACAAAATGCTTAAAGATTATCTTTCCGGATTTAAATCCAAGAAGGTCATTCTCTGGATAGTTGTAGTGGGCGTTGTTATCACTTATGGTACAGACGATTCTGCTCCATCAGCACCACAGCAAGCGCCTTATGCTACCCAGCAACCTTACGCTCCTGCCGCACCTCAGTCTCCTCAAAACGGACAATATACGCAGGGGCAACAGATGAACAGAAGTAACCCATCTGCTCAACCTATGCGGCAAGTACCACAGAATCAAACCTTTACTCAGAATCCTGCTGATGTACAGCTGAATTATACCAATGGAGGGTATCCTACCGGCAATGCCCAAAACAGCAATGCTTATCCGGGAATGAGTGCCCAAAAACCGGCTTATTAGTCTTAAATCAATATTTATGCTTATATTCTGCAGTTTGTTTTCTCATCTTAACCCTATGTACTGATGAGTAACCCTCTGTAAATATGACACCAAAACTGACTGCCTCCGAATATGACGACCATGCCCTGTATCAAGGATTACTTAAAAATGACCAAAGTGCTTTTGAATATCTGTACACCCGGAATTTTCCGGCAGTGCGCCAACTGGTATTTCAGTACAAAGGCAATGAAGATGATGCCAAAGACATCTTTCAGGAAGGGATCATCGCACTTTGGAACAACATACGCTCCGGCAGCTATCAGCTTCGTGAAGGCGTAAAGCTAAGCACTTATCTGATACAGATTTGTAAGCTCCGATGGATGGACAAAATGAAGAAAGCAAGCTCACGTTACGAAGTAAAGCAGGAAGTATACATGGAACCTGCGGAAGAGGCTGAAGTTATGACAGAATGGATTGACAAAGAAGAGCAAAGCCAGTTTCAACAGCAGTTTGCCCAGTTGGGAGAGCGTTGCCAAAGCTTACTGAAGCGCTTCTACTTCCTGAAGCAAAGCCTGCAGGAAATCGCCCAGGCGATGACTATAGGTGAAGCTTCTGCCAAAAATGAAAAATACCGTTGCATGCAACGGCTCAAAAAAATAGTACTAACCCAGTCTTGACATAAGCATCATGGACGAAAAACTTTTTGAAAAAATGGAAGATTACATTCACGGAAGGCTCTCAACTTCTGAAAAGGAAAGTTTTGAGGCTGAGATTGAAAAAGATGAAGCGCTTAGGGAAGAAGTATCACTTCATAGAAAACTTATTTCTTCTATAGAAACTGAGTCATTGCGCCAAATGCTGGATCAGATTCATGAAAAGCATTTTGAAGAAGAAACGCCCGTAGTCTCTATGCAGTCAAGACGCGCTTACTTCACCTGGGCTGTGGCAGCTTCACTGGCACTCTTTGTCCTGGCCGGATGGTGGTTTTTTAGTTTACAATCTTCTCAGCCAGCTTCGCTTTATGCTTCTTATTTTGCTCCGGCCACCGGCCTACCCACTACGCTCGGCTACTCCAACAATACAGACTTTGCTGAAGGCATGGTATCTTATAAGCTGGGAGAATTTGCAGAGGCAAGAAGCTTCTGGCAGCCACTGCTGGAAGCTGCCCCCAATAACGATACGCTCAACTATTATGTAGGCATCTCTTACCTGGCTGAAGAAAAACCTGAGCAGGCCATCGGACACCTGGAAAAGGTAGCGCAAACTGAAAGCTCCGTATTTTCTAACGATGCCCATTGGTATCAGGCGCTGGCATATCTGTTGAACGAACAGGAAGAAGAAGCCAAGGCTATCCTCAATGAACTGTCAGCCGAAGGCAGTGCCTACCGTAAGCAAAGCCTTGAGATAATGGAAGAGTTAAAATAAGAGACCTGATATCTAATTTATGTAGCCGTGGAAAATCTGTGAACCTTTTTAGCGCCGGACCATTCAAGCACGATTTAAATGCTCCTGCCAAACAAAGCGTAATAAACCACAAACTAAGCCTGAAATCATGGTTAATATTTATGTTTTCAACAATTTTTTGAGTTAATAAATATCAAAAATAATACTTTTAAAAGTCAAAAAAGCATCATAACTGATAATTAATAGAAAAACTATAGTGTTTTTTTACATCTTCCAAACTCATATTAAAACTGTGTTGTTGGCTTTTCAGTAAATAATGTGAATTGTTCATTGAAATATCCCGCGCATGTTCCAACACTTATCAGTTTTACTGTTTATAGTTTTTTCTACCATCAGTTTTGGTCAAAAGGATGCGAGTATTAACCGTCATAAGCATGATGTAGAAAAAGAGCAATTTTTACCGACAAAAATTAAGGACAGTGAAAAACAAATCTTAAAAAACAAAAAAGTACCTTCTATCATCCAAGAGGAGGTTGCCGAAGTGCTGTCCTACTTTCCAGAATTGGCTGAAATACAAATAGATTTTGTGTTCAAAGACAGAATCAACAAATCCTTCATGCAGGCTCAGCCTAAATGGTATGGCTTCTTCCAGTCTAAAAATAAAAGAGATTACGTCATCAAAATTTCTCGCAATTTTCAGATGGAAGATTATATGCTTCCGATAGAAGAACTGCCTAAAGATATAATCATCGGCTGGCTGGCGCATGAACTCGGCCATATCATGGATTATCAGGATAAAAGTGCTTTTGCACTGATAAAATTTGGCTTATCCTATATCACTTCACATGAGTATATGATAGAAGCTGAAAGAACTGCTGATGTAAAAGCCATTCATTGTAATCTGGGCGATTATCTGGTTATCAAGAAAAATTTTATTCAAAATCATTCCGATATTCCTTTGAATTATAAGGATAGAATCAAGCAATTTTATATGTCAGCAGAAGAAGCTATAGAGCTGATGGATAATTTGTCAGGTGAAATGCTAACATCGGATTGAGAGGGATATGCATAAGCAGGAAAGCTGCCAGCCAACCATCTCTAGAAAGCCTGTGATGAAGAGTCCGCCAAAACAGGCATACCTAGGGTTTGGCGGCAAAACAAGATAATTTCCTGCTGGGCACTCCTCCAGTTCTTGGATTTGATGCTACTGCCAATAAAATGCGTACCCGGTTCACCGAGTGCAATGAGCCTAAGCAGTGAATCAGGAGTAGAAAGTGCCTGATAAACTTCCGGATAGCGGTCTACTTCTACATGTTCATCTTCCAACAAAAAGTTTTTGTAGTAGTACAACGTAAGCATCGGACAATCAATCTTATTGAATGTCTTTGCATGCATGGTTGATGACACCAATACCTGAAGGTTGAGCAAAGCTTCGGCCGGATAGATGGTGTCCCAATATTGAGTGGCGATTTCTTTTTCATGCCGAACTTTACGATGTTCTCCCAGAGCTGCTAAATGGGCAATTTCATACCCCCAGGGAGAATTTAACAAAAATGCGCCGAAGGCATCATCCCGAATATTAGGAGAAATATTGATCAGCGCAAATACTGAATCGGGATAGGTAGCGGCCAGCTTTAGGGCCAGTGTCCCTCCGGTAGAAGTGCTCATGACAATTACTTTTCTTCCGATACGACGCCCTATCGCCAGTGCCTCTTTGGCCGACTTCCAGGCAGCTTCTGCTGAAAAATTTTTTAAAGCAACCGATGGTTTTAAGCCATGACCAACCCAGCGGGAAAGGTAAATATTAGCATTAAAAGTATCGGCAACGCTTACGTTAAGCGGATAACCGTCACGATAGCTACCCGCGAAACCATGAAGGTAGACAAAGCTATATTCGGTAAGCTGAGGGGTATTGTTATGCCAAAGAATTCTGGCCTGATTATTTTTTCGTACCGCATGCTTGGCTTCAGTGCTTTTGATATACTTTTCTAATTTGGTCAAAGAGTAAGGTAATTCCGGCCATACTTCTGAATACGTAGGGTTGGGAGGTATAGGCCCGACAAGATAGGCTATCAGTAAGGCTAAAATTATGAGTGAAGGAATCCAGATTCTTTTTTTCATAGAAATAGCATAGATACGATTACTAAACTCCTTATAAGGCGCAGAGTTTGCACAAGCCCTGGAAGAAGGAGTTTAGAAAGACTTCCTTATTAAATATTCTATTGAAAGTAGACCTCATTTTTTTGAGAAAAAGTTACTTTTCTATGATTAAAAAAGACAATTCTTTAACTCTGGAGTGATTCCTAAGCTTGTAAAGTTCACGGGAAACCTAGCCATGCACTGCTCAAAGACTTTAGTGAATAAATATCACCAATTGTTTTTTACACATGATGACCTTTCTCAACTGAGCGCTATAGAAAGAATGTAACATAAACATTCTCCAACATAGAAACGCTGATATTATGAAAGACTCATCTAAACTCCTTATTGCCTTAGTGATTTTTCTACTTGGATTAGTAGGCTGTCAGGAAAAAGAATCTCAACTTAAAAATGCTAGTTATCATGCTGCTGATGCACCGGCTGAACTCATTCATACTGCCTTCTAACCTACTTGTAACTGGTGAATCTGAGCAGTGAAGACCACCTATACAGGAAGAATTTACAGAGGGTAAAAGCGAGGTTTTCTGCATTATAAAGTACTAGGATATCAGTTTTCTGCAGGTTGATATTCAGTGAAGGAAGCTGAATGCTTAATGTCAGAGTAAAACCCCGATCTCATTTTGGGGCTCTCCTTTACCGTTCACTTCAAAACAGACTAACCTAACAACAGCTCTGAATTTCCGCGCTTCAGATTAAAACATACTATCACATCATTTCCCTGCTGATAGTAGCTGCCCTGCTTCAGTGCTTTCCCAGACTTCACCTGCTCAAGCGGTTGTTGCAGTCCCTCATTTACCAGGTGTAGTTTTCGTGCTTTAGCTGCATTTATTTGTAAGGTAAAATTCTCGGTTGCAAAGGGGGCGTACAGGCTCACTTTTTTACCATCATGGTTAATTTCAGTCAACTCTTTGGCGGCCCAGTACCTCGCAATCTCACTGTTCTTCATCCAGTTTAGTGTACCGTATTTCTGTTCTAGGCGATTTACCACTTCCTTGAAAATGTTAAAGCCTAATTTCTCACCATTGTAGTAAATACCCGGCCAGTGGCAGACCATAATGGCCGGTTCCCCGCTATCCATGACTTCCACCATGCGACCACTGCTCAAATCCTCAGTGATAAATTTATCCACCGAACCGGGTGTCAGGCCATCCCAGCCTCCAAACCAATCACCGGTACAGCCAATTACCGATACCACACATTTAGGGTCATTAGTACGCAGATCTGCCGGATACTTTACCTGAGGCGCTACGCTTTCGGTAGGCTCAGTATACAAATCCCTGAAATAATGCGACACATCTACATTTCCGTAAATCTCTCTAACGGCAGCTAAGGTGCCCTGGGCCAGATTTTCTTTGTTTTCACTTCCAAAGCCACCGGGGGTGGTCACACCTTCACAATCTAGCTCAGCATTTTTCAACACCTTAAGTGCATAAGCCAGATACTCTCCCAGTTCATCAGCACTTTTGTCCTGGCTCCAGCCCCAGTTTTCCATATACTGTTCATCCGCATAAGGAAATGGACGTCCGGTTTTAATGTCTATCACCCGGGTATGGCTGATCATTTCGGGATGGATATCCCAGTCAGGCTGCAAAGTATCCCGTACCAGTTTCAGGCTGTCCTGAAGCTCCTGCTTTGACCAACCGGGAATAAAGCGATCTACCCAACCCGTACAGGCAGGATAGGGCACTATGCTGTACTTACCTTTCACCCCATGCTGTTGACAGTAATCTCTGAATTCACGTACAAAATCATCGGGAATCTCCTGGGGCAACTTCTTCCAATCCTGCTGATATTGATCAGGGAATACTTCCTTAAACTGAGGAATACCATAGTAAGCCATATTCACCAGAGGAGTAGAATCGTCAATGATGAAGCTGACCGGCACCTGATCTTTAGGGTTCAGTACTTTTACCTTGTCAGCAAAAAACTGTGGAGCAAAGATACTACGGTCTGCTCCTACTACGATACCTGCTCCGGCAAGAGCAGTATGTTTGACAAAATGCCTGCGGCCAGAATGATTAGGGTTTTGATTCATTGGATATGCAATGCTTAGGTCGGTTGATTAAAAAGTTTTAAAATCATTATTGAGAAAAAGTATTCATTTCACCCACTAAAAACAAGCGTTTTGCTGCTGAAGTGGATAACTAAAACTATGTCACTACAAGATGTAGTAGCTCACTGCGCTGTCCTTGTTTCGCGCACGTTAAAGAAACAGCAGAAAAAAAAGAGGTAAATCTGAGTGGAGCCTAGAGATAAAGCTTATGATAGGTATGCTTAAATAGCGGCCAATTCAATAACTATAGGGAGTTTTATCCATATAGTTATATTTTATACATCAATAATTAAAGTATTTGAACAAAACGTTTTTTTTTGTTTTATATAAGTGTCACATTGATAAATAAACTCTATGAAACATGATTACCCGAAAATCGTCAGCACTTTTCTTGTTTGCATCACTTTTTGTTTTTCTCGGACTTAACCAATGCAATGATCGTCTGGCTGATGAAATTACTTATGACCTGCCGGAGATCAAGGAAAGAGGTACACTAATTGCCCTTACTACCTATAGCCCCACCAGTTATTTCTTGTATCGTGGCAAGACCATGGGTTTTGAATATGAACTTATGGAGCGCCTGGCAGAGTCTTTAGACCTGGACCTGGAAATTAAAGTAGCCGAAGATATTGACGAACTCACTAACATGCTCCGCAGAGGAGAAGGGGACATCATTGCCCATAACCTTACTATCACGCCTGCTCGTCAGGAGCAAATGACTTTCACAGTGCCTTTACGTCAAGTAGAACAGAGGCTTGTGCAGCAAATGCCTGAAGGCTGGAAAGATATGGAGGAGGAAGAAGTAGAAGCAGTGCTGCTCAGAGATACCGCCCAGCTGGCAGGAAAAAAAATATACGTCAGGAAAAACTCCTCTTACTATGAAAGGTTGAAAGAACTTTCCAAAAATATTGAAGGTCGGGTAAAAATAAGAAAAGCAAGCGGAACCAAAGAAACGGGTACACTGATCGCTGAAGTTGCCGAAGGGCTGATTGATTACACTATAGCAGACAATAATATTGCTGAAATCACGCAAACACTGCATGAAAATGTAGATGTCAGCCTGCCTGTATCGGCCGAGCAGGACATTGCCTGGGCAGTCCGTACCTCTTCTCCTGAACTGCTGGAAGCAGTTAACCAATGGCTCAATAAAATCAAGCGTACTGCAACATTTAACGTCATATACAATCGTTATTTTAAGAACAAGCGTAAGTTCAGAGAACGTCATGAGTACGAATATTCTTCACTAGCCAGAACCGGCAAAATCTCAGAGTTTGATAGCCTGCTACAACAATACGCCGATAGTCTGGGCTGGGACTGGCGACTACTGGCTTCCCAGGCATTCCAGGAATCTCGCTTTCAGATCAGAGCAAGGTCGTGGGCAGGAGCTCGGGGACTGATGCAGGTAATGCCCCGTACCGCCCAATCTTTTGGTATTACCAACCTCAATGACCCTGAACAAAATCTCCAGGCAGGAATTGCTTATCTGAATCATCTGAATGAATTCTGGAGTCACATACCCGATGAATCTCAGAAAGTAAAATTTATGCTGGCCTCATATAATGCAGGACCCTATCATGTAGAAGATGCACAAAGACTGGCAGCCAAGTTGGGCAAAGACTCATTGGTCTGGGACAATAATGTGGAAGATTGCATACTGCTTAAGGCACAGAAACAATATTATCGGGATGCAGTCGTCAAATACGGTTACTGCCGCGGTTTGGAGCCATACAAATATGTGAAAGAGATCACCAGCCGCTACAACCGTTATGTTGATCTTATTGCTGAACTGAAAGAAGATGAGGCCGTATAGGTCTTTTCTTTTTTCCCATCAATCCATTCCCCGCAATGGTGAAAAGAATTGCTATGTGTTACCAAATTACCAGCAATTGTAACATCATTACCAGCTTCTTCTAGGGCATTTGAGTAGCTTTAATGTAAAAGAGTGAGACTTCAAATGTCAGATAATAAAAGCTTAACGGTCATGAGCAAAGTAGTTTTTATCATTTTCAGAAAGGCTGGGTTCCGCCATGAGGATTGCATAGCAGAATTAAGAAGCGAGCGCCATGTTTCTATTGTCAGTAAAGTGAAAGGCTTGGTTAAGGAGGTACTCAACGATGTAAAGCCTAACGGCAACCCAAATGCTCCCGATGCGATAGGTGAACTGTGGTTTGACAATGACGAAGTCATGGCGTTGGCAATGAATTCGCCTGAAATGGCAGCCGCCAATGAAGATGCTAGTACTTTCCTTGATATGGACAAAACCTATGCAGTGATGGTAGATGAGTATGATAATGTCAATTGAGTTTGCATAGATAAATTATAATAAAAAGCCTTGAGAGAACAAATCATGGCCTTGGAGAGCGTTTAAGTCTACGTTTAATTTAATAGCATGATGTTTCTGCCCTTATGGATTTTAATAAAAAAAATCATTACCTTCTAGATACTATTACTTGATGATTATATAGCAAAGGAATCTGATTATTAAATATTATGTCCTTTCAGCCCCTGTATTGATGCAAATAATATATGGTTTCAGTAAGATTCTAATTCACTTCTATTAAACCTGAAAAAAATACATGCTTTTGTATCAATCATGAGTTTGATATGTATCTAACCTCCAAACCTATGAAACGAATACTACTCACAATCGCTACTCTTTTTGCTTGCCTTTGTTTTTTGGTTGTGAAAAGTTATGCCCAGGAAGAAGCGTTTCATTTTGAATATCTTACTGATCAACAGGGCCTCTCACAAAATACTGTATGGTGTATTGAGCAGGATAGTGAAGGCTTTATGTGGTTTGGTACCTCAGATGGGCTAAATAAATATGATGGTTATAACTTTACTGTTTTCCGGCCAGACCCTGATGATCCTGAGCATACTTTGCATCATAGTTATATTACCGATATATATGAAGATACATCAGAACGATTGTGGGTGACTACATACGGCGGAGGTTTCCATCAGGTGGATAAATTCACTGGTCAAGTAACACACTATGATATAGAACCTGTAGGCACCAACCTATGGAATTACTTTTGGGCAATCCATGAAAGCCAGGATGGTATTCTCTGGTTAAGTGCGGTAGGAGGAATTGTACGCTTTGATCCTTCAACAGGACAGTTTACCCCCTATGTTCCCCCTGGCAAAATGCTGTGGTTTACTAATATTGCTGAAGATAACTCTCAAAGGTTATGGACAAGCTGCGAAAACGGCGTGTATCAATTGGACAAGGAAACAGGAAAATTCACTGCCATGGTTTTAGATGCTTCCTTGGAACGCCAACCAGGTGGTCATTCCGTATATGTGGATGAAGAGGGCATACTCTGGGCAGGCACATTCCAAGAAGGATTGTTTCGTATGGATACCAATAAAAAACCGTTTCATTTTTCACGATACAACGCTGACGGCCAAATCAAAAAGCAACACCCCTATATTTATGACATTGAGCAGGGTTATTTATGGTTTTGTGGCGCGCGCGGCCTCTATCGTATTGACAAACAAACTGATCAGGTATTAACTATAGAGGCCAATCCGGAAGAACCAGGTAGCCTCAGCCATAATCACACGAATGTGGTGTATAAAGATCGGTCAGGCACATTTTGGGTTGGTACCGTAAATGGTATTAACAAAGTGGCCGCACATCCCAAGCGATTTCAAAATCATCAAATTACCCCAACTTCGCTATCTGTTATACTTGATAAAAATACGATAGGTTCTTTGGTAGAAGATCATAATGGAAATATTTGGCTGGGGACGGGCGGGGATTCCTTTTATTTAAATTCCAATGAAGGATTATACCAGTTTAATCCAAAAACTAAAAGTATTATACATTACCCGGCAGACCCTACCGATCCTGGAAGTTTAGCAACTGATCTGGTTTGGTCATTACATCTGGATAAGAAAAACAGGCTTTGGGTAGGCACAATAGAGGCCTTATATATGAGAGAGAGCAGCTCAGGTAAATTTATTCGTTATCCTACTGATATACCCGTAGAGCAAATCGTTGAAGATCCAAGTGGGAAAATATGGATTGGAAAAGGTAATTGCTTTGTAAACCCATTTACTACGGGTATAGCTTCTTTTGATCCAAACACAAAAAATTTTACTTATTATGACTATGACCCCAGAATGGCTAATGGCTTAATATACTTATCAGTATATGACATACTTGCAAGCCGTAATGGAGATATATGGATGGCCTTTTCAGGAGGGCTGGCTCGTTTGGATCAGCAAACCAATACCTTTACTACTTACCTACCCAACCCTGCTCTCCATGACAACATCGAGGATACAATCAATGCAACCACATATCAGAAAGGACACAATCGCTTTGAACCTGGTACACATGACGCTATGTCAAACGTTGTTCTGCCTTCATCCTCACAAGAATTCTTAAATGATAAAGTTGTCCATGCACTTTACGAAGATGCGGAAGGTATCATATGGGCAGGTACTAATCAGGGAGGCCTCAACCGTTTAGACCCTAAAACCAATGTGTTTACAAACTTTACAACGAAAGATGGACTACCCAGTAACCATATCGTAAGTATCATTGGTGATAAAAATGGATATTTATGGCTTGGCACTATCAATGGTCTCAGCCGATTTAATCCTAAAACAAAAGCATTTCACAACTTTGATGTAAATGACGGATTGCCTGCCAATGAATTCAGAGTTGGGAGTGTATATGCAAGTGAAGGTAAGCTGATGTTTGGTAGTGTCAATGGCTTCGTGATTTTTGATCCGGATAGCATTCAGGATAATACCACTATGCCACCCGTCTACATCACCGGCTTTCAGGTGATGGATGAAGAAAGAGCCGTACCTTCCGGACCTATTGAACTTGCTCATGATGAAAACTTCCTCTCTTTTGACTTTGTCGCGCTCAATTATGATGCTCCTGAGAAGAATCAATACGCCTATATGCTGGAAGGCGT